>JBFWWB010000007.1:0-40656 GCA_050246435.1 Hyphomonadaceae bacterium
CCCTTGTATCTCATCCCTGTCGCCACCTTCCTCAATCCGGCGGGCCTGCGCCCAGAGCGCGGCGGCGGCTACCGCGTCACGCTCGACAGCGGGCAATTCACCTTGAACGCGCCGGGTTCGGGGGGCTCGGGCCCGATCCAGTCGAACGCGCTCGAGGCCTCGAACGTCGATCTCGGCACCGAATTCACCAGCATGATCACCACGCAGCGCGCCTATTCGGCGTGCTCGAAGATCATCACCACCGCCGACGACATGCTCGACGAACTGATCCGCATCAAACGCTGATGAGCCGTTAATCCGATGACATTTCCGGCCCAGAATGAAACAGGTTGCTAAGGGATGTTAACTTCCTGTTTTAGCAGTCTTTTCAGGCATCGCGTGTATAACCGCCCTCTACAACAAGGAGAGGCGCGATGCAGAAGCACCGTCGCACCGAGGGAATGGTGATGGGTCCGGATGGGAACCCCCTCACGCTGGCCGATCTGCCGCCGGCGAATACGACGCGCTGGGTGATCCGGCGCAAGGCTGAAGTGGTCGCCGCCGTGCGCGGCGGGCTGTTGACGCTCGAAGACGCGTGCAAGCGTTACAGCTTGACGCTCGAAGAGTTCGACGCCTGGCGCGCCGCGATCGAGCAGCACGGCCTCGCCGGCCTGCGCACCACGCGTTTGCAGCAATACCGCCAGCACGAGCCCGCCTGAAGGCTCGCCCCGCTGAAGGCCGCCGCCGCGCCGCCGGGCCCTAGCGCCCGCGCGGCCGCGGCCGCATGGTTTCCGCGCAATTAACCAATGCTTCACGCGCTCTAGGCAATTTCTGCCCAGCGAGCGGGCGCGCCCCGCTCGCGGGGGCCGCGCGTGAACAATCTCGTTCGTCTGCTGCTGCAATCGGGGCCTGCGCGGATCATCGCCGCGCTGGGTGCCACCGCGCTCGTTGCCTCGCTGATTTTCGGCGTCGTGTTCAACATGGGCGCGGAGCAGAAGGCGCTGCTGTTTTCCGGCGTCGACATGAAAGAGGCGGGCGCGATCACCGCCAAACTCGAACAGGCCTCCATCCCATACGAATTGCGCGGCGACGGCAGCACGATCTTCGTGCCGCGCTCGAAAGTGTTGAGCGCGCGGATGATGCTGTCGGCCGACGGCCTGCCCTCGCGCGGCTCAGTCGGCTACGAAATTTTCGACAAGCCGGATGCCCTCGGCTCCTCCCAATTCGTCCAGAACATTAATCGCTTGCGCGCGCTCGAAGGCGAACTGGCGCGCTCCATCGCCTCGCTCGACGGCGTGGAATCCGCGCGCGTGCATCTGGTGATCCCGGAGCGCCAATTGTTCGAGCGCGACAAGCTCGAACCCACCGCCTCGATCGTGCTGAAGCTCAACCGCGAGCAGCTCGCCCCCGGCGAGGTGCGCGCGGTGCGCAATCTTGTGGCCAGCGCGACGCCGGGACTTTCGCCGGCGAAAGTCACCATCCTCGATGAAACCGGCCGGCTGCTCGCCGCCGCCCAGCAGGGCGAGGAGGCGCTCGGCTCCGATGGCGTCGACACGCGTCAAACGGCGATGGAGGACCGCATCCGCCGCACCGTTCAGGACATTGTGGAAGGCGTCGTCGGCCCCGGCGCGGCGCGCGTGCAGGTCACCGCCGATCTCGATCTGAACCGTGTGACGCAGAATTCCGAAACCTACGATCCGGAAGGCCGCGTCGTGCGTTCGACGCAGACGGTCGAGGAAACCTCGCAGGAAAAGAATGGCGGCGTCAAAGACGGCGCCAGCGTCGCCAATAACGTGCCCGGCGGAGCCGGCTCCTCCTCTGGGACGGGCGAAGACGCCAACGCTTCCTCGCGCAGCGAGGAAATCGTCAACTACGAGATCTCGAAGACGACGAAGAGCGAAACGCTCGAAAGCGGCCGCATCCGCAAGCTTTCCGTCGCCGTCGCGGTCGACGGCGTGACCACGCCCGCCGCCGACGGCAAGGGCGATCCGACCTGGACGGCGCGCTCGGCGGACGACATTGCCCGCATCACCGCTCTGGTGCGCTCGGCCGTCGGCTACGACGAAGCCCGCGGCGACAAGGTGGAGGTCGTGGCGGTGCGCTTCGCGCGCGCCGCGGTGGTCGGCGCGGAAAGCAAGAAGCCTGGCCTGCTCGATTTCGCTTCCGGCGACATTATGCGCGGCGCCGAAATCGGCGCGGCGCTGATCGCGGCGCTGGCGCTCATCATTTTCGTGCTGCGTCCGCTGATCGGCGGCCTCGTGAAACCCACGGCAGTAGCGCTGCTGGAGGCGCCGGCCGGCGCGGAGGGCGCCGCCATGCAGATGCAAACGCAGGCGCAGCTGCAGATGGCGGCGCCGGCGGGCGCTGCGCCCCAGGTCGTCATCGGGGCCGCGGCGGCCGGCGCGGCGGTACCGATGGCGAACGCCCTGCCCGGTCCTTCCGCGCCGGAGCCGGAACCCCTGATCGACGTCGCGCGCATCCGCGGTCAGGTGCGCGCCAGCTCCACGAAGAAGATCGGCGAAGTCGTCGAATCCCATCCCGAAGAATCCGCCTCGATCATTCGGGGCTGGTTGAACAACGCGATCTGACGCCATGCCGGTCCCCGCCCGCCGCACCGACAAGCAGGTGATCGACACGATCCAGGAGCTGAGCGGCCCCTCGCGCGCGGCCGTCATCCTGCTCACTCTGGGCGACGACGCGGCGCGGCTTTGGAAGCTGCTGGACGACGAGGAGATCAAGGAGGTCTCCCACGCGATGGCGCAGCTGGGCGTTGTCTCCGCGCATGTCGTCGAACAATTGATCATCGAGTTCGTCCAGAAGCTTTCCGGCTCCGGCACGCTCGTCGGCTCGCTCGACGCCACCCAGCGCCTGCTCACCTCCTTCCTCTCGTCCGACAAGGTCGAGACCCTGATGGAGGAAATCCGCGGCCCCGCAGGGCGCACGATGTGGGAAAAGCTGGGCAACGTGAACGAGACGGTGCTCGCCTCGTATCTGAAGAACGAATACCCTCAGACCGTCGCCGTCATCCTCTCCAAGGTGAAGCCCGAGCACGCAAGCCGCGTTCTCGCCGAATTGCCGGAGGATTTCGCCATCGAATGCGTGTCGCGGATGCTGCGCATGGAGCCGATCCAGCGCGAAATCCTCGACAAGATCGAACAGACGCTGCGCACCGAATTCATGTCGAACCTCGCGCGCACCTCCAAGCGCGACAGCCACGAGATGATGGCGGAAATCTTCAACGCCTTCGACCGGCAGACGGAGCAGCGCTTCCTGGGCGCGCTCGAGGAACGCAACCGCGAGTCCGCCGACAAGATCCGCGCGCTGATGTTCGTGTTCGAGGACCTGAAAAAACTCGACTCCAGCGGCTTCCAGACGTTGCTGCGCGTCGCCCCGAAAGACGTGCTGCCCTTGGCGCTCAAGGGCGCGTCCGACGATCTGCGCCAGATGTTCTTCTCCAACATGTCCGAACGCGCGACCAAGCTGCTCAAGGAGGAAATGGCCTCGATGGGGCCGGTGCGCCTCAAGGATGTCGATGCCGCGCAGGCGCGCATCGTGCTGCTGGTCAAGGACCTCGCCGCCCGTGGCGAGATCATGATGGCCGAAGGCGGCGGCGACGATGAACTCATCTACTGAGGCGAAAATGGCCGCGGCGCGCAAATTCACCTTCGAAACCGTCTTCTCTCCAGAAGGCGAGATCGTGCGCGACGGCGACGGCTTCCGCACGCAATTCACCGCCGAGGAAATGGCCTCCGCGCGCGCGGAGGCCTATGCCCAGGGCCAGCAGGAAAGCGAGCATGCCGCGCGCATGGCGCTGCAGGCGCTGAACGCCAGTATGACGGCGCTGCACGGCCGGCTCGAGGCGGAATGCCGCGCGCTGCGCGAGGAAGCGGCGGAACTCGCCCTCGCCGCCGCCCGCAAGGCCGCCGACGCAGCACTCGACGCCTACGGCGAGGCGCGCGTGCTGGCGGCCCTCGGCGAAGTCATGGCGCAATTGCGCGGCGCGCCGCGCCTCGTCGTCCGTCTAGCGCCGGCGCTGGCGGAAACGCTGCAGCCGCGGCTCGAGGCGATCAAGGCCGAGCATTTCCACGAAGGCGCGCTAATTCTGCGCGCGGAGCCTGCGGTTCCCGTCGGTGACGTCGCCATCGAATGGGCCGAAGGCGCGATCGCGCACGACCGCGCCGCCGTGTTCGCCAATATCGAAACCATGATGCGCCGTGCGCTCGATGCGGCCGCGGAAGAGGAGCAGAGCTGATGGAAGGCGCGCCCGACGAGCTGGAGCTCAAACCGCTGGAAGGCTCCGCGCCGCCCCCGCCCACGGCGGAGGAAAACAGCGCCGGCAAAACCGCCGCCGATCTCGCGCCCGTCTATGACGTGCCGGTGAACATCCAGGCCGTGCTCGGCAAGGCCAATGTCGACGTCTCCCAGCTTTTGCGCCTCACGCGCGGCTCGGTGCTGGAGCTGGACCGCAAGGTCGGCGAAGCGATCGACATCTACGTGAACAATCGTCTCGTCGCGCGCGGCGAGGTCGTCGTGCTCGACGAACGCCTGGGCGTGACGATGACGGAAATCATCAAGGACAGCGAAGGCGGCTGAGCCGCAACGGATTGAAGGGAGAGCGGCGATGCGCGTGCTCATAGTCGGACCGCTGAACGGCCAGATCGCGGCGGCGACGAAAATCGCCATGGATCGCGGCGCGAAGGTCGCGCATGTGGATACCGTGGCGCAGGCCACCATCGCGCTGCGCGCGGGACGCGGCGCCGATCTCCTGATGGTGGATTGCGCGCTCGACATCGCGGGCCTGATCGCCGCCAACGAGGCCGAACGCATCCGCGTGCCTGTGGTCGCCTGCGGCATTGCCGCCGACGCGCGCACCGCCGCCAACGCGATCCGCGCCGGCGCCAAGGAATTCATCCCGCTGCCGCCCGACGCAGAGCTGATCGCAGCCGTGCTCGCCGCCGTCAGCGACGACGATCGCCCGATGATCGCCGACGATCCGAGCATGAAGGCGCTTGTCGCGATGGCCGATCAAATCGCCGGCTCGGACGCCTCGATCCTGATCACCGGCGAATCCGGCGTCGGCAAGGAAGTGATGGCGCGCTACGTGCACCGCCGCTCGAAGCGCGTCGAGGCGCCGTTCATCGCCGTCAACTGCGCCGCAATTCCGGAAAACCTGCTGGAAAGCGAATTGTTCGGCCATGAGAAAGGCGCCTTCACCGGCGCCGTGGCGCGCCGCATCGGCAAATTCGAGGAAGCCCACGGCGGCACCTTGCTGCTCGATGAAATCAGCGAGATGGACGCGCGCCTGCAGGCTAAGCTGCTGCGCGCGATTCAGGAGCGCCAGATCGATCGCGTCGGCGGCGGCAAGCCCGTCAGCGTCGATATCCGCATCATCGCCACGTCCAACCGCGATCTGAACCAGGCCGTGCGCGACGGCGAATTCCGCCAGGATCTGCTCTACCGCCTCAACGTGGTGAACCTGCACATCCCGCCGCTGCGCGAGCGGCGCCACGATCTGGCCGCCCTCGCCCAGTCGTTCATCGAAAAATACGCCAAAGCCAACGGCCGCCCCGCGCGCGCGCTGGCGGCGGCCGCGATGGACACGGTCATGGCGCATCCCTGGCGCGGCAATGTGCGCGAGCTGGAAAACGCGATGCACCGCGCGGTGCTGCTGTCGGTCGGCGCGGAAGTTGGCCCCGAAGCGATCCGTGCGCCGGACGGCGCGCCGGTTTCCCATGCGCGCGACGAGGCGAGCGCCCGCGCGGTCGAGGCCGCGGCGCGCGCGCTGGTGGGGCGCACGGTGGCGGAGGTGGAGCAGGATTTGATCCTCGAGACACTGCAGCATTGCCTCGGCAACCGCACGCACGCCGCCAATATCCTCGGCATCTCGATCCGCACCTTGCGCAACAAGCTCAAGCAATATTCCGACGACGGCGTGGACGTGCCCGCGCCGGCCTTCGGCAGCGCCGCGTAATCAACCATGGCAGAAGCAGCGGCCGCTCCTGGCCTCAATCTCGAAGCGGTGCGCCGCGGCCTGCTGCGCGGCGACGTGGCGCTCGCCGCCGTCGTCCTCGGCGTTCTGGCGATCCTGCTCACGCCGTTGCCGGCCTGGGCGATGGACATGCTGCTCGCGCTTTCGATCACTGTCTCCATTCTAGTGTTGCTCACCTCGCTGCTGATCCAGAAGCCGCTGGAATTCACCGCCTTCCCGGCGGTGCTGTTGCTCACCACTTTGTTCCGCCTGTCGCTCAATGTCGCGTCCACGCGCCTCGTGCTCACCCACGGCCACACCGGCAAGGATTCCGCCGGCCAGGTGATCGCGGCCTTCGGCGATTTCGTGATGGGCGGCAATTTCATCATCGGGATCATCGTCTTCATCATCCTGGTGATCGTGAATTTCGTGGTGATCACCCGCGGTTCGACGCGCATCGCCGAAGTCGCCGCGCGCTTCACCCTCGATTCGATGCCGGGCAAGCAGATGGCGATCGACGCCGATCTCTCCTCCGGGCTGATCAACGAGGCGGACGCGCGCAAGCGCCGCAAGGAGCTGGAAGACGAAAGCAATTTCTTCGGCGCGATGGACGGCGCGAGCAAGTTCGTACGCGGCGATGCGATCGCCGGCCTGCTCATCACCGCGATCAACATGGTGGGCGGCATCGTCATCGGCATGGCGAGCCACGGCCTCTCTCTCGAGCAGGCCGGCGACGCCTACGCGCGCCTCACCGTCGGCGACGGCCTGGTCGCGCAGGTGCCGGCGCTCATCATTTCGGTGGCCGCGGGCCTGCTCGTCTCCAAGGCCGGCGTCGAGGGCCAGGCGTCGTCCGCGTTCGCCAAGCAGCTCGCCGGCTATCCCCAAACGCTCGGCATGGTTTCGGCATGCGCGTTCGTGATCGGCGCGTTGCCGGGCATGCCGATCATTCCGTTCTGGGCGCTGTCCTTCGGATGCGGCGCGCTCGCCTGGAATCTGCGCAAGAATGTGCGCAAGACAGCGGACGAAGCGCGCGCCGCCGCTGCCGAAAAGCCCGTCGCGGAAGAACCCGCTAACGCCGCTTTGGCGATGGACGAGGTGCGCATCGAATTGGGTTTCGGACTGCTGCCCCTGATTAACGACGTGCACGGCCGCCGCCTCACCGATCAGATCAAGGCGCTGCGCAAAAGCCTGGCGCAGGATTTGGGCTTCGTCACGCCGCCGGTGCGCATCCTCGACAATGTGAGCCTGCCATCCGATCACTACGCGATCCGCGTGCGCGAGCTGGAAGCGGGCCAGGGGCGGCTGAAGCTCGGCCATCTGATGGCGATGGACCCTTCCGGCCAGGGCGTGCAACTGCCGGGCGAAGCGGTGAAGGAGCCCGCCTTCGGGCTCGATGCGAAATGGATCGAAGAGCACGCGCGCGAGGAAGCGGCCTTCCGCGGCTACACCGTCGTCGATCCCGCCACCGTGCTCACCACGCACCTAACGGAGATCATCAAGGAGAACATGGCCGATCTTCTCTCCTTTGCGGAGACGAAGAAGCTCATCAAGGAATTGCCGAAGGACACGCAGACCCTCATCGAGGACGCGGCCCCCGCGCACATCTCGTGGTCTGGCGTGCAGCGCATCCTGCAGAACCTACTGAAAGAGCGCGTCTCCATCCGCGATCTCGCCGCGATTCTGGAGGCGATCGCTGAAGCCGCGCCGACCACGCGCGATCTGCAGGCGATTACCGAGCATGTGCGCGCGCGCCTCGCGCGTCAGCTGTCGTTCCAGCATCGCGGCGGCGACGGCGCATTGCCGATCATCACACTTTCGCCGGCATGGGAGCAGGAATTCGCCGAAGCTCTCATCGGCGACAAGGGCGACCGGATGCTCGCGCTCGCGCCTTCAAAGCTACACCAATTCGTGGCCGACGTGCGCGCCGCGTTCGAGCGTGCGGCGCCTTCGGGCGAGAGCCCTATCCTGCTCACCTCGCCCGCCATTCGCCCGTACGTGCGCAGCCTCATCGAGCGCTTCCGCCCGATGACAACCGTGATGAGCCAGAACGAGGTGCATCCGAAAGCGCGCCTCAAAGCGCTGGGCGCCGTATAGCTACGGCGTTTTCGTGCGCGCGTTGTACACGTTGATTTCCGCCGCCCACGCATTCGATACCTTCTGCGCCCAGGCTGCGCCGGCGTTATACGCATCCACCGCCTCTTGATAGGGCTTGAACTCCGGCGTTTCCGTGATGGCCTGCGCCCGCACCCAGGCGGCGGCTTTCTGTTCGGCGCTCAACGCGGGATCTTTCAGGCGCGCGGTGAGTTGGCGGTATTCGGCGGCGAACGCCGGCTCGGTTCTCAGGATCAGATCGCGCTCGCATTGCAGGCGGCGCGTCGTATCCGCCGCCCACGGCGTGTAGCGCGCGTACGCCTCCTTCATTTCAGCGGCGCTGGCCGACGCGCCTTTCGGCATGTCGCCCAAATCCTTCTCGGCGCCGCATTGCTGCGGCTTGGCGGCCGGCGGCGCGCCGCCGGCGCGCGGAGACGCGGTGACGGCCGCCAGGCGCGCGATGGCGGCGCTGGCGCGCGTCGCGAACCGCCCGCTCGGAAACGCGGCGAGATAGCTGCGGTAGGCCTCCATCGTGTTCGCGTCCAACGCCGCGCCCCAGGCGTCGAACTCCCGTGTGTCTGTCACGGCCGGGCGCGCGACGGCTGGCACCAGCTCCAGTTCCACACCTGGAAGCGAGCCGTAGGAGAACAGTTCCTGTTTGCGCGCGGTGGCGGCCAGCACGTCGTCGCGCACCTGGCTCACCATCAGGCGAATATCCACGCCGGGCTGCGGAATGCGCGCCGCCAACGCGCGGGCGAACGGGCTGTTGCCGCCCACGCCGTCACTCGCGGTTTCCCCGGCGCGCTGCGCGTAGAGCACCAAGGTGCCCGTCACCTCCACTTCCGCGAGGCCGCGGCTCACCAGGCTGCGCGTCGTGCCCAGCCGGCGCATCGAGCGGGAAAACGGATTGTCCCGGCACGCGTCGAGCACAACCATGCGCAGCCCTTTCGCGCCGGCCACCGCGTTCAGCACCATGTCGAGATCGATCGCCTCGTAGGGCAGATCGCGCTCCTCCGCGAGCGTTGCGTCCGTCGGGATCAGCCAGTTGCGCCCGCCCACTTCCAGGCCGTGCCCGGCGTAATAGATCAACGCCACCTCCGCGCCGTCAGCCTGCTTGGCGAACGTGCGCAGCGCGCCTTCGAAGGCGGATTTCGTCATGTCCGCATTGAGCGAAACCGTGGCGAAGCCCGCCCGGCGCAGCGCTTCGGCCACAAGCTTCGTATCGGCGACGGGATTGGCGAGCTTGGGGGCTGCGGCGTAGTTCGCATTGCCGACCAGCAGCGCCACCCGCGGCGCGGCGGCGGCCTGCGGCGCCTGGAGCGCGCAAACAGCCAAAGCGGCAAGAAACGCGATGAACCTGCCGAGCATGGCCGTTCCCCCGCGCCATATCTTAACGGCGCGCAGAGCCTCGTCTAGCGCGCTTCGAGCGCGCCCTGGCCCAGATGCGCCTCGCGCCCGCCGTCCACCGCATACGAGATGAAGGCGGTGAAATGCATCGTATCGAGGTTCAGGACCTGACTCACGGTGGTGCCGCTGTTCGCCTCCAGCCAGCCGACATGATGCACGTTGGGCGCGGCCTCCACCGCGAAGATATGCTCCTCGCCGCGCTGGCCGGCGGCGGGCCCGGCGACGGCTTCCCAAGCCAGGCGATCGGCCCCCTCGAAGCGGACGAGGATCTCCATGCCGTTGTCGTACTTGTAGAGGAACGCCCTGCCCGCCAACGCCATCGCCAGTCTCCCACGCGCGCGGCAACCCTCTAGCGCTCTGCGGTGCGCGGACAAGGGTTAAGCAAGCTTAAAGCATCCTTGGCGCACAACTGGATGCTGATGTCCGCCGCCCCTCCCGCCGCGACGCCGATCGTGCAGACCGTCCCGCAGAACGGGCCAGGGCTGCAGCGGCGCGCGCCGCCCGCGCCGATCTTCGCGATCGCCTCGGGCAAGGGCGGCGTCGGCAAGACGTGGCTTTCGTGCACCTTGGCCAGCATTTACGCCCGCCTCGCCAAGCGCACCTTGCTGGTCGACGGCGATCTCGGCCTCGCCAATGTCGACGTGCAGCTCGGCGTGCGTCCGCAGGCCGATCTCGCCGCCGTCATGCGCGGCTGGATCGAACTGCCCGATGCGGTCACTCCGGTGATGGGCGGCGCCGGCAAATCCGGCGGCTTCGATCTGCTGCCCGGCCATTCCGGCTCCGGCGCGCTGGCGGCGCTGCCGCTGGAGGATGTCGGCAAGATCGCCGCTGGTGTCTCTGCGCTGGCGCTGCACTACGACCGGCTGCTGCTCGATCTCGCCGCCGGCGTTGATCCGCAGGTGATGCGCCTCGCGCGGCTGGCCGATCGCTGCGTCGTGGTCACCACGGAGGAACCTCCGGCGCTGACCGACGCCTACGCCTTCCTCAAGATTTTCCGCCAGTCGCGCGGCGACGGCGGGCCGACGCCGCTTGTCGTCGTTAACATGGCCGAGAAGCGCACCAGCGGCCGGCGCGTGTACGAGCAGCTCGCCAAAGCGTGCGAGACGTATCTGCATTTCCGTCCGGCGCTCGCCGGCATCGTCACGCGCGATCCGCGGGTGCCGGATTCCATCCGCGCGCAAACCTTGCTGCCCGTGCGCCATCCCGCCAGCCAGGCGTTCGACGACGCGATGCGCGTCGCCGAAGGTTTGATGCTGGGCTAGCCTCGCGATTTGGGTCCCGTCAGCGCGAACATCGCGCCGTGCGGATCGATCCCCTGGATGATCCAGCCGCCGCCGGGCACCTCCATCGGGCCATTGATGATCTGCGCGCCGCGTTTGGTCACGCGCGCGACCGCCTCGTCGATCCCGTCGACGACAAAATAATAGCCCCACGCCGGGCGTGGCATTTCCTTGGGCTTCGTCATCATGCCGCCAAGCATCTGGCCCCCGTGCAGGATGATCTGATAGACGCCCATCTCGCCCATCGGCATCGCTTCGCCCTTCGTCCAGCCGAACAACTGGGCGTAGAAATCGAACACCACCGGCGCATCCGCCGCGTACAATTCACGCCAGCCGCCATGCCCAGGCGCCATGCCGGCCGCATCGCCCATGCCCGGCGCCGTGAACTTGAAAATCCCGATCGCCGCGCCCTGCGGGTCGCCCAGCATCGCAAACCGGCCGACGCCGGGTATATCGTCCGCCGGCGCGTACACCGAGCCGCCAAGCTGCAGCGCTTTCGCCACGCTGGCGTCGACATCGTCGACCGCCACATAGCCGAGCCAGAACGGATGGGCGCCCGCCTCGCGCGCCGCCGCCGGCAGCGCCATGCACCCCGCCGCGTCCTGCCCGTCGGGCGCGGCGAACAGGATGTAGGGCATCGGCGCCCCTTCCGCCGCGCGCGCCGTCCAGCCGACGGCGTCGGCGTAGAAATCCGCCGCGGCGGCCGCGTCCGCCGCCATCATTTCATACCAGACGAAAGCGCCTTGCGTGGCAGGCATGATCGCTGCTCCTCGTTCTGTGGTGGCCGCCTCGGCGCATGAGCCTGCGCGCGCGTGCAGACGTCAAGCCCCGCACCTGTGCAAGCTTGATCCCGTTCGCGCGCGCCGGCACAACGCGGGCGGCAATCCTGGGAGCCGCGCGCATGCTCACTTTGCATCTGCATCCGTTCTCCTCATTCTGTCACAAAGCGCTGATCGCCCTCTACGAAATGGCGCTGCCGTTCGAACGCGTGACGGTGAATTTCGGCGATGCGCAATCGCGCGCCGATTTCTTCGCGCTCTGGCCGATCGGCAAGATCCCGGTGCTGGAAGACAGCGCCCGCGGCGCGGCGCTCGGCGAAGTCAGCGTGATCATCGAGTATCTGCAGAGCTTTTATCCCCGCGCCGTGCAACTCATCCCCGCCGAACCGGATGCGGCCTGGCGCGCCCGCCTGTGGGATCGCCTGCTCGATCATTACGTGCATTACCCGATGCAGCAGATCGTAGCTGATCGCCTGCGTCCGGAAGATGCGCGCGATCCCTATGGCGTGCGCCAACATGAAAAGCGCCTGCGCGACAGCTACGCGCTGATCGAGCGCCAGGTCGGCGATCAATGGCTTTTGGGCGCGGACTTCACGATCGCCGATTGCGCCGCAGCGCCGGCTTTGTTCTTCGCCGATCTCATTGTTCCGATCGCGCCGCTGGCGGCGAAGACGTCCGCCTATCTCGATCGCCTGATCGCGCGGCCTTCTTATGCGCGCGCGCTGCGCGAGGCCGAGCCCTATTTCCACTTCTTCCCGCTGGACAACAAACCACGCCTGCCGCGCTAGCCCGCGCGGCGGCCTGCGGTTTCGTCGAGGTCCGCCTGTTCGCGGCGCGCCTCCTCGGCGCGCGCGGCGGCGATTTCGTTTTCCGCCAAGGTCTCCAGCTTCTTCATTTCCACGAACGCTTCCGTCAGCGTCGCGCGCAGCGCCTGCGCCTCCGCCGTGGCGCGCGCATGCTCGGAGACGAGGCCCGCACGCCGGATCAGCGCCGCCGTCGCATACGCCGCATACGAAGCGAACGGCGAGGACGCCGCGGCCTGCTGCTCGGCCTTCACACGCGCATCGTGCGCCACGATGCGCTGCGCGCAGGCCTCGGCGTAGGCGTCCGCTTCGGCCAGCGCGCGCTGGATTTCCTCCGCGCGGCTCTTGGCGACGCGCGCGAGTGTAGCCGCAGCACTCATGACGCCAGCGCCGCTTCAAGTATCGCAAAGGCGTGCGCGCTGGGAAACAGCGCGTCGCGATCCTGCGCGAGGAATTCTTCCAGCACCGGGCGCAGGCGGATCGCCTCGTCGAGCTGCGCGTCCGCGCCCGCCTTGTAAGCGCCGATGCGGATCAGCTCTTCCATGTCGGCGTAGGCGCTCATCAGCGCGCGCGCCTGGGCGACAAGCGCATTCTCCCGCGCGTCATGGCACATCGGCATCAGCCGCGAGATGGATTTGAGCACGTTGATCGCCGGATAGCGCCCGCGTTCGGCCACACGCCGCTCCATCACGATATGCCCGTCGAGGATCGAGCGCACCGAGTCCGCAATCGGCTCGTTGTGATCGTCGCCGTCGACCAGCACGGTGAACACGCCCGTGATCGAGCCGGCCTTGCCGCGATGATTTTCCGGCCCCGGCCCCGCACGCTCGAGCAGACGCGGCAATTCCGCGAACACGGAGGGCGTGTATCCCTTCGTCGTCGGCGGTTCGCCGGCGGAAAGCCCGATCTCGCGCTGCGCCATCGCGAAACGCGTCACGCTGTCGAGCATCCAGAGCACGTCGAGCCCTTCGTCGCGGAAATGCTCGGCGATCGCGGCGGCCTGGCGCGCGGCCAGTCGGCGGCGCGCCGCCGGCTCGTCCGACGTCGCCACCACCACCACGGCGCGCGCCAAGCCTTCGGGCCCGAGCGTGTCCTCGATGAATTCCTTCACCTCGCGCCCGCGCTCGCCGATCAGCGCGATCACGATGACATCGGCCGCGGCGCCGCGCGCCAGCATCGACATCAGCACCGATTTGCCGACGCCCGATCCGGCGAACACGCCCATGCGCTGCCCGCGGCAGATCGCGGCGAACGCGTCGATCGCCTTCACGCCGGTGTCGAGCTTCGCGCCGACGCGCGCGCGGTCGTGCGCGGGCGGCGGGCCGGCGTCGACGATATGGCCCTTGCGCCCTTCCGGCAGCGGGCCCTTGCCGTCGATCGGCGCGCCGAATGCATCGACCACGCGGCCGAGCCAACCGGCGTTCGGCCGCGTCACGCCCGGCTGCCCCTCCAGGCGCACCGGCGCGCCGGGGCGCAGATGCAGCGCGGAATCGAACGGCAGCAGCAGCGCCCGCCCGTCGCGGAAGCCGACGATCTCGGCGCGCGCCGGGTTCGGCCCGTCGAGCAGTGCGCGCGCGCCCAGCGCCAATGCCTCCTCCGGCCCCGTCGCTTCGATCAGCAAGCCGTTCACGCCCGAAACGCGGCCGGAGAATTTACGCGGCTCAAACGTTGCGATGTCTTGCGCGAGACGGGTGAGCGTGCGCTGGGGCATCGGCCTTTGGGCTCTCGTAAATTAGGACGGACTCGGAAAATCAGAGTCCGGATCATCCGTAGACGGCGCCCGCCTGCGATTTCGGCCTAGTTCCTTCGTTCGCTTTGGTTAATAGGCAGTCAATAACCTCTTCCTTAACAGCTACTTAACCCCGTATCTGGGTCTTCGCCTCGAGCCATTCGCTACATTTTGTGGCAAAATCTTGCCGCAGCTCTTGCGTGATTCTGCGAACCGATTCACCAACTGGACGCTCTGATTCGGGGCTGGGATCAGGGTGCGGCGATAGGGTTGGGAAATGTTCCTTACCCGAATTATCCGGACTCTGAGTAAATTTGTTAACCTTTGCCCCCGATAACTAATCTTAACCGCGTCCATCAGGAGCGCGGAACCGGAGCTAAGGCGCGATGCGGGTTCTGTTGATCGAGGACGATAGCGCGACGGCGCAAGGCATCGAGCTGATGCTGAAATCCGAAGGTTTCAACATCTATTCGACGGACCTCGGCGAAGAGGGCGTCGATCTCGGCAAGCTCTACGATTACGATATCATTCTGCTCGATCTCACCCTGCCCGACATGCCAGGCTTCGAGGTCTTGAAGCAGCTGCGCGTCGCGCGCGTGAACACGCCGATCCTGATCCTCTCGGGCAACGCCGATATCGACAACAAGGTGCGCGGCCTCGGCTACGGCGCCGACGATTACATGACCAAGCCTTTCAACAAGGACGAATTGGTCGCCCGCATCAACGCCATTGTCCGCCGTTCGAAGGGCCACGCCCAATCGGTAATCAAGACGGGCGATATCGTCGTCAATCTCGACGCCAAGACCGTGGAAGTGAACGCCCAGCGCGTCCATCTCACCGGCAAGGAATACCAGATGCTGGAGCTGCTCTCGCTGCGCAAAGGCACCACGCTCACCAAGGAAATGTTCCTGAACCATCTCTATGGCGGGATGGACGAGCCGGAACTCAAAATTATCGACGTCTTTATCTGCAAGCTGCGTAAAAAGCTGCAAGCCGCCGCCGGCGATCATTATATCGAGACGGTATGGGGCCGCGGCTACGTCCTTCGCGATCCGCAGGAAGCGCAGGCAGCGTCGGCGGCCTGAGCCGCCGCGCCCTTTCCAGCATGACGGCGGAACGGCTGCGCCCGCTGCTGCGGGCGGGCGGCGCGATACTCAAGCAGCCGGCGGCGCAGCTCATTCTGGGCGCGCTCGCGCTCATCTCGCCGATTCTCTACAACCGCGTGCCGTTCCTGTTCACGGATACCGGCACGTATTTCCAGGCCGGCTACCGTGCGCTTTACGCGATGATCGGCCGGCGCCAAGGCGCCTCCGAGCTTTCCGACACGTATCTCGCGGCGCGTTCGCCCTATTACGGCGTGCCGCTGATCGCGGTTGACGCGCTGGGCACGATCTGGGCGGTCGTGGCGCTTCAGGCGCTGGCCGCCGCGTTCGCGTTGCGCGTGCTGGCGAAAGCGATCGCGCCGGCCGCCGCCGGGCGCACGTTCGCGGCGCTGATCGCAGCGCTCACTGTGGGTTCGGCGCTGCCCTTGTTCGTCGGCTTCGCCATGCCGGACGTGTTCGGCGGGTTGGCGCTGGCGCTGGCGGCGGCGCTGTTCGTCTACGCCGACCGGCTGACCTGGCGCGAAATGAGCTGGAGCTGGGTGCTGCTGGTCTTCTCGCTCACCTTGCACGCTTCGCATTTCATGGCCGCGCTGGTGCTGACGCCGCTCGCCGCCGCCGCGATCTGGTTCGCCGATCCGGTGCGCGGCCGGCGCGCCGCGCGTCTCGGCGGGGCGGCGCTGGCGGTAACCGCGCTGTTTGTCGGCCTCTATCTGGGCCTCAACAGCATCAGCAAAACCCCGCAGCGCGCGCCACCTTTCCTCACCGCGCGCGTGCTGGCCGATGGCCCGGGCCGCATCTATCTGCGAGAAGCCTGCGCCAAGGAGCCGAACCGCTATCGCCTATGCGCCTTCAAGGACCGCCGTCTCGATAATGGCGACACGATCCTGTGGGGCTGGGACAAGAAAACCGGCGTCTACACCTCCTCCGATTTGCCGACGCGCATCGCGCTGATCGCCGAACAGCCGCGCTTCGTGATCGACGTGCTGCTGCACAAGCCCGCATCCCAGGCGGTCGCTTCGCTCGCCAACGCGGGCGAGCAATTCATCGCGCTGGGCCTCGATGAAGGCTTCAAGATCGACGGTCGCTACTGGCTCACCTATCCCCCGGATTTCTATCTTCGCCAGGTGATCGAGCGCATCAACGGCTGTCCGGAGGGCGCGAAGAAATGCGTCGCGCGCCTACCGCTGCAAGCGATGACGGTGGCGCATATCGCTGTGGTGATCGCCGCCGGCCTCTATCTCGCACTGGCGCTCGCGGCGCGGGCGCGGCGCGAATGGCGCCTCGCAGAAGAGGATGCGCGCGATTGGAAGCTGTTCTGGCTGGCCGCCGGCCTTATCCTCGCTGGGCTCGCGGTCAACGCCGTCGTCTGCGGCGTGATCTCCGGGCCGTTCCCCCGCTATCAGGCGCGCATGGCGTGGCTGGTCCCCGCGCTCGCAATCCTCGCGGAAGCGCGCTTTCCCCTGATAAGGCGCCTTATTCCAGCCCGCCGCGCAGATCCGGGCTGACGCCGGGGCTCGATGCGCTGGCGATCAGCGCGGTGTTCGCGCCGCCGTTGCGCGCCGCATCGATCCGGTCGCGCTCCTGCTTGAACATGTCGAGTTCGCGCCCGGCGAGATTGCGCCCGGTGGCGAGTTTCAAGGTCACCGGATTCACCTGCGCGTTCTTGTAGAGCACTTCGTAATGCAGGTGCGGCCCCGTCGCGCGCCCTGTGGACCCGACGAAGCCGATGATCTGCCCCTGGCGCACGCGCGCGCCGGCGCGCATGCCCGCGCCAAAGCGCGACATGTGCGCGTACGCCGTCTCGTAGCGGTTCTCGTGGCGGATACGCACATAATTGCCGTACGAGCCGAAATAGCTGGCGCGCACGACCACGCCATCGCCCGCGGCGCGGATCGGCGTGCCCGTGCCGGCGCCGAAATCGACGCCGCGGTGCATCTTCGAATAGCCGAGGATCGGGTGCAGCCGCATGCCGAAGCCGGAGGTGAGCCGCGCGCCATCGATCGGCGTCTTCATCAGAAATTTGCGCGCCGAACGGCCGCTCTGATCATACCAGGAGCCCTGCTTCTCCTCCGGCCCCTGGAAATAATAATAGGCCTTCGGACCGCGCCGCGTGTTGAGAGCGGCGTAGCGCAGATTGTCGGTGCGAATGGTGCGCCCGTCGTCGTCGACATAGCGGTCGAACAGCAGCTCGAATTCATCGCCGGGCTGGATGTCGCGCTGGAAGTCGACGTCATAAGCGAACACGTCGGAAAGGGCGGCCACCTCCTGCTCGCTGGCGCCCGCCGCCAGCGCCGACTGATAGAGCGAATCGTTGATCTTCGCCTTGATGTGCGTGACCGTCATCGCCCACGGCGTGGTGAATTCCCGCGCCCAGAATTGCCCGTCCGCCCCGCGGCCGACGGTGACGGAAGCCGCCGCATCGGCGCGGAACGCAAGCCCGGTGAGCCGCGCCTCTTCGCCATCGGTGCGGAAATACACTTCGACATTCTGCCCCGGGCGCAACTGGCGCGGATTGTAGACTTGCGCCACCGCCATCACGGCGGCGTTCACGTCCGCCCACGGCGCGCCCGCGCGCGACAGCACCAGCGCCAGCGATTCCCCGCGCGCCACCTCGATCGTTTCGGCTTCGCGCGTCTGCAGCGCGGTGGTGAAGGCTTCGTGTTCGGCCTCGCGCGAGGCCTTTTCGAGCGCCGCCGCGGCGTCGCCGTTCGGCCCCTGCCCCTTCAGCGCGAAATATCCCGCGCCGCCGATCGCCAGCGCAGCCGCCGCCACGCCGACCGCCAGCGCGCGCTTGCCGGCGAATCCGGGGAACAGCAGGTCCAGGCGAGGCATTCCCATTCAGACTGGCTCCTGGGCGGCGGTGATGGATAGTTTCTGCATCAAATCGCTAAAGAACGTTAACCCTGGCAATTAGGCCACACGCAGGCAGGCCTGCAATCCACGCGCCGCGGGCGGGCGCGAGTCGGATACAATTGCGGCGCAGAACGGCGAACGCGGAAGAGATGAGCGAGAACGCGGCGGCGCAGGAAGAAACCACCGCGAGGGCAGGCCATCGCCGCCTGCTGTTCGCGGGCGCGGGCCTGGGCGCCGCAGCACTGCTCGGCGGCGTCTGGGCTGCACGCCTGCCGCTGGGCGAGTTCGCGCTGCGCCAGGCGCTGAGCGCGCCGGGCGAACCCACGGCGCTCAAGCTGAGGAAACTCGATTTCGCCGGCCTTGAGCTCGCCGACGTGCGGGCGGGCCCGCCCGCCGCGCCCGACCTGACGGCGCGACGGATCACCGTGTCCTGGCGCGGCGCGTTCACGATCACCGGCGTGCGCCTGGAAGGCGCTGTGCTGCGGGCGCGCGTTTCGGGAAAGGGATTGTCGCTCGGCGCATTCGACAAGTTTCGCACAACCGGGCCCGCCAGGCAGGCGCGCGTGCCTGATTGGACGATCAACGCGCGCGATCTTCGCCTGATTGTGGAATCGCCCCTCGGCGTCAGCATCCTCGAAGGCGAAGCGCAGGGCGCGCTGCGCCGCGATTTTACAGCGCTTCTGCGCGTGCGCCCCGGCGACATGCAAGGCGAAGGCGGCGGCATGAAAAGCCTTGCGGGCGAAATCTCTGCGCAATCGCGCGCCGGCCGCGTCGCGCTGCGCGCCGCGCTTTCCGCCGCGTCGCTGGAATGGCGCGGCGCCGCGACGCTCGATGCGCCGTCGCTGCGGGCGCAGGCGGATGCGCCGATCGATCTCGCCAGCGCGCAAGCAGCGTTTTCGGCGAACGCCGGCGGCGCGGATGCGTACGGCGTGCATTTCGCCGCGCCGCAGGCGCACGCACGGATCGCCATCAGCCGTTTTGGTCCGGGATTTTCGCCGGAAGCCTGGCGCGCCGCCGTCAGCGCCGCCCTGCCCGCGGCGCAAGGCGCGCGCACACGCGCCGCCGGCGCCAATCTGCAGTTCACCGCGCAGGGCGGCGCCGCGGATGCGCAGGGACGCTACATCCTCACCGCGGATCGCTTCACGCAGGATGGCTACGCCTTGCGCGCCGCGCGCCTCGAAGGGCCGGCCTCCGCACGCTACGACGGCGCGCTCAACATTGCTGCACAGGGCCAGCTCGCCGCCCGCGCCAGCGCAGAACCCGCCGCTCGGCGCGCGCTGCTGACGCGCCTGCCGGCGCTCGGCGGCACGCCGCTGGCGCCGCTGACGGCGCAAGCGAAAGCCGCCTTCGATCGCGCGCTCATGGATTTCACCGTCGCCGCGCCGCTGGATTTCGCCTGGGCGAAGGGACAGGGCCGCCTCGCCGCGCACGGCGGCGATCTACGCGCCGCAAGCGGCGTCGCGCTCACCGTGTCGCCGATCGCCGGCCCGCCCTTGGGGATCGTGCTTCCGCGCGGCGAGGTGAGCGGCGCGGCGCGGCTCACGCTGGCCGGCCCAGGCGCGCCAACTCTCCGCGCCGACATCGCGCGCTTCGCCACGGCGCCGCTGACCGTGATCGGCCAAGCCGCAATCGCGGACTGGCGCGCGCCTGGCGCCGCCTTGCGCGCGGAAGCCATCGCGTTCGATCTGCAGAGCGGCGTGCTGAAGCTGGATGGCGCGACGACCGTCACCGGCCCGCTCGCCGGCATGCAGCTTACCGAGGCGGTCATTCCCGTGCAGCTGGCGGCGCGCTTCAGCGACGGTTTCCGCGTCGAGCCCAGCGGCGGGGCCTGCCCGCACATCGCCGCCAAGCGCATCGACGCGTTCGGCCTCACATTCGACAATGCCCAGCTTGCGCCCTGCCCCGCCGAGGGCGGCGCGTTCGCCGCCGCGGATGCGCAAGGCCACCTGAGCGGCGGCTTCACCTTCGATCGCCTCGCGCTTGCCGGCCGGATGGGCGCCAAGCCCGCGCGCTTCACGGCGGGGCGCATCGCGGCTTTGCTTTCCGGCCAAACCGATGCGCCGCAGGCGCGCGCGGAGGCGGAGGATTTGACCCTCGCCATCGCGTTCGATCCCGCACGCACGGTGACGGTGCGCGGCGCGCGCATCGACGCGCTCTATCGCGGCGGCGAAACCTGGCGCGCAGACGGCGCGCTCGCCGACGTCTGGGTCGTCGATTCGAGCGTCGGCCCGCGCCTTGAAGCGCTGAACGCGCGCTGGAGCGCGGAACCCGCGCGCGGCGGCGTGCGCCTGGCGCTGCGGAACGGCGCCGCGCGCGTGCTCGATCCCAGCGCGCGGCCCGTCATCCATCCGCTGCGGCTGCGGGAGATCGCCGGCGGCCTCGATGGCGGCGAAGCCTTTGCCAAGGGCGTGATCCGGCTGGAGAACGGCGAAGCGCGCCTCGGCGCTTTCACCGTGCGCCATGTGCTCAAAACCGGGGCCGGCGAAGCGCGCGCGCAGGCGCGCGATCTGCAGTTTTCCTCAGCGCTGCAGCCGTACCAGATCAGCGAGTTGACGCGCGGCGTGATGGACATTGTGCGCGGCCCGCTGGACGCCGACATCACCGCGCGCTGGACGCAGGACGCCTTCGCCACCGGCGCCGTCGTCACGCCGAAGAACATTTCCCTCGCCACCATCGCGCTCGGCCCGATCGAAGGCATTCAAGGCGCGGTGACGTTCGACGATTTCCTCGCCCTGACCACCCCGCCCGGCCAGATCGTGCGCACCGCCCTGATCAATCCCGGCGTGCCCGTGCGCGACGGCGTGATCCAGTTCCAGTTGCTGCGCGATCAGCAGGCGCGCCTGGAAGACGCGCGCTGGCCGTTCCTCGGCGGCGTGCTGGCGATCGAACCGACGACGATCGCCTTCGCCGGCGAGGAAAACCGTATGACGTTGAGACTCGCGGATGTCGACGTGGCGGAGCTTACGCGCCAGCTCAACGTGAAGGGGCTCACCGCCACCGGTGTCGTCTCCGGCCGGATGCCGCTCATGTTCACCAAAAAAGGCGGGCGCATCGAGCATGGCGAGCTGACGGCGGGGCCTGCCGGCGGGGTCATCCAATACGCCTCCGACCTGCAGCAGACTGGCGCAGCCCAGATGGCGTTCGATGCGCTGCGCTCCTTCCGCTACGACGCATTGACGCTCGATATCGACGGCGCGCTCGACGACGAATTGGTCACCCAGATCGCGTTCTCCGGGCGCAACCGCGAGCCGGTGGCGCAAGGCGGCGGAACCGGGGGCGTCGTCCGTCTCGTCGGCGTCCCGTTCAAGTTCAATGTCAGCGTGCGCGCGCCCTTCTTCGCGCTGGCGCGGTCGGCCGCCGGCTTTTCCGACGCGCGCAAGCTGCTGGAGGAAGCCGCGCCGGAAATCTCCGCCGAGGTGGCGGGCGCACCCGTCCCGGCGGAAACACCGCGGAACTGACGCGCTTCAGCCCCCGTTCAGCCTCCGCAGGGCGTCATAGCTGCGGGATTGACCGGGCGGCCAGGATCGGATGAGTGCGTCGGCGCGAAGCGAAGGAGACCCGGATGGCGCGGCAATGGATCGTCCTCGCAGGCGTGGCGGCATGCGCGGCGTGCGTGCAGGTGCGCGCGCCGGACAAGCCGATCGAGATCAATCTCAACGTCAACATTAAGCAGGAAGTGGTCGTTCGCCTCGAACGAGACGTGCAGGATCTCGTCAAATCCAATCCCGGCGTGTTCTAGGCCAGGTCGGTCAAGGGGAGTGAAAGCGATGATCGTTCGCGCAATTTCTGGCGCAGTTTCGGGCGGGCTTCTCGCCCTAGCCCTTGTGGCCGCCCCCAGTCCCGCCGCCGCCCAGGCCGACGAAGCCGCCGCCCTCCGCGCCAGCCTGAAGGCGGGCGAGCAGGCGGATGGCTTTATGGGCGTGGTGGACGGCGCGGGCGACGCCGCCATCCGCGCCCAGGTCGATCAGATCAACATCAAGCGCCGCGCCGCCTACACCGATCTGGCGGCAAAGCGCGGGGTCAGCGTTCAGGAGGTCGCCGGGGCCACCGCCTGCACCCTGTTCGCCCAGCGGGTCGGCGAAGGCCAATATTACCGCGACGAGAGCGGGGTGTGGAAAAGGCGCGCCGGGTCGATCCCGGCCCCGAGTTTCTGCCCGAAATAGCCTGCGGGCCCGCGCCGCCGAATCACCTATCCTTCTGGATTCTGGGATGGAGGCGGCGCGGATGGAGCAGGTGCGGCTGGCCGAGCTCGTGGCTTCGAAACTGTGCCACGACATCATGGGCCCGATGACCGCGATGATGCACGGTGTCGAGCTGCTGAAGCAGGGCGACGTTTCCGATCCCGAGGCGTTTTCGCTGCTGGAGAACGGCGTCGCCAAGGCGCACGCCAAGCTCGATTTCTACCGCCACGCCCTCGGCGGCGCGCTCGCGGGGGACGGCGTCTCCTCTGTCAGCGCGGCGCGCGCGGCGGCCGAAGGCCTCTACGCCACCTTTAAGGCCAGCCTCGATTGGCGTGCGCCGGAGATTTCCGCGCCCCGCCCCTTCGTCCGCATCACGCTCAACCTGCTGCTGATCGCCAACGACTGCCTGCCGAAGGGCGGCGTGGTGACCCTGGCCGCCGGCAACGACTCCCTGCGCATCCTTGCCGTGGGCGAGCGCGCGCGGCTGCGGCCGGACATCGCCGCCGCCCTCAATGGCGAGTTCACCGAGGAAGGCGTGGCGCTCAACGTGCAGCCGTTGCTGACGGCGATCATGGCGCGCCAGGCGGGCGCCGAAATCGCGATGGAAGCAGAGGGCGCGCGCGTCGCGTTCACGCTCAAAGGCGCCCCGTTTCTAGGTCTTGTTGAGCAATCTTAGAGCCTAATTAACGCAATCCCGCGAGCATCGCCCTCGGCACATCCGCTGCCGACGGGCGATCATGGACGAGCTTCTTTCGGATTTTCTGGCCGAGGCCGCCCACGGCCTCGAAGAGATGGAAACCGCGCTGTTGCGCCTGGAGGCCGATCCGGCGGCCCGCGCACCGGCGCAGGCCGCGCTGCGCCAGCTGCACACCATCAAGGGCGCTTGCGGTTTTCTTGGGCTCGCCCGCCTCACCGCCCTCGTCGAAGCCGGCGAAGCGCTGCTTTCCCGTGCGCTGGACGGCGCACCCGCCGCCTCCTGCGAACTCCTGCTGCGCAGCCTCGACCGCATGCGCGGCGTGATCGCCGGCGTCCGTGCGCACGGGATCGAGCCCGCCGGCGCCGACGATGCGCTGCTGGCGGAAATGGCCGCCCTGACCGAACGCCTCGCCGCCGCGCCCCGCGCGCGCGATCCGGAAAAATCCGCCGGCGGCGGCGAACGGCGCACCGCCGTCGACGGCGCCCGCCTGGACGCGGTGGCCGATGCAGCGCTGCGGCTCGCGGAATCGAGCGTCACGCTGGCGCGCGAGCATGCCGGCGCCGGCGAGATCGCGCAGGCCGCCGTCGCCCTCGCCGCCGAGATCGAATTGCTGCAGCGCCGCCCGATCAGCGAAGCCTGGCGCGCCTTGCCGCGCCTCACGCGCGATGCGGCCGCCGCCCTCGGTAAGCAGGCGTCGATCGCGCTCGAAGGCGAGGACATCGCGATCGACGCGCACCTGCTCGAACATATCCGCGCGCCGCTCATCCATCTGGTGCGCAACGCCGTGGCCCACGGGATCGAACCGCCGGAGCAGCGCATCGCGCGCGGCAAGCCGGCCGCCGGCTGTGTGCGCGTCAGCGCTTTCGTCGCCGGCGATCAGCTCGCGATTGACGTCGCAGACGACGGCGCCGGGGTGTCGCCCGCGTATCTGCGCCGGCGCGGCATCGAGCGCGGCTTGCTGGGCGCCTCCGAAGCGGCCCGCCTCGGCGACGAAGAGGCGCTGGCGCTGATGTTCGCGCCCGGCTTTTCCACTGCCGCCCGCCTCGATCCGGTGGCCGGCCGCGGCGTCGGCCTCGATGCGGCAAAAACGATCGTCGAGCGTCTGGGCGGCGCGCTCACCGTCTCACCCAACCCCGGAACGGGCGCGGTGTTTCATATCCGTTTGCCGCTGCCCCCGCCGCGCGCCGCGCAGCTCGCGCCCGCGCCGGCTTCGGTGGAGATCGAGCAAGGTCCGCCGGTCATGGTGATCGCGCCGAACGAGCCGGCGCACGATCGCCTCGCCGCTTATTTCGCCGCCGCCGGCTACCGCGTCGAAACCGTCAAACCCGAAACCGCGCCCGCGACTGAAAAAACAGCCCGGCGCAGGGAGAAGCGCGCATGAAATCCTGCCTCGTCGTCGACGACAGCCGCGTGATCCGAAAGGTCGCCACGCGCATCCTGGAGGGCCTGCGCTTCTCCATCGACGAAGCGGCCGATGGCCTCGAAGCGCTGACGCGCTGCCGCAAGACGATGCCCGACGCGGTGCTGCTCGATTGGAACATGCCGGTGATGACCGGTATCGACTTTCTGCGCCAGCTGCGCCGCGAGTCCGGCGGCGAGCATCCCGTCGTCGTTTTCTGCACCACGGAAAACGATATCGATCACATTTCCGAGGCACTGCGCGCGGGCGCGAACGAATACATCATGAAACCGTTCGACAGCGATATTCTGCAGTCCAAATTCGCCGAAGCGGGCCTCATCTGATGGGCCGCGGCGGGCTCACCGAAGCCGATCTGGCTTATATCACGCGCGAGATGCGCGCGCGCACCGGCTGCCGGCTCACCCTCGACGACGCCGATCTGATCGAAACGCGCATCGCCCCGATTGCGCGGCGCGAAGGCTTCCTTTCGATCCAGGATCTTATCACCACCGTGCGCGCCCGGCGCGACGAGCGCCTGATCGCCGCGATCTGCGAGCAATTGCTGTCGACCGACACGCACTTCTTCCGCGACCGCGCCGCCTTCGCCTATTTCTCCCGCACGTTGTTTCCCGCGCTAGCGGCGCGGCGTAGCGAGAACGAGCGCGTGCGCATCTGGAGCGCGGGCTGCGCCGGCGGCCAGGAGCCTTATTCCATCGCCATCGCCGTCGAAGAGCGCCGCCTCGCCGGCCTCGAAGGCGATTGCGAAGTGATTGCGAACGACATCTCCACCCGCGTGATCGAGAAGGCGCGCACCGGCGCTTATACGCAATTCGAGGTGCAGCGCGGCCTGCCGATCCGCATGCTCGTGCGCCACTTCGAGAAAACCGGCGACAGCTGGCTCGTGAACGACCGCATCCGCGCGAAGGTGCGCCTGCACAGCTTCAATCTGCTGGCCGATCCCGTCTCTTTCGGTCAGTTCGACGTCATCTTCTGCCGCAACGTGCTGTGCGCGTTCGGCGAGGAAGAACGCGCCGCCACGCTCGCCCGCCTGCTGGGCGCGCTGTCGCCGCAGGGCGCGCTGATCCTGGGTGACGGCGAAAGCCTGGAGATCGACGGCTTCGCGCCGATCGCCGCCGCGCCCAGCATCTTCCTCCGCGCCGACGCCCGCCGCCAGGCGGCTTGAAGCGCGCCACCTTCCCCTCCGGGGGGGCGCCGCGCTTCAAAACTTCTTCCGCAAGCCTACCTGCACGGTGCGCCCGATCGGATCGCCGGTCAGCGCGTCGTAATTGATCTCGGTGCGCGCGAACGGCGGATCTTCGTCGAACACGTTGAACACACCGAGACTCAGCAGCGCGTCGTGCGGCAGCGCCCAGCGCCACGTGAGATCGTTGAGCACCTGCGCGCTGATCTTGCGCCCCGCAGCGACGACGCCGCACCCTGCCGCGCCCGCGCCAGCCGTTGCGCAGTCGGCGGCGGTGCGCGTCTGATACGCTGCATTCCCGCCCGGCCCGAAGATCGCGCGCTGATCGTCATACGCCGAGGCATAGCGCACGCCCCAGCGCAACGTGTGCGCGCCGTGCGCGAATTCCGCATACGCCTGCGCTTTCCAGCGCGGGATAGGATAGGCGAGCGTGCCGATATTCGCTTTGCCCGCGCCGTCGAACGCGCTGGCCGGCACGGTCGCCGCCCCGATGCGCAGCGCGCCGACGTCGTAGCGGTCGTAATAGGTGGCGTCCGCGCCGAGGCGCAAGGCGCCGCCCGCCACGTCCGGCGCGGCGTAGGATGCGGAGATGTCCACGCCGGCGGCATCGATGTCCGGCCCGTTGATCTGCAGCAACTTGATCTTGGTGATCGCATTCGAGGCGCAACCCGCGCTGAACTCGAAATGTGCGGCGATGAAGCCCGCGTCGCTGCCGCAGGCCAGCACGCCGGAGGTTCCCCCGAAGCCCGCCGTCAGCACGGTGTTGAGCGGCTCCGCCGTCAGCACGTCTTTCACTGCATATGCCCAGTAGTCGACGGAGGCGGCGAGCCGCGGCCCGTCATAGCGCGCGCCGGCGCTCCAGGTCATCGCCGTTTCCGGCTTCAGATCGGGATTCCCGCGCACCTCGATCGGCACGAACGTGCCGAACGCGTTCTGCAAGGTGGTTGTCGGGTTGGCCACGAGCGAATCCATCGGCGGCGCGCGGAACGTCGTGCCGATTGAGCCGCGCAAGCTTACGCGCTCGCTCACGCGCCATTGCACGCGCGCCTGCGGATCGAAGCTCGAACCACCGTCGTTTCCATAATCCTCGTAGCGCGCCGCCAGCGACAGATTGAGCGCCGTCGTCAGCGGCAGGCGCGCTTCGCCGAACGCCGCCCACACGGTCTGATCGAGATCGAGCGCGCGCGCCGTGCCGAGGAACACGTTCGGGCTGGTCGGCGCCGGAAAACAGCTCAATGCGCCGGTGATCGGCGTATCCGCGCACGGGCTCGCATTCGCGTCCGCGAACGTGGAATAGGAGCTCTTGAACCCATTGCGCCGCGCTTGCGCGCCGAGCGCCCAGGCGATCGGCCCGCCGGCGAGCGCGAACGCGGTTTCGCCATCGAGCTGGGCGTCCCATTCCCAGAGATCGGTGCGGAATTTCTGCCATTGAAACGGATACATCCAAGCGACCAGCTCGGCGCTGTTCGCCACCGCCGGGTTGAAGCCCGGATTGATCAGCCCATTGCGCGGCGCGGCGGCCACTGCGTTCGAGAACGGGTTGAGCCACAAGCAGCCGCCCACGCCCGGCGCGCCCGTCGCCGGGTTGCAGTTCGGCCCGCCCAGGCCGCGCAGCGCGAGCTGCACCCTGCCCGTCAGAGAATCGAAATTGGTCTGGTAGGTGCGGTAAGCGCCGTAGGTGAGCGAGGTGTTCCAGCGCACGCCGCGCAGCGCGCCCCAATCGCCCAGCGCGCCATCGAGCGCAACGGAAAAGCGCGTCTGCTCATGCTGACGGAAGCCGTAAGACGCGCCGTTGCCGAACAGCGGATTGCCGCCCGCCATGAACGGCCGCCAGGTGCCGAGCGTAATGTAGGCGCCGTCCGTTCCCGCCGGAAACGCCGTGGGATTCGCCGCCACGTAGGCCGCGAAGCCGGGATTGGCGCCGGGCACATAGAAATAGCTGAGCGTGTCGGGATCGGGCACGGTGTTGAAGCCGAACGCGCCGCCATCCGGGATTCCGGCGGGCAGCACCGTGCGCGTTATCCCACGCGTCGTTGCGAAAGAGGGCGAGGTGTTTTCCTTCGGCACGTCGGTGAAGGAATAGGCCGTCTCCAGATGCAGATTCGCCCAGCCGAGCGGCGCATCGCCTTGCGTGTAGATCTGGTAGCGGTCCTCCCGCTCCACGAGATTGGCCCAGAGCGTGTATTGCGTGCGGCAATTGCCGAACCCGCTGGGTGCGGCCGTATTGGGATTGGTGAGCACGCCGCCCAGTGCGGCGCAGCCTGCGTCCGTGCGCGCGACGCCGCCGCCCAGCGGTGTGAAGCCGCCCAGTGGAATGAATTGCGTTGGGCTCGACGCGCCTGACCAACCGCCTTCCGGATTGGCCGTGTACGGAACGTGCGCCCAATCGCGGTCTATGATCTTCAGTTCAGAGCGGTGCGAATAGCCCGCCGAGATCAGCGCGCTCATGCCGCCGGCGCCGACCCAGCCGTAATTTGCGAACGCCTTCCAATCCCCGCCCGAGCCATCGACGAGGCGATAATCGCCGCCGGCCTCGAGCCCTTCGAAGCCGCCCTTGGTGATGAAATTGACGACGCCGCCCAATGCGTCCGAACCGTAGGTCGCCGCGCCGCCCTCCTTCAGCACCTCGATGCGGTCGATCGCCGCCGCCGGCAGCATGTTGGTGTCGGCGGCGCCCGATTGCGCCGGCGTGCGCTTACCGTTCAGCAGCACCAGCGTGCGCTGCGGCCCCAGCCCGCGCAGGTTCACCATGCCGGTGCCCTCGCCGAATTGCCCCTTGCCGACGCCAACGGTGAATTGGTTCGCATCGCCGAATGCGCCGGCGCTCAGATTGAGCGCCTTCAGCGTCTCCACCAGCGAGGCGCGCTGCGCGAGGTCTTCGCTGCTCAGCACGGAAACCGGCGCATCGCCGCCATTGCGCAACAAAGAACCGGTGACGATGACGGCTCCGGCGTCATCGCCGCGCGCCGCGCCGGCGCCCAAAAACAACATCGCGACGGCAAGCGCCGTGCGCCGCGCGCTGATGAGCGCTTGCATGCTTCGTCCCCTCGCGCTTCTGCGTAGTGCGCGCGCACAAGCGCCAGCGCGTGCGCGCCGTCAAGCGCACACGCCAACTTTCATCAGCGTGCGCGCCTGCCGCGCGAACTTTTTACGCAGCGCGCTTCGCGGAAGCGCCGTTGATCAGGAAGTCGTTGCCGTCGAACGCAACATTGACGACGTCGCCATCTTTGACGCGGCCTTCCAGGATCGCCCGCGCGAGCGGATCCTGGATTTCCTTCTGTATCGTGCGTTTCAGCGGCCGCGCGCCATACACCGGATCGTAGCCGCGCCGCGCCAGCTCGGCATGCGCGCGCGCATCGAGCTGCAAGGTCATGTTGCGATCCGCCAGTAGCTTCTCCAACCGCTTCAGCTGGATATCGACGATGGCGCCCATTTGCGCGCGGCCCAGACGGCGGAACAGGATGATCTCGTCGATCCGGTTCAGGAATTCCGGCCGGAAGCGCGCCCGGATTTCGCCCATCACCTGTTCGCGCACATCCTCCACGTCCGCGCCCTCGGCCTGCTCGGCGAGGTATTGCGCGCCCGCGTTCGACGTCATGATGAGGATGACGTTCTTGAAATCGACGGTGCGGCCCTGCCCGTCCGTCAACCGTCCATCGTCCAGCACCTGCAGCAGCACGTTGAAGACGTCCGGGTGAGCCTTCTCGACTTCGTCGAACAGCACGACCTGATACGGCCTGCGGCGCACCGCTTCGGTGAGCGCGCCGCCTTCCTCATAGCCCACATAGCCGGGCGGCGCGCCGATCAGCCGCGAAACGCTATGCTTCTCCATGTATTCCGACATGTCGATGCGGGTCATCGCCGTGTCGTCGTTGAACAGCTGCTCGGCCAGCGCCTTCGTCAGCTCCGTCTTGCCGACGCCCGTTGGGCCTAAGAACATGAAGCTGCCGATCGGCCGGTTCGGATCCTGCAGGCCGGCGCGCGCGCGCCGCACCGCATCGGAAACCGCGCGCAGCGCCTCGTCCTGGCCGACGACGCGGGCGCGCAGCTGATCCTCCATCTTGAGGAGCTTCGCCTTCTCGCCCTCCAGCATCTTCTCGACCGGCACGCCGGTCCAACGCGAGACCACGGCGGCGATCGCTTCGGAATCCACGACCTCCTGCACTAGGCCCTTCGCAGCCCCCGCGCCTTCCGCGTCGCTCAGACGCTTTTCAAGCTCGGGGATGCGGCCATACTTGATCTCGCCCGCGCGCTGGAAATCGCCGCGGCGCTGCGCGTCGAGCAATTCGTTCTGCAGCTTCTCCAGCTCTTCCTTCACCTTCGTAGCGCCGACGAGCTTCTGCTTCTCCGCATTCCAGCGGGCGGTGATCTCGTTCGACTTGGTGTCGAGCTTGGCGATCTCGTCCTGCAGTTTGGCGAGGCGATCCTGCGAGGCGGGATCCTTCTCTTTCTTCAGCGCTTCGGATTCGATCTTCAGCTGCATCAGGCGGCGGTCGATCTCGTCCAATTCCTCGGGCTTGGAATCCACCTGCATCCGCAGCCGCGAAGACGCCTCGTCCATCAGATCGATCGCCTTGTCGGGCAGGAAGCGGTCGGTGATGTAGCGGTGCGACAGCTGCGCCGCCGCCACCAGCGCCGCATCCGAGATGCGCACGCCGTGATGCACTTCGTATTTCTCCTTGAGGCCGCGCAGGATCGAGATCGTATCCTCGACGCTCGGCTCCTCCACGAACACCGGCTGGAAGCGCCGCGCGAGGGCGGCGTCCTTCTCGATGTGCTTGCGGTATTCGTCGAGCGTTGTGGCGCCGACGCAGTGCAGCTCACCGCGCGCCAGCGCCGGCTTGAGCAGGTTGGACGCGTCCATCGCGCCTTCCGCCTTGCCCGCGCCCACGAGCGTGTGCAGCTCGTCGATGAACAGCACGACGCCGCCCTCCGCGCTCGTCACCTCGTTGAGCACGGCCTTCAGGCGTTCTTCGAATTCGCCGCGGAATTTCGCCCCGGCGATCAGCGCGCCCATATCGAGCGCGAGCAGCTTCTTGTTCTTCAGGCTTTCCGGCACGTCGCCGTTGATGATGCGCAGCGCCAGGCCTTCCGCGATCGCCGTTTTGCCGACGCCCGGCTCGCCGATCAGCACCGGATTGTTCTTCGTGCGGCGGCTCAGCACCTGGATCGTGCGGCGGATTTCCTCGTCGCGCCCGATCACCGGATCGAGCTTGCCGGCGCGCGCCGCCTCGGTGAGATCGCGCGCATATTTCTTCAGCGCGTCATACTGATCTTCCGCGCTCGAAGATTGCGCCGTGCGCCCCTGGCGCAGCTCGCCAATGGCTTTTTCGAGCCCGTTCGGCGTCACGCCGGCTTTCTTTAAGATGTCGGCGCCTTTGCCGTCCGGCGTGATAAGCAGGCCGAACAGAAGCCGCTCCGCCGTAACGTAGCTATCGCCGGCCTTGGTCGCGGCCTGTTGCGCGGCGTCGAGCGCGCGGCCGAGCGAAGAGGCCATGTAGAGCTTGTCGCCGCCGCCTTGCACTTTTGGCAGCGCCTGCACTGCGGCGTTCACCTCGTTGCGCGCGAGGTCGGACCTGCCGCCCGCGGCCTGGATGAGCTGCGAGGCGAGCCCTTCGGGATCGTCCAGCAGCGCCTTCAAGAGATGTTCGCCGAGCAGCTGCTGGTTCTGCTCGCGCATCGCGATGGTTTGCGCCGCCTGGATCAGCCCCTGCGCGCGCTGCGTGAATTTATCGAGATCCATTCCGGCATCTCCCTCTCTGTCGCGACAACGCGCTTCCGTCTCCTTCGGGACAACGAACACGCCTCGCCGTCCACCGAGGTAGGTGTGGCGGAATCAGCACACAAGGGCTTTGCTGAAGATCAATTCGCCGCGGCTTCGCACACCGTGGGCAGGCCTGGCCGCCCCTTGATCGTCCCTCCCCTGGCGGAGAGGGTTGCACGAACGATGTGAGCGACAGGTGGGGGCCGGCGACGGCCACCATCCCGCTCGCGCTATGCGCTCGCCCGCTCCCGCAAGGGGAGGGACGAATGCGATGTGCCTACTCGTTGCCGACGAACGCCGGCACGCTGTCGCCGAAGCCTTCCACCGGGCCATCGCCCTGGCCGTCTTCGCCACGGCCATCGTCTTGCCGGCCGCCGCCTTCCTGTGGGCGGAAGCGGCCGCGATGGCGCCGTCGGCGCTGGCCGCGGAAGCCGTCGTCCTGCGCCTCGCCCGGCTGGCCTTCGCCGCCGCCGGCCTGCGCCTCGCCGCTTGCGGGCTGGCCGCCTTCCGAACGCGCATAACCTTCCTGCGGCTGGCCTTCGTAAGGCTGGCGCGGCCCGCGCTGCTGGTAGGGATGGCGCTGCTGGAAGCGCTGCGGGCGCTGCTCCTGCCCGCGATAGCCGCCGCCATAGGGCTGCTCCCCGCCAGGGCCGGCTTCGGCGGCTTCGCCGCCTTCCGCGCCGCCTTCGGCTTCTTCGCCTTCTTCGCCTTCTTGATCGTAGTCCAGATCCTGGCCGAAGCGCTGGGGCTCATACACCGGCGTCTGCGGCTGCATCGCGCGCAGCATGCGGAAATAGTGCTCGGCGAACTGGGCGTAGCTTTCCGACATGATGCGATCGCCCGCGGAGGCCGCATCGCGCGAAAGCTGCACGTATTTCTCGTAAATATGCGCCGCCGAGCCGCGGATTTTGACATCCGGCCCGTTGCTCTCGAGCGTGCGGTTCGGTTGGTGGCCGCCCCCGCCGCCTCCGCCGCCGCCGCCCGGTTTGCGGCCTCGGCCGCGCTGACGCTTCATAAAATGTCCGTTCATGCCTTGAGCCTGCATCAGCGGCGCGCCTTCCTGGAAGCGACCGGATGACGGCGCCTTCGAGGGCGACGCCTTGAGGGGGTTTGGTTCCGCTCTGTGGCGAAACGTGCGCGATCCGCGCTCACAGGACGCCGCCTTCAGGAATGCGGCCGCCCACCCGTCCGACCCCGCCCCGCTGCAGCTTTCGCCGCGCCTCGGCGCTTGGGATCGCGAAGGACGCTAGCCTGCGCCGGCCCGATTTCCAAGGATTTTTTCAGGCGATGCACAGCGCTGCGCCGGCTTCAGGCCTTGTGGCCGATCAGCGCCCGGGGGATTCCCGCCAGATCGTCGCGCACCGAATCCGGCTGCAGGCGGATGTCGTCGGCCAGCGCCCAGACCGCCTCCGCCTGTCCCTGGCCCAGCTCCAGCGCGAACATGCCCCCGGGGCGCAGCAGCCGCGCGGCCGCCGCCAGGGCGGCGCGGTAGCCGTCGAGCCCGTCGGGGCCGCCGTCCAGCGCCAGATGCGGCTCGTGGCGGCCCACTTCCGGCTCCAGCAGCTGCAGCGCGCCGGTGCGGATGTAGGGCGGATTGGACAACACGACGTCGAAGCTTTCCGCCTCAAGCCCCGCGCCCCAATCATCCTGCACCAGCAGCGCCCGCGCGCCGACGCCCAGCGTCTCCGCATTCGCCGCCGCCACCGCCAGCGCCTCCGCGCTCAGATCGACGCCCACGCCGCTGGCCAGTGGGCGCGCCGCCAGCACCGTCAGCAGAATCGCGCCGGAGCCCACGCCGAGATCGAGCACGCGGCGCGGCAATTCGATCGGCGTCCAATCGAGTGCGGCCTGCACCAGCAATTCCGTTTCCGGCCGCGGCGTCAGCACGGCGGGCGTCACCGCGAAGCGGTGCGTCCAGAAATCCTTGTATCCGACGATGTGGGACACGGGCTCGCGCCCGGCGCGCCGCGCAAGCAGCGCGTTCAGCCGCGCCAGCGCCGCGGCATCCACTTCCCGGTACGGATCGGTCACGATGTCGAGCCGCGTCGCCCCGGTCGCCAGCTCCACCAGCATCCGCGCGTCCAACGCGGGCGTATCGATCCCAGCGTCGCGCAGCGCGTTGCGCGCCGCCGTCCAGGCGGACACCAAAGTCGTCATCGCTTCAGGCGCCCGCTGGTGCGGCGGCGTTCAACACGGGTGCGCCCGGCGTTACCGCGTGACCGTCACGCGCAGATAGGTGGCCGGAAAATTCGTGTAGCCGCCGCGCGCCGTGTTGCAGCTCAAGAACAGCTCCAGCAGCTCAGCGTGGAGCGCCTCTTCCTTGCCGTTCTTCGCGGCGGCTTCGAAGGCGTTCATCGTCGGCCCGTAATAGTGACGGAACTCGTCGAGATATTGCGCCACCGAGCCGACATACACGAAATTGTAGGTGTCGCGTTCGCAGGCGACGCGTTCCGCGGGGATACCGGCGGCGGCGAAGCGCTCTTTCACGGTCGCCTCCACGCCCCACGTCATCGGGCTGACGAAACCTTCGGGCGGCGGCGGCGAATAGGCCGAGCTGATGCGCAGGATCTGCGCAACGAGCGTGGGATCGCCGGGGATCCAATTACCCATCACGATGCGCCCGCCCGGCTTCGTCACGCGCACCATTTCTTTGGCGACGTCGAGCGGGCGGGGCGCGAACATCGCGCCGAAAATGCTGACGACGAGATCGAATTGCGCATCGCCCAAATCGCGCAGATCGCTGGCGTCGCCTTCCTGGAAGCGCAGATTGGAGAGCCCCATGTCGCGCGCGCGCGCGTTTCCCGCGGCGACCAGGTTGGACGCGATGTCGACGCCCAGCACATCCGCGCCGCGGCGCGCCTCGGGCACGGCGGTCGTGCCGTCGCCGCAGCCGAGATCGAGCACGCGCATCCCCGGCTTGACGCCGATCTTCTCCACCAGCGCGTCGCCGCTGCCGCGCATGGCCTGCGCCAGCCGCGTGAAATCGCCTTTTTCCCAAAGCGCTTTGTTGGGGTTGATGTCCTGGGCCATGCCGCCTCCCTTATGGTGTGCGCGAAAAAAGCACCGCCGCCGTCCGCCCGCAAGCGACTGCCGTCACGCAAAGCATCACCCCTCCTCCAGCGCCAGCAGCTTGGCGGCTTCGTCGTCCGCGATCAGCGCGTCGACGATCTCGTCCAGCCCGCCGCCGGAAAGGATTTCCGGCAGATTGTAAAGCGTCAGATTGATCCGGTGGTCGGTGACGCGCCCTTGCGGGAAATTGTAGGTGCGGATGCGCTCGCTGCGGTCGCCCGAGCCGACCTGCCCTTTGCGTTCCGCCGCGCGTGCGCTGGCCAACGCTTCGCGCTGCTGATCGTAGAGGCGCGCGCGCAGGATTTTCATCGCGTTGGCGCGGTTCTGGTGCTGGCTCTTCTCCGCCGCCACGACGACGATGCCGGAGGGCATGTGCGTGATGCGCACGGCGCTGTCGGTTTTGTTGACGTGCTGGCCGCCGGCCCCGGAGGCGCGCATCGTGTCGATGCGGATATCGCCCTCGTTGATGACGATGTCGACGTCTTCCGGTTCGGGCAGCACCGCCACCGTCGCCGCGGAAGTGTGGATGCGCCCGCCGGCTTCCGTTTCCGGCACGCGCTGCACGCGGTGCACGCCGCTTTCGAACTTGAGCCGCCCGAACACGCCCTTGCCGGATACGCTGGCGACGATTTCCTTGTATCCGCCGAGATCGCTCTCGCTCATGCTGTCCACGTCCACCCGCCAGCCATGCAGGCCGGCGTAGCGCTGGTACATCTTGAACAGGTCGCCGGCGAACAGCGCGGCCTCTTCTCCGCCGGTGCCGGCGCGGATTTCGAGGATGGCGGAAGCGGTCTCGTCCTTGTCCTTTGGCAGCAGCAGCAACGTGGCCGCACGCTCCAGCGCCGGCAGCCGCTCGCCCAGCGCGGCCAATTCCTCGCGCGCCATGGCGGCCATGTCGGCATCGTCGAGCAACGCAGTGAGATCGGCTTCCTCGGCCTTCGCCGCGCGCAGCGCCGCCACCGCCTCGGCCACCGGCTTCAGCTCGGCATATTCTTTCGCCAGGCGCGTGATCTCAGCCCCGTCGGCGGCGGCCGCCATTCGGGTTTCGACGAACTGGAAGCGCTCCAGCGCCTGGGAAAGGCGGCCTTCGAGCCGCGCGAGGGACATAGCGTCTAGATGCGGCGCGCCGCGCACGAAGGCAATGCGGCGGTCTCCGCGTCGCTCGGCCCCAGTGAAGGCCGGAGCCACCAACCGTTGATCCAGTTCTGCATCGTCCTGCTTCCGCAGGCGCCGGGCGCATCTTGCAATCTTGGCGCAGCAGGCAGCGCCCTAGCGCTTGAAAATCCGCGCCTGCGCGTCTTGCACCAGCGGTTCGGCGAACACCGGGCGCGGATCGCCGCCGCGTTTGTAGGGCGTGAAAACCTGCACCGCGTCGTCCGGCGTTTCGAGGTGCACGCACACCGCATCGCCCAGATCGCCCGCCACCGCGTCGAACGCGATGCCCGCCGCCTTCACGCCGCCGCCTTTGGCTTGATCGCTCAAAGTCGTGATCAGCGCGGCCAGATGTTCGCCCGGCGTGGAGATCGCAGCAGGCAGATCCGTCACCGATTGGGTGCGCTGGCCGTCGGCCCAGTCCGTTGCGGCGAACGGCGCAAAGGAACGGTTGTCCTGCAGCGCCGCGTGCGCCTGGGCGAACAGGTAATCGAACAGCTTCTGCATTTCCGGGGCCACGGCCGCATCTCCGCTAATCGCGTTGCTCTAACCAAGCGCGCCGCCGGCGTCCACGCGCGCGCTCAGCGCCTCGGCGCGGGCGCGCAGCGCCGCCGCCCCCACCTGCGCCGCGCTGTCGCGCGCGCACGCGGCCTCCACCGCCGCGCCGGCGCGGTCGCCGCCCGCCTCCAGCAGCTGCGCCAGCGCCAGCCGCACGCGCGCGGCGTGATATTCGGCGCCGATGCTCGTCCAGAGCTGGCGCGCCAGATTCAGGCATTGGATCGCACTCGGATCGCGTGCGCCGGGCGGCAGATGCGCCTGCGCCTCCAGCGCCAGCGCGCGGATCGCCGCGCTCGGCCAGCCGTCGAACTCGGCGCGCAGCGTCGCGAGGCAATCGCGCGCCGCCGCCTCCCGGCCCGACAGCGCGCACAGCCGCGCCTTGTGGGCGAGGATCCAGCCGCGCCGCTGCAGGCCGAACCAGCTCTCGTTCGCCAACACGCGGTCGAGGGCGGCGAGCGCGCCGTCCGTATCGCCCGCTTCGTGCAGCAGGAGGGCTGCGCCCGGTTCGCCGTCCCAGCCGGCGGCGTAGGCGGCGGCGTAATCCGCGCGCGCCCCGGCCAGATCGCCGATGGCGGCGCGGATATCGCCGCGCACGCGGTGCGCATCGCCAAGCGCCCAGGGCTCCGCGCGCGGCAGGCCGGCGATCGCGGCCTCCACGCGCTCAAGCGCTTCCGCGAGCGTGCCCTTCGCGCCCAGCACTTCCGCGCGGTGCAGCTGGCAGGCCGGCGTCACGCTCGCGAAATTGGCCGAGCACCACGCCTCGAAGCCGTCCGTCCACTGGCTGGCGCGCGCCCAATCCGCATGCGCCCGGCACGACCACAGGATGTTGCAATAGATGAGGCCGCCGACGATCGGATCGACCGGGCTCGACATCGCCATCGCCGCAGCGTGATCCTGCTGTTCGAGGCCCGCGCGCATATTGCCAAGCGAGATGTTGTAGAAGCCGAGATACGCCAGCGTCAGCGCGCGCAGTCGCAGCGATCCCGCCGCCGTCGCCGCGCCGAACGCGCGCTGCGCCAGGCGCAGCGCTTCGCCGGGATCGCCCTCGAACGCGGCGAAGCGCGACTGCATCCACAGCATGTAGGCGAACGCTTCGCCCGCCTCCGCCTCGCCCAACAGTGAAGCCGCGCGCGCCAGCCAGCCGCGCGCCACGGAAACCTCGCCGCGTTCGAGATGGATTTTCGCCAAGGTCGCCGCGCAACGCGCCGCCGCCTCCGTGTGCGCCGCTGCTTCATAGCTTTCGATGGCGTGGCGCAGGATCGGCGCGGCGTCGGCCGGGCGGCCCAGGCATTCCGCCGCCAGCGCCCAAAGCTCCCGATCGTCCGCGGCGAGCGCGCCTTGCGCGTCCGCCGCCGCGAACCCGGCGGCCGCCTGCGCCCAATCGCGCGCTTCCGCCGCCTCGCGCGCCGCGCGCGCCTGCGCGTTCACCGCCGGCGCTGCGCCCGCAGGCAGCACGCCCTGCAGGTCGGGCCGATCGATCGCCAGCCGATAGCCGAGTCCCGCGAAACTTTTGAGCGCACCGCCCATGCCGCCTTCGCGCAGCGCGCGCCGCAGCAGGCTCGCCGCGCGCTGCAGCGAAGCCTCGGTGACGGTCACGTTCGGCCACAGCCGATCCATCAACTCGCTCTTCGGCGTCACGCGGCCGGCGTTGTCGAGCAGATACACAAGCAGATCGAACACTTTCGGCTGCACGTCGACCGCACGGCCCCGCAGCGTGAGGCTGCGCGCCGCTTCATCCAACTCGAACGCTCCGAACCGCCGCATCCTGCGCATCCCTTCGCGCCGCGAAAGATAAGCGCGGGATCAGCCCGCGGTAAGGACCGCCCGCACCTGCCCGCGATACCCCTTGCGCATGCGGCGAACGCGCCGCGCCAAAGGAGAGCCCCATGCAACTCTATGTCATTCGCCGGCCCAGCGCCTGGAAATCGATGCCGGACCTCGAAGCCGCCGGCGCCAAATCGGCGCGCATCGGCGATCAGGAAATGTCCGACAAGGTGCGCTGGATCCGCTCCTACGTCGTCCATGAGCCGGACGGCCGGATCGGCACGTTCTGCATCTACGAAGCCGTCGATGGCGAAGCCATCCGCGAGCACGCGCGCCGCGTCGGCATGCCCGGCGAGGAATTCTATCCGGTCGCGACGACGGTGATCGTCCGCCCGGACCCGGTGTCCGCCGGCGCGATGGAGCCGGCCTGACGAACTGCCGCCGGCGGAGCCCCGCGCTTCGCCGGCGCGCATTTTGTTCCCGAGCCCAGAATTTCGAAAACCTCGGAGACGGCGATGCGCGTCTCCACCATACGGGCCTGCCACCCCCCACGCCCTCGATGATGACGATGCGATCTATCTCGGCATCCTGGCCGATCCCGGGCGCGCCGTCATCCGCGCGGCGTGGACACTCAGCCGCCTGCGCGCATTTCCGCGGCGCGTTTTTCCACCAGCTCCACGATGTGTTCGACCATCGCGCCATTGTCCATTTTGTGATCCGGCTTGCCGGCCATGTAGATCATGCCCGCGCCCTTGCCGCCGCCGGTGAAGCCCAGATCGGTCAGCAGCGCTTCGCCGGGTCCGTTCACCACGCAGCCCATGATCGAGAGCGAGATCGGCTCGGCGATATGCGCCAGGCGTTGCTCCAGCGTCTCCACCGTCTTGATCACGTCGAAGCCCTGCCGCGCGCACGAAGGGCACGCGATGATGTTCACGCCGCGCGTGCGCAGCCCCAACGTCTTGAGGATGTCGAAGCCGGCGCGCAGCTCCTCCACCGGATCGGCTGAGAGCGAAACGCGGATCGTGTCGCCGATGCCGGCCCACAGCAGCGAGCCGATGCCCAGCGCCGATTTCACCGTGCCGATGCGCAGGCCGCCGGCTTCCGTCACGCCGAGATGCAGCGGCGCATCCGTCGCGTCCGCCAGCTGCTGATAGGCCGCGACCATCATGAACGGATCGGAAGCCTTCACGCTGATTTTGTAGTCGCGGAAGTCGTGCTCTTCGAGGATGCCCGCATGAAACAGCGCGCTGGCCACCATCGCATCAGGGCACGGCTCGCCGTATTGCTCCAGCAGATGGTTTTCCAGGCTGCCGGCGTTCACGCCGATACGGATCGAGCAGCCGTGATCCTTCGCCGCCTGCACCACGTCGCGCACGCGCTGGGCCGAGCCGATATTGCCCGGGTTGATGCGCAGGCACGCGGCCCCCGCCTCCGCCGCCTCGATCGCGCGTTTGTAGTGGAAATGGATATCGGCCACGATCGGCACGCGCGCGGCCTGCACAATGGCGGCCAGCGCGCGCGTCGAATCCTCGTCGGGGCAGGAGACGCGCACGATGTCGGCACCCGCCTCCTCCATCTGCCGGATCTGGTCGATCGTAGCGCCGGCGTCGGCTGTGGGCGTGTTCGTCATCGTCTGCACGGTGATCGGCGCGCCGTCGCCCACCGGCACCGATCCCACCATTACACGGCGGGTCTTGCGGCGGTCGATGCGCCGCCAAGGGCGGACGTCGTGCAATTCTTTGGGCGCTGCGGTCATGGGCGGCGATCATAAACAGCCGCGCACGACAAGGAAATGCGCCCCGGCGGCGCGGCCCTACGCCACCCGCACGCCGCTGGCCGGGAACGCGCCGAACGAGCCCGCCTTCACCGTGCCGCTGATCTTGTCGCCATCGACCGTCAGTTCGTATTCGAGCGTCATTGGGAAGGGCTGCTGGATCGCCATCGCGAACGTCGCCTTATCCCCGGCGACCTTGCCATCGGTGATGTCGGCCGCGCCCATCGCGCCCTTGGCGCTGCCGCTCAGCGCCGCGCCGTCGGATTTCAGCGTCAGCACAGCCTCTTGCGCGCCGATGGGCGACTGCACCGTGACTTTCCAGTTTCCGTCCACGGCCATGCGCGTTCCTCCGGTTAGGTCGGTTGGGCTGTCTTAAACGCGCGCGCGGCGGGAAGCGCAAGCGCCCGGCTTCGCACGGCGCGAAGCGCGTTCAGCCCTGCGGTTTGGCCGCCGCGGCGGGCGCTTCCGGAACCGGCTTCAGCACGGCCAACGCATCGATATGGCGGCCCAGCACCGGCGCGCCGACCTCGCCCAGCTTGCCCACGGGGCGGCCGTCGACGCTGACCAAGAAGGCCCCGCCATCGCGGGCGTGCACCGTCCAGCCGGCGCCCACGTCGGGGCGGTAGCGATCGCCCGGGCCCAGCGCCCGGGACAGGAAGATCGTGCCGTCCGGCCCGCGCACTTCGAGCCACGCATCGGCCAACGCGGTGATCTCCACGATGGCGGCGGGCGCGGCGGCGGCCGGCGGTGCGGCGGCGGCCGGATCGGATGCGGCGGGCGCAGCGCTCGCCGCGGCGGTCTCCAGGCGCGGATCCTGCGGGCGGTCCTTCCAGGCTTGCCAGCCGATGAAGCCCGCCGCGATTAGCGCGATCATCACCGCGGCAAGCCAGGGCCGTTCGCGGCGCGGCTTCGATTCCGGGTTGCGCAGCTGGGGCAACGCATCCTCGCGCGCCAGTGCGGATTCTTCCTTAAATTGCTTAACGATGGCGGTAGGATCGAGGCCCAGCTCCTTCGCGTAATCGCGAATGTAGGCCAGCGCGTAGGCGCGCCCGGGCAACACCTTCACGTTCATCGCTTCGAGCGCTTCGAGATAATCGCGGCGCAC
>JBFWWB010000008.1:0-39068 GCA_050246435.1 Hyphomonadaceae bacterium
CGGTCTTCGTGCGCGGGTTCTTCTTCGTCACGTAGAAGAAGCCGGTATTGGCCGAAGAATTCAGCCGGATCTTGATGGTGGTCGGTTTGGCCATGGGGCGCCCCGGAAATCGAAGGCGCGGAACATAGCCAGCAAGCCTCTCAAGTCAAGCCGAAGCCGGCTCTGGGTCCTGTCCGAATTATGGGGCAGGTGTCCTGATCCGCCGGACCGGGTGTCCTAATAGGCGAGTCATTTGGGGTCGTTCTTTCCCGACAAATACTCGTCCATCTTGTTGAACTCCTCCTGCACCCGAGATTCAGCTTCCACGCTGCGCTTGATTTTCCGAAGCATCAGCTGCGCCCACATCTCCAGATCGACGTAGCTATCGACAGACAAGCGCTCTGGCCATTGCAGGACCACATCGCCTTCTTTGAGGGTGAAAATGTCCTCTTTCATGCCCGCCTTCGCCGGCACACGCTTACGCAAGGGCGGATCGTCCTTGCGCTCGCTGGCTGGATCATCTCCTGGGCCATCGTCATCTTCCTCGGATTCAGGGTCAGGTGCGATGGTTTTATCAGTTTCGGTCAGTCCTGCAAACTTAATAGTGTCGTCATAGACCCGAAGGAACTGGGGCGCGGTATTCTCATTGAATTTATGATCAAGGACTAGCTGATCCAGGCGAATTTCATCCGGAATGGTGTTTGTTCCCCACTTCGGCCAGAAGAAGGCAACCCATTTGGGGTGCAGCGCTACCCGCTTGAGGATATCCTGCTTGATGCTGTCCTGCTGGGCCCGCAGGTAGGTCCGCGCATCTGCGGAGACGCCCGTGGGGCGCTTTGGGCCTATGCCTCGATACTCTATTAAACCAAATGCTTTCAAAGCCGCCAAGGTCTGCTGAGCTTGGCTAGTGTCACCCTTCATGCCCCACGCAAGATAGGCGCGGTCGGCGGGCACCTCCTGGCGCGGAAACTTCTCGTCGAATTCCTTCAGCCGCTCGATTGCGGCTTCTAAAGAAATAAAAGGGAATGACGGGCTGCGTTGACGCTGCGCCTTGCCTGCCGGCGATTCCGAAGTGTCGGTCATCCAAATGCTCCTGGCGAGCGCACCATACACACCCATCCGGAACAATCAATAGGCGCGCCTTATTTTTCTCATATTTTATGGGTTTAATCTATTGACTGAGCCAAGTGCCCGGCGCGATAAGGGGGCGTCTTATGGAGATTTCCATGATCAGGAGAGTTTCAAGCCCCGGCGTTCGGCCGACCGGCGCGCGGGGCGAGGACAAACAGGAAGGGCCGCTACCCCGCTCCCCGTGAAGGAAAAGGTAGCGGCCCTTAATCGGCATCGATCGAGGTTCGTCTAACGGTAGGACGCCCGGCCATACATCCGCGGAAATCCCGGTCCGAATCCGGGGCCTCGAACCAACCATGGGGACCGACGCGGCGGCAACCGCGCCAGCCCCCGATCACCAACAAGGGATTGGGCCCCTCGGCAATGACCATCTTGGAAATATAGCGGATTCACGCCGCTTTTCCAGCCTGAGGGGGCCAGCCCGCCGTCAACGGATTGGGCCCGTGAATATTCTTTCGTTTGATCGCCAGGTGCAGGCGATCTCCGCATTGACCGAAGGTTGTTCCATTCGGTCTGTCGAGCGCCTAACCGGCATTCACCGCGACACCATCATGCGGCTTGGCGTGCGCGTGGGAGACGGCTGCGCGCTCCTGCACGACCGCATGATGCGCGACCTGCATATCAATCGGTGTGAGCTGGACGAAATATGGAGCTTTGTTGGAAAGAAACAGGCCCGCGTGCGGCCGGAGGACGGTGCTGACGTTGGAGAGCAATATACGTTCATCGCTCTAGCCGACACCGCGAAGGCGATCGTCTCCTATGTCACCGGCAAACGTAACACGGCCAACACCCGCGCATTTATTTCGGACCTGCGGCGACGCGTGCTTGGCGCGCCGGAACTTTCGACGGACGGTTTCCATGTCTATCCTGCAGTCATCGAGGAGGTGTTCGGCGAGGATGTGCAGTACGGCGTGGTGGAAAAGCATTATGCTGCGCCGCGCGCGGTAGAGGCTGCACGCCGATATTCGCCGGCGGCGGTAGTAGCCGTAGAGAAGACCCGCGTAATCGGCCGGCCTTCGCATATCAGCACATCTTACGTCGAGCGTCAGAATTTGACGCTACGCACCCAGCAGCGACGCTTCACCCGCCTCGCGCTCGGATTTTCCAAAAAATTGGAAAACCATCGCGCCGCTGTCGCGCTGTATGTTGCGCACTACAATCTGTGCCGTGTGCATGAAGCGCTACGGATCACGCCCGCGATGGCCATTGGCGTCTCTGACCACATCTGGACCGTGAGCGAATTGGTCGAAGCCGCCTTGAATGCGCCGGAGGAGCCGGAGGGCCGGCAGAAGGGCCCATTCCGCGTAATCAATGGTGGTCGAGTTTAGGCGGGGTCGGCGGCGATCGAGTTCGAAATCAACTCGAATAGGCGCTGAGCGGCCTCTAACGAGGCCGCCTTCGCGATAACCTCAATTCCGCCCTTCATAGCGGACGTGTCTATCTCGTAGACGAAATAACCGAACTCACCGCCAAGCCCCTGTGCGCCGACCTCTTTGTAGGTCTGGCGCGGCAGCGGTGATATGCAGATGGATCGTGACGCACTGATTCGCGCCGACAGGAATACGTCATCCATGGCTGCCTCCACAGAGCGGAAATATCGATACCGCCCACACCCCCAAGTTTCCGCCGGCCAGATGGCGGAGTATTTGCAGGCCACGTCCACGCGACGAAATGCCATCCGCCGCGAAGCGCGCTTCCCCACGGTCGCCGTCGCCGCTCAGTACGATGGAGCGCGTAAAGGCGTCGTAAAATTTCTTGACGATGGCGCGCGCAGCAAGGCCCATCTTGCCGCCGCTGTCGAAGGCTTGGGGCGTCGGTTTGGAAGGCCAGATGCAACGGACTGGATGAAGCGCGATAGCCGCTATTCGGTGGAGGCCGTCGAGGCTTCGACAAGGCATACAACAAGATGCCATTTCGCAAATTGGATTGCCGGGCAGTGACTGGCCGCCAGCCTATGCTTGATCATTGGCCAACGAAAATCAGCGTTGATCTGGACCTTACCCTCCATCAACATCACCAATCCGAGCGCGACCGGATCGGCGGCGCGATCCTTTTGTTTTCGCGCGGTGAGGCTTCTGGCCGGAGGCGAATAGACCAATCGAAGGTCGTTGCCGGTTTGATCCTGACGCACTGTAACCAATTCCTCCGGGGCCTGGGTGATCCTGATCCTAACCTGTGTCTGGCGGTGGATGTGTTCGGGGCAGTCGCGCACAGGCCACCGGGGACCTTCGTCAGGAAACTGAGAGAGGTGGAGGACGCCTGCGTGGAGATCGCTAGTCTCTGGCGGGCCACGACCCCGCCCAAGGAGTACGACGGTCCCGACCCAACCTGACTTAGGTGTCCTAGCCTCGGGGCCCGGGTGTCCGAATTCGGACAAGACCCGGCTCTGGGCCGGGCTTAAAGCCGGGCTGTCAATTCGCGCTTGCCGCGCACGGTGCGCACGAAGGCGGGGCGCAACGTCTCGCCCGCCAGCCGGCGGTCCACCTCGGCGATGACGAAGCGGGTGATGGTCGGCAGGTCCAGATGGGCGGCCTCTTCGAGATCGAACCAGCGCATATGCAGCAGCTCTTGGTCTCCGGCGATCGGCCGATCGTCCAGCAGCACGTCCTCCGCGCGGGCCATGAAGAAGCGCGCATCGAACCGGCGCGAGCGGACCGTCGGCGGGGTGATGGCGCGCGCGATGAAGGTCAGCTTGTCCAGCTCCGGGGCGGCGCCCAGGGCGGCGTAGGCGGCCCAGCCACGCGGCGGGACGCCCCGTGCGGGCGCGTGCGGGCGGCCGATCACCAGGCCCGCCTCCTCGAACATCTCGCGCACCGCCGCAAGCGCGAAGGCGCGCGGCTTGCGCCGGCCGCCGTGTTCCAGGCGAAGCAGCGCCTCGGTTTCGCCGTCGAGCTCGCTTGCGGCGCGGGCGGCGCCGTCGGCGGGGTCCACCCGGCCGCCGGGAAACACCCATTTGTCGGGCATGAACACATGACCCCGGGCGCGCTGGCCCAGGAGGATCTCCGGCTTGCCCGCCGTGCGGCGCACCAGCGCCAGGGTGGCCGCATCGCGCGGGCGCGGCGGCCGCGCGAAGACGGCGCCCGGGCCGCCCGGGGCGGGGATGGTTTGCTGGTTCATGGGCTCGTCCGAGGAGTACTCTAACGCGCCGGACGCGGCCTGCGCCAGCGCCCTCAGCCGGCGGGAAGCGCCGCGCGGTTCACGCGAAACAGCAGATAATTGCCGCTCGCCGAGGGCAGCGGCTCGGCCCATTCCGGCGCCGCTCCGTGCTTGAGGGCGTGGCCGAACGTCCCCGGTTTGGCTTCGCTTGCGAACACGCCAGACTTGCAGAGCGCGACATAATCCGCGCCGGCGCGGCGGACCGCTTTCGCGGCCTCCGCAGGCGGCGCGTAGAAGGCGGTCATCGCGTCATAGATCGGGCCGTTCAGCCGGTGGTAGGGCGCGGAGGCCGCCGCGTGGGGCGTCAGCGCCAGGATGAAGGGCCCGGCGTCGAGGTCGGCGAAGACGACGCCCTTCGGCAGCCGTTTCAGATCGGCGAAGGCGGTGTCGGCGAAGCAGGGCGCTTGCAGGCGCACGGCGCGCTCTTCCCGCGCGTGCACCGTCGCCGGCGTTGCGGCGGTGAGCGCGATCAGCAGCGCCGTCGGGCTCGCCGCGAAGCCCAAAACCAGCCCTGCCAGCATCGGGCGCAGCCGCGAAACCTGCGGCGCCGCGGAAAGCATCGCCGCCGCCAGCGGTAGCGCCGCGGCGGTGGCCATGGTGAAGCCGCGCGTCTGCAACAGGCTGACGAGCGCGGTGAGCGCCAGCAGCGCCGCAAGGCCCACGAAGCCCGCGTCGCGCCGCGTTCCGCGCGCGACCATCACGGTCGCCGCCGCCAGGCTCGCCAGCGGCAGCGCGGAAACGGAGAGCGCCATCAGCGGCTGCGCGCGCAGCGCTTGCCAGAGCGGACGCGCCTCGCCGACGCGGTCGAGCCAGATCGACAGCAGGCGCGGATCGAGGTCGCCGTAGGGGCCGCGCAGGCAGGAAGGGTGCATCCCGATGAACACGCCCGCCGCCGCCGCGCCGCCCAGCGCCACGCACGCCATCCGCGCCCGCCAGTCCGCCGGCGCCCAGCGCCCGGCCGCGGCCAGCGCCAGCCCGCCGGCGATGCCGCCGGCCAAGCCGTTGAACGCCAGCGCGTCGCATGCGCTGCGCGCCCACCAGGCCGGCGGCGTTTGCGCCAGGAAGGCCGCGCCCGTCACGCCCGCGAACGCCAGGCCGAAGGCCTGCGCCGCCGGGGCGTTTTCCCGCGAAAGTATGAGGCGCACGCCAATCAGCCCGCCCGCCCAGGCGATCACCGGCAGGGCCTCATAGCCGATCGCCATCGCGAAGGCCGCGAGGCCGCCCATCCAGGCCGCGGCCAGCGGCCGGCGCGCGTCGAGGCTCAGCCACATCAGTGCGGCCATCACCAGCAGCTGCACATTGTGATGGTCGAGGCGGCCGGGCGTGAATTGATCCCACAGCAGCCAGCACAGCGGGGCGGCGGCGGCGGTGAACCAGGGGGCGGACGGCGCGCCCAGCTTGGCGCTGGCGCGGATCCAGAAATACGCCGTGGGCGCGAACACCAGGAGCGGCCAGGCCGCGCGCATCACGCTTTCGCCCGTCGCTGGGCCGAACAGCGCGGAGAAGAAGCTGAGCAGCACCGCGATCGGCGCGTCGACGAAGCGCGACCAATGCACCGCCAAGCCCAGCGGCGGGGCCAGGCGCGGCTCCATCAGATCGAACCAGGGCCGCCCGTTCAGCAGGGCGCGCGCCTCCACCAGGCGCATCGCGTCGTCGGTGTCGCCAAGCGTCGTCGCCAGATCGGCGATCGGTCGGACCGCGGCGGCGGCGGCCACCACGAGGCACAGCATCAGGGCGTGGCGGACGGTCTGGTCGGAGGCGGTCGCGCGCATGGCCGCGAAGCTAGCCGCCAACCCCCTAGTGTTTGGTTAGGATCGCCCTCTTTTAGCCGCGCGGGGCCGCCAAACGGCGCGGCCGAGGCAAGGGAGCAAGGGCATGCGAAAGATATTGGTTCTGGCGGCCGCCGCCGCGCTGGCGGCGTGCGCACAGAACGCCAAGCCGGAAGCGGCGCGCAAGAAAACGGCGTTGCCCCCGCCCAGCGCCGCGGCCTTGCAGGAGCCCGTGACATGGGCCTTCGCCTGCGCCGACGGCACAGTGCTGAAAGCCACCTTCTCCACCGCGCCGGACGCGGTGCGCCTGGTCTTCGCCGATGGCCGCGCGCTTACCCTGCCGCAGGCCATCTCAGCTTCTGGCGCGCGCTACGCTGATGGCGCGAACGAGTTCTGGAACAAGGGTGAGGAAGCCACGCTTACACTCGCCCCCGCGCCGCCCCAGCGCTGCCACGCCTCGAACTAGCGCGCGGCCGCTGTTGCGGGCGCAGATTCGCCGCGCGGAGTGATCGGCGCCGGCCGTAAGCCCCAGAGCACGCGTATCGGCGCCAGCCGGCGCACAATCTCGTACACAAGCAGGCTGCCCGCGATCGTGGCGCCCAGCAGCAGCGGCGCTTCGACGAAGATCGGCAGGCGCGCCGGCTTCAGCGCCTGCGCCGCGATCACCAGGATCGTCTGGTGCGCGAGATAGCAGGGGAACACCGCTTCGCGCAGATAGCGCAGCGCTGGGCCGTCCGCGTCGCGCAGATACCGGCCGGCGTAGCCGATCGCGGCGCCGATTGCGGCCCACTGATAAATTCCGAACAGCGTCGCCTTCGCATAGAAGGCCGGCGTGCTCTGATTGAGCTCGAGCGCCATGAGCGGCGCGAGCGCAAGTGCTGCGACGGCGAGGAACGTGCGGCGCATCGCTTCAAAATCGCGCCATACGCGCGCGCTGTCCGCAAGCAGGAAGCCCAGCAGGAACAGCGGCAGTGAAACCGCGTGATTGTACCAATCGTCCGTCAGCCGATTGCTCACGCCGAACCAGCCGAACATCAGATCGCGGCAGAGCACGAGATACGCCATCGGCAGCAGGAACAGCCGCCATCCCGTGAGCGTGCGTTCGAGTACGCGTTGCGCAGCGGTCATCAGCGCCGGGCGCGCCATCAGCGCGATCGCCGCGAGGCTGTAGGCGCCGATATAGAGCACGAACCAAAGGTGGTTGAGCGGCGCGCCGTCGGCGAGGCCTGCGGGGCTGAATTCCGAGATCCACCAGCGCACCAGTCCGTCATGCCAGCGCCCCTTGTCGACCGCTTCGATCCAGCTCTGCGGCGGCACCAGCACCACCACGCCGAACGCGAAAGGCGGCGCCAACCGCGCCAGGCGCGCCTTCAGGCTCTGGGCGGGCGCCAGCTTGCGGCTCATCAACCGCAGCGCCGCGCCGGAAATCAGGAACAGCAGCGCCAGCCGCCACGGATTGAGCGCAAGCGCGGGATAGCGCAGCTCCCAGATGCGGTGATGGCTGTGCACGTGCCAATCCCACGGCGCGAACACGAGCCCCACATGATAGAGGATCAGCAGCGCGAAGGCGCTGACGCGAAGCCAATCGAGATCGGCGCGCCGCGAGGTCAGCGATGGGGACACTCAGGCGCTCTTACGGGCGTCCGGCGCGTCCGGGCAAGCGGCGCATCCGCACAGGCGCGTGAAGAAGGCCCGGCGCCCACGCGATGCGCGCGCTTGCTCACAACGGCGAAAAACGAAAGCGCCGCGAACCTCTTCGGCTCGCGGCGCAATCGAAACGAGCACGGGCCCGCACGGGGCCTGCAGCGCTCTTATTTCTTCGACATGTCGTCTTTGACCTGCTCGGCGCTCTTGGCGACGGCTTCGCCGCCGGCCTTGATGTCTTCGCCCGCGCCCTTGACGGTGTTGCAGGCCGCCGTGGCGCTGACGACGCCGAGGAACAGCGAGGCGAGAAGGATGCTGCGGACTTTCATCTCGGGTCACTCCACCATTATGCGACCCTACGGCCGCCGCCTTTTCAGTTCGCGCCGAGCGCGAACCGCGCCCGCCCCGTAAGGCGTCCCGCGCGGCTCCGCAAGAGGCGCTCAGGCGCTAGCGCGAAATTTCCTCGAGCGCGCGATTGCGCGTGCGCGGGCCGAACAGGCCGATCGCCAGCATCACGATCGCCATGCTGCCCGCAATCAGCGCGAACACCGCCGGCGCGCCGTAGCCGTGCAGCAGGAACGCGATCACGAACGCGGTGAACACCGCGGAAAGTCGGCTCCACGAATACACGAATCCGACGCCGAGTGCGCGGATGCGCGTGGGATAGAGTTCGGCCTGATACGAGTGGAACGCATAGGACATCACGTTGCTCGACAAGGTGAGCAGCACGCCCAGCACGATGAGCCAGGCGGGGTCCATCGTGTGCGCGAAAATCAGGCCGACCACGGCGATAGCGCCGGCGGCGCACACGATCTGCCATTTGCGTTCGGTGCGATCCGCGAGGAACGCCGCGAGCAGCGGCCCGAACGGCGCGGCGATCGCGATCAGGAACGTGTATTGCAGGCTTTTGACGACAGTGACGCCTTTTTCGATCAGCAAAGTCGGCGCCCAGTTGGCGAAGCCGTAATAGCCCACCGTTTGGAAGATGTTGAACACGATCAGCATCAGCGTCCGCGTGAGGTAGGGCTGGCGCCAGATTTCGGCGAAGCCGCCGCGCGGCGTTTCCGGCAAGGGCGCTTCCGGCGCCGGCAGCGGCGCGCCGCTTTCTTGCGCGGTGCGCGCTTCAAGCCGTGTAACCAGGCGCTCAGCTTCGTCCATGCGGCCGTGCTGCGCCAGCCAACGCGCGCTTTCCGGCAATCCCAAGCGGATGAACCACACGATCACCGCGCCGGCTGCGCCGATCAGCACCACCCAGCGCCAGCCGTCGAGGTTCAACACATCGCGCGGCACGAACAGCCAGGAGAGCAGCGCGACCGCCGGCACCGCGCAAAACTGGATCGCCTGATTGACCGCGAAGGCCCGCCCGCGCAGGCGCTTCGGCACCAGTTCGGAAAGGTAGGTGTCGATCGTCACCAGTTCGACGCCGACGCCGACGCCGGCGATGAACCGCCACAGGAGAAGGCCGAACGCGTCCTGCTGGAACGCCATGATCGCGGTCGCGGCGGAATACCAAAGCAGCGAAACGGTGAAGATCGCGCGCCGCCCGAAGCGGTCGGCCACGAAGCCGAATATCGCGGTGCCGATGAACAGCCCGCAGAACAGGGCCGCCACGAAGGCCGCGACCCCTGCGGTGCCGAATAGGCCCTGGGTCGTCGGCGTGAGGATTTCGCTGCGCACCAGCCCTGGCATGATGTAGCCGGTGAGGAAGAGATCGTAGTGCTCGAAGAAGCCGCCGAGCGAGAGTAAAAGCACCCGCGTCCACATCGTGCGCGTGGCCGGAAGGCGGTCCAGCCGGGCGCTGATCGCGCCGGCGTCCGAAACAGCTTCGCTGGACGCCATCGCGCCTTCCCCCCAGTCATGCGCCCGCCGTCGGCCCCTCGCGCGGCGGATCACGATTTAGTGTAGCGGGCCTAACGCCGCCGGGGTAGAGACCGCGAAACGCGGCCCGCAAAGGCGGCGGCCAGAACCTTGGGCGGAACATTCGGGGGAGCCATGTCGAGCGAGGCGACGCAGGCGGCGGCGCAAGCGCCGGCGGGGGCGCCGCTCGCGCCGAAAATCTACAGCCCGCGGCGGACGGGCTGGGCGGTGTTCCTGCTCGCGGTGATCCTGGCGAACAATTTCTCCGATCGCGCGGTGCTCAACATTCTGGCCCAGCCGATCGAGGCTGAACTTCACATCACTGATACGCAGTTCGGATTCCTGACCGGCCTCGCGTTCGCGACCTTCTATGCGATCTTCGGCTATCCGCTCGCGCATCTGGCGGGGCGCTACGGCCGCATCAACGTCATCACCGTCTGCGCGCTGATGTGGTCAGCGATGGCGGCGGCGTGCGGGCTGGCCGCGAACTATGTCCAACTGATGCTGTTCCGCTTCGGCGTGGGCATCGGCGAATCCGGGCTTGGCGCGCCGGGCCATGCGATCATCGCCGATTATGTGCGCCCGGAGCGGCGCACCTCGACGATCTCGCTCTTCATGGTGGGCGTGCCGATCGGCGTGTTGGGCGGCTCCATCGCCGGAGGCTGGGTGGCGCAGCATTTCGGCTGGCGCGCGGCGTTCGTGTTTGTGGCGCTGCCGGGCTTCCTGCTGGCGCCGCTGCTGAAGCTCACCGTGCAGGAACCCCCGAAGGGCAATTGGGATGCCAGCCGTCTCGCCGGCAAGGCGCCGGAAGCGACGCCGCCGATCTGGGAGGTGCTGAAGAAGCAATTCTCCACTGCAACCTCGCGGCATTTCGCGATCGGCACCTCGATCACCGTGTTCGCGGGCTCCGGCTCGGCCTTTCTCGGCGCCTATTTCGTGCGCCGTTTCGGGGTCGATTACGCCACGCTCGGCTTGATCGTGGGCGGAATCGGGGGGATTTCGGGCGTCACCGGGATGATGCTGGGCGGCTTCCTGACCGATTGGGCCGCAAAATGGTCGACGCGCTGGTATGCGCGCATCCCCGCCATCGCGCTGGTGTGCGCGGCGCCGATGTATCTTCTGGCGTATCTGCAGAACGATTGGCGCGCGCAGGCCGCAATCCTCATCGTGTCGGGGACTTTGGCGGCGATGGCGCCCATTCCCTATTACGGCGTGACGCAGAATCTCGTGCCCGGCCGAATGCGCGCGCCGGCGGCGGCCGTGGTGTTCTTCCTGGTCAATTTCGTGGGCCTCGGGCTCGGCCCGGTTTTCTACGGCATGGCGATCGACTGGGCGACGCAGCATTTCTTCGCCGCCTCCGCGCTCGGCGATTATTTCGTCGCGTGCGGGAAGGGCGGGCGCGGGGCCATAGGCGCCGCGGCGGCGCCCTGCCACGCGGCGCTCGCGTCGGGCACGCGCTGGGCGCTGGCGTGCGGCTTCGTCGGCTTCCTCTGGGCGGCGGTGCATTACGCGATCGCCGCGCGCACCGTGCGCGAAGATCTAATCGAGGCGGAGAAGACGAATTAGGCGCCGGCCTGCTGCGCCATCAACGCGTTCAGCCGGCCGATGCGCTGGCGCGACTCGCGCAGGATAAGCTCCAGCTTATCCTCCAACGCCGTCGTCGCGCCGCCGACGCCGATGGCGAAGCGTTTGCCGAACGGCCCGCGCGGCAACAGCATCGCCAGTACGCTGCCCCCCGCCATCGCCGCATTCTTCGCGAACACATAGCCTTCCTCGCGCGCCTGGCGCACCGTGCGCAGCACCGTTTCGACGCTGATGCGGTTCGCGGGCTTCGCCTCGAAATTGATCCGCCGGCAGAGCTTTTCGATTTCGCCGTCGGCGCGCAGCATGAGGCCGACGCTCGACCCCGCCAGCGGCCGCAGCGTGCCCGGCGGCGCGCCGAAGCGCATGGGCTCGTCCGCCAGGACGTGCACGTATTGGGCGTAGATGTCGCTCTGCGTGGCGAGCAGGATGGCCTGGCCGGTCGCGTCGCGCAGGTCTTCCATAAGACGCAGGATATGGCCTTCGCCGAACATCGCGCCTTCCACCCAACGCCCTAGGATGGCGATCCGCATGGTCGGGAAATAGGTGCGCTGGTCGCGGTCGTAATCGAGATAACCCAGCGCCACGAGGCTCTTCATCAGCGCCGAACCGCTGGAGGCGGCGTAGCCCAGCCGCGCACAGATCGTCTTTAGCGGCAGCGGGCGGCGCTCGCGGTCGAACAGCTCGAAAATCTCGAACGAGCGTTGGGCGGATTTGACGACGGCCGGGGCCATGCGCCCAAAATAACCTCGTTCACATATATGTAAATCTGAGTACAGACGGCTTGAGAAATGACGCTGCCCCGCTAGCGTGCTAATTCTGACGGCTGATGCATGGATGTCGCAGCGTCATGTTGCGGCGATAACTTTGATGGGCAGGAAATCGCAAGAAGATCTCTTCCGCGGTCGGCGCGGGAGCAGGTCATCGCAATGAACGCGCATGAATTTGGCAAGCGCAATTGCGCCGCCGCCGCTTCGATGACCACAGTGGTTTTTTGCTTATCGCCGGCCTGGTTAAATTTGAAGTCGCGACTTTTTGGTTTGGAGAGCAACGATGGTTGATTTCAGCCTCACGGAAGCCGACGTCCGCCTGATGGACGCGCAGCGGGCGGAAGAAGACAAAGCCCGCAAATTCGCCCGCGAGCTCGATCTGGCTGGCGAAATCATCACGCGCGAAAAGCCGAAGGACCACCCCGCCTTCGCCGGCACGAAATCGCCCAAGAAAGCGCTGGCGGAAGAAAAGGGCCCCATCAGCGGCCCCTTTATCACCGATGCGCTGATGCACACGGTCTCCGCGCATGACGCGAACGTCCGCGGGCCGGAAGGCGGCTCCTTCGGCGGCTGGATCGTGCGCGACTACGGCACGCCCGAGCAAAAGGCCGCGTACGGCCATCTGAGCCTCGCCATCGGCATCACCGAACCGGGCGCCGGCTCCGACCCCACGATGATGCGCACCAACGCGAAATACGATCCGGCGACGAACGAATACATCCTCAACGGCGAGAAGACGTTCATCTCCGGCGTCAGCTATCAGGACGGCGTGCTTGTGCTGATGAAGGGCGAGCCCGACGAGAAGGGCAACCGGCCCTTCTGCACGTTTGTCGTGCTCAAGGAATGGCCGGGCTTCATCGAAGCGCAGCCGATCCAAAAGATGGGCATCCGCCACCACAATCTGAGCGGCTTCACGCTCGACAACATGCGCGTGCCGGCGCTGGCCAAGATCGAGGCGAACTTCCAGGGCACGATGGGCAAGTTCAATCACAACCGCCCGCTGATCGCGGCGGGCGTGCTGGGGCTTTGCCGCTCGATCCTGGATTTCACCGCCGCCAAGCTCGCCGAGCAGGGCATCGAGATCAACTATGCGAAGGGCCGCAACGCGCGCAGCGGGCCGGAAGAAAAGGTTATCCAGATGGAGGCCCTGTGGCAGGCCACCTGGGGCATCATCATGCGCGTGAAATGGCTCGAAGAGCAGATGGGCGAAACGTCGAACGGCTATCGCATCGAGGCGTCGATGGCGAAGGCGATGGGCGGCAAGGCCGCGCGGCTGATCACCCAGGGCTGCATGGAAATCCTCGGCCCGGAGGCGCTTTCGGAAGAATATCTGGCCGAGAAATGGTTCCGCGATGCGCGCATTGCCGACATCTACGAGGGCGCGGGCGAAATCCAGCGCCTGCTGATCGCGCGCCATCTGCTCGGCTATAAGAAAGGCCAGCTGGACTGATCCGGTTTTTCCGCTGCTCATGTGCGAACAGCCCCAGCCGCGAGGCCGGGGCTGTTTTGCTTAGTTTGATCGCCCGAACGGAGTTCGCGCCATGAATCCCCGCCCGCTGGAAGGCATCGTCGTCGCCGATTTCACCGCCATGGTCTCCGGCGCGTCTTGCACGCGGCTGCTGGCCGATTGCGGCGCGACCGTGATCAAGATCGAGTCGGCGGAAGGCGGCGGCGATCTTATGCGTCACGCGGGCGATCGCATGGCTGGGATCAGCAGCTATTTCGCGCTCTACAACGCGGGCAAGAAAGGCGTCGTCCTCAATCTCAAGTCGCCCGCCGGCCTGGATATCGCCAAGCGCCTGATCAAGCGCGCCGACATCATGGCGGAGAATTTTCGCCCCGGCGTGATGGCGCGCCTCGGCCTCGATTACGCCGCCGCGAAGGCGATCAATCCGCAGATCATCTATTGCTCGATCTCGGGTTTTGGCCAGGAAGGCCCGCTCGCCGATCGCGCCGCTTACGCGCCGGTGGCGCACGCGTTCAGCGGGTTCGACATGGTGCTTGGCCGCGCCTCTGATCCCGAAGGGCCGCCCGCGCCCAACAACGTGATGGTGGCCGATGTGCTTTCCGGCGCCTATGGCTTCGCCGCGATCCAGACAGCGCTGGTGCATCGCTTACGCCATGGCGTCGGCAGTTATGTGGACGTCACCTTGGCGGGAAGCATGATGACGCTCATCGGCATGCAGATTCAAACCGCGCAAGCCCAGAACACCCTCCACGCCGGCGTATCGTTTCCGCCGTACCGCACGCGCGATGGCTACGTGAACATCCCGCTGGTCTCGATCGCGACCTTCCGCCAAGCCTACAAAGTGCTGGGCAAGCAGGAATGGCTGGACAACCCGGAGTTCAACACCTTGGGCGCGATCGCGCCGCATCGCCCGACGATCATCGCCGCCGTGGCGGAATGGACCGCCCAGCGCACCACCGCCGAGGTCGACGCCGCGATGACCGCCGCTGGCGTGCCCTGCGCGGTCTATCACACGCCGGCGGAGGTCTACGCCCACCCCCATGTCCGCGCGCGCGGCGCGTTCAGCCCCGTGCGCACGGAGGAGGGCGAGTTCGAGGTTCTGAACGCGCCCTTCAGCGTTTCGGACACGCGGGTGGACGCGCTTCCCTTCGTGCCCAAGCTGGGGGGCGACACGCGCGATGTGCTGCGCGACGTGCTCGGCTGCTCCGAGGCTGAGATCGACGCTCTGGCCGCGCAGAAGGCCATCGCCTGACGCCCGTGGCGGCCTCGCCGTACCGCTCCGCTCGTAAAATGCGCTTCGCCGCTTGACAGGCGACTGTCGTTGTCGGAATGGTCTGACCAAATGACGCCGCAGCTCGAAAAGGGCGGCGGCAGGCGCGGCGGGCGCGCAGGAGGAAGACCAGGATGCGAGAAGGAAGTAACGCGCAGGGCCTCGTGCTGGATGATCGCGAAGCCGGCATTTTCCGCGTTCATCGCAGCGCTTTCGTGGACCAGGAAATCCTAGAGCGCGAAAAACGCGAGATTTTCGACAAATCCTGGCTGTTCGCGGGCCACGTTTCGGAATTCCCGAACCCTGGCGATTTCATCACCCGCAATGTTGGCGGCCGCCCGCTGATCCTCGCCACTGGCGACGATGGCCAGGTCCGCGCCATGCTGAACACCTGCCGCCACCGCGGCAACCTGGTGTGCCGCGAAGCCAAAGGTTCGGGCGCGGAAGTGTTCCGTTGCTTCTACCACGGCTGGATCTTCAACACGCGGGGCGAGCTCAAGGGCATCCCGGGCGAGGAAGCCTACAGCGACGCCTTCGACCGCGAAGCTTTGGGCCTCGAGCCGGTGCCGCGGATGCACAACCACCGCGGGCTGATCTTCATCTCGTACGATCCGGACATGGAGGACTTCTACTCCTACATGGCCGAGGCGATCGACATCATCGACAACACGCTGAACCTGGGCGACATGGAATTCGTCCAAGGCCATTTCAAATACTCGATGCGGGCGAACTGGAAGCTGCTCGTCGAAAACAGCATGGACGGCTACCACCTGGATCACACCCACGAGCGGTTCGTGACCAAGTTCCTGCCGGACATGGGCCTCACGCACGGCTCCAACCGTCCGCGCAACAGCAAGCCGATCTCCGGGCCGCGCCCGATGGGCAACGGCCACGTCACGACGAACAATCCATCGGAAGAAAACAACGGCAGCGTCGACACGCCGTACCTCATGAAGTACGCGCCCGGCGAAGTTGAAAAATACCGCGAAATCCTGAAGGCCCGCCACGGCGAGCCGAAGGCCCGCAAGATCGAAGGCGGCGGCGGCAACTATCTTATCTTCCCGAACCTGATCGTGGTCACGGGCTGGTACGTGTTCCGCACCTTCTATCCGTCTTCTCCGGATTACATGGAGATCAACGGCTGGGCGTGCCTACCGAAGGAAGACACCCCGGCGATGCGCAAAGCGCGTCTCGATTGGTATCTGGGCTTCCAGGGCCCGGGCGGCTTCGCCACCCCGGATGACGTGGAAGGTCTCGAAGGCTGCCAGATGGGCTTCGCCACGCACAAGGAAGTGGAGTGGTCGGACATCTCGCGCAGCATGCACGGCAACCAGGCCGGCGGCACAAGCGAGCTGCAGATGCGCACCTTCTGGCGTGAATGGAACGCCCGGATGAACGGGCTGAAGCATGCCGAAAGTTGGAACGACTGATAAGGGTCGGTTTCTGAAATAATCAGGGCGCCGGGCCGAAAGGTCCGGCGCTTTTGTTTTGCGCGCGCCGCGCGCACTATGGCCGAAACGCACCAGGGAGCGGAACGATGGCGCTGAGCGCTGAAGGGCTGATCGAAATTCCCGGCATTCGCAGCGAGTGGGTGACCTTGGCCGATGGCGCGAAGGCGCATTATTCCGCCGCCGGCGAAAGCGGCCCGCCGGTCATCCTTTTGCACGGCGGCATTCCCGGCTCTTCCGGCACGGCCGGCTGGCGCTTCATGCTGCCCTTCCTCGGCGCCAACGGCTTTCGCGCCTACGCGCCCGATCGCCCCGGTTTCGGCCTCGCCGATACGCGCGAGGCCTTCTGGCCGCACCGCGGCGTGATGAGCTGGGTCAAATTTATCGACGATTTCGCCACCGCGCTGAACCTGCGCGACTTCTTCATCGCGGGCAATTCGCAGGGCGCGCAATGCACGTCCTACTACGTCGCCTACCATCCCGAACGCGTGCGCGCCTTCGCGCTGATCGCTACCGCGTCGTTCTCCCAGGAAAACGTGCTCGGCGTCGATCCCGCGAAGAACGAGAAGGGCATCGCGATGCCCCCGTTCGATGGCAGCGAAGCCTCCATGCGCACTCTGATGAACACGATCATCTACCGCCAGGAGGCGATCTCCGACGATCTGCTCACCATGCGCACCATGGCGGCGAACAATCAGGCCCAGGCGTTCGCGGCGGCGGCGAAATGGAACAGCGAAGCCGTCCGCGATCCCAATCGCGCGCATCTGCTCGATCTGCGCGGCAAGCTCGATCGCGTCACCATCCCGGGCATCTATCTCTACGGCCGCCAGGACGTGCTGGGCCCCGTGGCGAACGCCTACTTGCAGGAAGAAAAGCTACCGAACCTCCAGCTTTTCTATCCCGACGAGTGTGGCCATCAGGGCCAAACGGATCAGCCCGACATGTTCAATCAGGTTTTCCTGGAATTCTTCCGCGATGGGCGCGTCAGCCGCAAAACGGCGGATTGGGCCGGCGTGTCGAAGCGCCGGGCCGAGCACGCCCATCTGGTCGCGCCGCGCTAAGGTTCAGAAGAACGCCATCGTGCGGAATTCGATGCTTTCGCGCGGCGGCGTTCCCGGCGGCGTGGTCGGATCCTCAAAGCCGGTGTGCGGCGTGAAGCGCGCCACGCGTTCATCGGAATCCCAGCACTTGAGCAGCAGTACTTCGTCGGGCGAAAGATCGGGCGTGTAGTACCAACGCTGCGCGGGGCTGTGCGCCACGCCGTAGGTTTCGCCCGTGCGGTGCGGAAAGAGGAGGTCGGAGGCGATTAGGTCGTCCGGCGATACGCTGCGCGCGTCCGCTACGGCGAGCGGCCAATCGCGCGCGGCGTGCGCGATCGGGCGCCACACATTGATCACCGCGGCGCGGCCCTGCAGCAATACATCAGCCTGCGCGCCCATCACTTCACGCACGCGCTTCGGCCCGGAAAGCACCGTCTGGTCGACATGCGCGCGGTTGGCCGGCTGATAACCTGAAGCGCCGACGGAGGGGATCGCATCGAGGGTGCGCCGCCGGCGCGTATGATCGAACACCACGACGCGCTTGGCCCCCGTCACGCGCTTCACGATCTCGGCCACCTCCGGATGGCCGAGCGCGAGCGTCTGCGCTTCATCCCAGAAATCCTGCACCGCGCTCGGCGCGCGCACGATCTCGAACCCATGCACGTCCACCGAAAGCGCGCTCTCGATCGCGCGGGCGTTGGCGATCGTCACCGTTTCGGCGCGGTGCGCCATGTTGGTGCGCGCCTTGCCGGGGCGGTCGTAGGCGGCCTGATAGGGCTTTTCCCCGGTGCGCACCGCGAACGTCACCTGTGCGGTGACAGCGGGCGGGGCGCTTTCGGCGCGGGCGGCGGTTTGGTTCGGCATCGGCGGGCCTCGCAGGCAAGATCGCCAATATACACCCGCGCCGGGGCCGGGCCGTCTCACATTTTCTCAACGCCGCGAACAGGGGCGCTTCTCAGAAGCGCTCCACCCAGGGGCGCAGCTCCACCTCCCAGGTCCAGGCGCTGCGCGGCTGGGCCAGGATGGCGAGATAGGTTTCGGCGATCGCATCGGGATCGAGCGTGCTGTCGGGCTTGTCGGCCGGTTCGGGGCGCGCGGCGCTGCGCACGCCGCCGTCGATCACGAAATGCGCCACGTGCACGCCCAGCGGCGCTAGCTCGCGCGCCGCACTCTGCGCCAGCCCGCGCAGGCCGAATTTGCCCATCGCGAAACTGGAGGATTGCGCGAAGCCCTTCACGCTGGCGGTGGCGCCGGTCAGCAGGATGGCGCCGCGGCCTTTCGGTCCCATGCGCTTGGCCGCCTGCTGCAGGACAAGGAATCCGCCGAATGTGGAGACGTCGAGCGCGCGGCGCACTTCCGCGGGATCGAGATCGACGATCGCGCCGCGCACGCGCCCCGCGGCGTTGTAGAGCACCACGTCCGGCTCGCCCACGCTCGCCTCCACGTCCGCGAAGAGCCGCGCGACAGCGGCGGGATCGCTGGCGTCCACCGCGAACGTCTTGGCGCCGGTCTCGCCCGCCAGCGCGCGCAGCTTTTCAACATTGCGCGCGGCGAGCGCTACCTTCGCGCCTTCGCGCGCCATCGCGCGGGCGAAGGACGCGCTGATGCCGACGCCGGCGCCGACGATCAAAGCAGTCTTGTAGGGAAGGGGCATAAGGGGCTCGCGAACTGCGCCCGGCGGCGGGCATGGCGAGCTATAGCACAATGTGCGAAAGCGGCGCGCGCCGCGAAAGGCTCCGCGGCGCGCGCTCGTTTCAGATCAGGAAACGCCTTCCAGCACTTTGAGGCCGGCGTTCAGCGATTCCGGATCCTTGTAGATGGACGCGTTCGGCTTCGGGAAGCCGGCCTTCGGCGCCTCGACCAGCGATGGGTTGATCGGGCGGCGCAGTGAAACGCCCGCGTCCACCGCCGTCTTCCACGTCACCTTGCCCGTGCCGAAGAATTCCAGCGCCACCTGGTTGAACAGGGCGGGCCGGTCCGTCTGGCCCTGGTGGCCGGTTTCCTGCGGGTAGAAGAATTGGATGTTCGGGATCGAGTCTTCCTGATTGTACCCGTTCTCCACCGGCAGCAGCACGTCCTGCATGCCGTAGAGATAGATCATCGGGATCGTCAGCTTGTCCAAGCGGCCCTTGGTCGAGAAGATTTGCTTCTGATCGGGCGATTGTTCGCCGAACGCCGCTTGCAGGCCGTACGGAAGGCCGGCGTTGATGCGCGCTTCGCGTTGGCGCAAGCCGGCCATGGTGCGCATCTTCACCAATTCCGGCCACACCGCGGCCTTCTGATAGATGATGCCGTCCATCATCGCCTGCATGCCCTTTTCCGTGCCGTCCCAGGCGAGCGCCTTGCTCAACTCGTCATATTGCTTGTTCGGATTGAACTTGCCTTCGCGCGGCGGGATCATCGGGGCGGGCGAGATGTCGCCGAAGCCGCCGGCGATGAAGAACACGCTCTTTACGCGCTCGGGGTGGCTGATGACGAAGTCGCACGCCACCATGCAGCCCATCGAGTTGCCGGCGAGGTGGAAGGTGTCGAGGCACAGCGCGTCGGCGAAGTTTTTCACGAAGTCGACCTTCGCCTTCGGGCTGCCGTCGAGATACTCGACCTTGCTCACGTCGGAGAGGCCGTAGCCCGGCTGATCGGGGCAGAACACGCGGAAGCCGTTGGCGCCGAGGAAGGGGGCCATGAAGCGCCAGCCGGCCGTGCCGGAGGAGCCTTCGATGCCACCGTGCAGCAGCACGACGTAGGGGCCCTTGTCGCCGGTGGTGATGTAGTGCGCGCGCCGGCCATCGGCCAGGCGCACCCAGCGGCTCGCCATGCCGGGAAGGTCGATGATGTTTTCGTCGGTAAGCTCGAGCTTGCCCGGGTTGACGTTCGGCTTGTTTTCCATGTCCTTGCCTCCCACGGCGCGCGCGTCGCCGGCGCTGACCGTCATGCTTGACCCTGCGGCGCGGGCCGCGGGGCGTTGCCGGCATTACTAATCCCGGGCGGGGAGGCTGCCCAGCGCGCGCGCAGCGCGGGCGCCATTTTCGGCATCGTGAAATTTCTGCGCGTCTAGGCGGCGGCGACCACCAGGTCGATCCGCGCGATCCGGCGCTTGGCGATCGCGATGATGCTGTCCAGGCTGCTCTCGACCCGCGCCGTTGGCCCGGCCACCGCGATCACGAACTTCTTCTCCATATGCGCGCCGGGCACCGGGAAGACGACGGTGCTGGCGTCGGAGAAGGTCATGTTGCGGGCGAAGAAATGGCCGTTGGCGCGCGCCAGGCGCACATTCCCCATCACCGTATCGAGGCTGACCCGCGCCGAGCTGGGCATCTTGTAGACGGCGCGCCGCCACAATTTCTCGATTTCGCCGTCGGTATGTCCGGCGAGCAGCATCACGCCGACGCCCGAGCCGATGAGCGAGCGCAGGTCGCCCGGCTGGGTGCCGAAATTCATCGGATCGTCGCGCAGGATATGGACGTATTGGGCATGCACGCCGCTCTGCGTGGCGAGGAACACCATTTCGTTGGTGGCGGCGCGCAGATCCTCCATGAGGCGCAGCATCTCGCCGTCGGCGAAGAGGGCGCCCTTCACCCAGCTGGCTACGGCGGCGATCCGCATCGTCGGGAAATAAGCGCGCCGGTCGTAGGTGAGGTAGCCGAGCGATACGAGGCTCTTGAGCAGGCCCGAGCCGCTGGACGGCGCATAACCCAGGCGGCTGCAGATTTCCTTCAAGGTCAGCGGCCGGCGCTCGCGGTCGAACATCTCGAAGATGGCGAGCGCGCGCTGCGCCGATTTGACGACGGCGTGATCCCCGTCGTCGACCGGTTTGCGGCGTGGCTGCGCCGCGCTGGGCAGCGGCGCGCGCGAGGGCGTGGTTTCAGGCATGACGCTATTGAGACTAGCGCGCCGCGGGGCGGCCATCCAGTTCCCCTGCTGCGGGCGCCGGCCTGTGATTTGCCGCGGCCGCGGCGACCCTGTTCGCTCCGCGCTTGAGCTGGGGCGGACGAGGGCCACGCCTCGGCGCTGCGCGCCTACGCCAAGGCCGGTTTCGCGCCGGCGTCCCGCCGCGGACTCTCTATCGGCTGTTGTAAGGCCGCGCGGAGTGGTGGCGTTGTCAGCTTAATACGAACTTGTCTCTGTTTGCAAGATTTTGATCCCCGCGAGGTTGGTTGTTGGACAATCAAGTTCGGTCCTCAAATCGCGAAGAGGCTGAGGAGAGTTCTTCCCGCGCCGTCGCCGCGCTGGCATTTGGACAAGATTGGGCGCACGAGAAAGCCGGAAGAAGTCGCTAGCGCTGCTTCACGGCTGTGTAGCTCGGGCGAAAGTTTCACGACTGGTCAGGCGCTTGTGGTCGATGGCGGATGGACAGCGCAATAGAATGCCACGACGTCCGACTTGGCCATAATGTCTTGATCTTCGTCAAGGCGAGAGTGGAACATCTTCGCTTCCTGGATGGTTAAGCGAGGCGACGAATGATCTACGAACTTTGGGCGCTTGACGGCAATAATCCTCCCGAACGAACCAACACCACGTATTCAGATGAATATTCTGCCGTGAAGGCGGCGAAGCGCCTCCTATCCCAGACGAAAAATGTCCGTTTCGTGGAAATTTCAGCAGAACGCCAAACTTGCTGGCGTATCGGTCGCGGCTGGATTTCACGTCGGTGTGCTGTCGGCGCTTAGCTTCGCGGCGGAACTCAGAACGTGAGGTCGGAGCAATGAGTGATGCGGACCTTCCGAGCCTTGCGGCATTTGCGGTAGTAGCGCTGATAGGCGGATATGTCGTGCTGGACAGCTTTGATCTGGGCGCCGGCATGCTTTTGCTTAATGAGACGGATCGCACGGGCCGCGACGCCGTCGTGCGCTCCACCGCAGCCACGCGATATAGTAGCGAGTGGTGGCTCATCGAAGCGGCTCTGATGATGTATTTTGCGTTTCCCTTTCCGTTTAGAATGCTTGCGGAAGGGCTCGCCGCGCCGATCGCCGTTATGCTCGCTGCACTTGCAGCTCGCGGCGTTGCTGCCTTTCTCAGGCGTTCAGCCGGCGACAAGGCGGAACGGCGATGGTCAGCTGTCTTCGCCATTGCGTCTTTTGTAGCGACAGCGGCACAAGGCTTCTGCCTTGGCGGTTATTTGAGAGGGTTCTCGGTAGCCCACGGCAGATTCATCGGCGGATGGTTGGATTGGGCGACGCCATTCTCAGTGCTGATTGCGGCCGCACTAACGATCGGCTACGCGTTACTCGGCTCCGCATGGGTGGCCTTTCAAGCGGATGGCGCGCTCGCCGATCAGGCGCGCAAACGAATGAGCAGCTTAGCAATCGCGGCGGCCATCGCGATGGCGCCGCTGCCCATTGCGGCCGCGCTGGGATTGGCCGGTGCGTTCCTCTCGCCTCTTATGCGGAAGCCGCATATTGGGTTCTTTGGTTCGCTGGTGGCAATTGTTGCCGCTTATGGTGGTCTAACGGCGAGCGTATGGCCCTACGTTGTGCCGTATGGCTTCACGGCGGCGCAGTCAGCTGCGGACATTCATGAATTGCGCCTTAGCCTCTTTTGGGTGTCGCTTGGGGCGCCCGTTTTGTTCATGTTCTCAGTGCTCTCTTACGATGCCTGGCGCGTTCATCTAGGGAGGTCCCGTCTCCTGCCATTCGGGATAAGTCTCCGTTACTAAATATGCCTTTTGCGATGATTCAGTATGATCCCCGACGCTTCAGATGATGACAACCAAGGCTTTTCGTTCTGCCGACTCCAAGGCCGCATCAGAATGCGTAGACGCGTTCTGCGGTGCCACGGAAGAGCGCTGTGCGATCCTCCGTGCTTAGGCTCGTCGTAAGCCTCTTTAAGGCGTTCCAGATCTCACCGTATCCAGCACTTGCACGATCAGCCGGATAGTTGCTTTCAGCCATGCAGCGCGCGGGTCCAAAGAGCGCAAGCGTCGTCTCGACGTAAGGCTTCCACGCCGCAGCCAATTCCTGCGAGGAGGGGCCTTGCACGCGCTTATGGAAGTCGAATCCCCATACGGGAATCCCGCAGCCGCCTACCTTCACCATCACATTTTCCCGCCGCGCTAACTCCGCCATGCTCGCGCGCCACGCCGAAAACACCGCCTCGCGCTGGCCCGCATAGGGGCCTACGCCCAACGGAAACCCCATGTGATTGAGCACGAAGGCGCCGTCGGGAAAAGCATCTGCCAGCGCGGCGAGTTCCGGCAGTTGCGGATGAAACAGCACCGCGTCGAAGCACAAGCCGTGGCGCATCAGCGCCGCGATCCCCTCGCGGAAGCGCGCATCCGCCATCAATCCTTGCGGCGGACGCATCGACACCGCACTCCACACCTCCGGCGCCGCGTCCCAATAGACGCCCTGGCGCACGCCGCGCAGGCGTCCGCCCGCCGCGCTCTCATGCGCCTGCAGCACGGGCTCAACCGCCGCGCCGAGCGTCAAGTCCACGTAGGCCACGATTGCGGCGTTTATCCGCGCCCGCCCGTAGCGCCCACTGGCGCTCATCGCGGCGACGCCGGCGGCGAATTCCGTCTCACCCACGGGCTTCATCGCTTCGGGTCCGTCCGCGCGCATCATGGCGCGGCTCTCACAATAGACCGTGGCCAGAATATTGTGACCGCTCGCTGCGATGTCGGCGGCGAATTCTTCGATCAGATAGCGCGCGTTCGCATGATGGAAGAGATGATGATGCGCGTCGACAATCGCCAGATCAGGCTCGAGCGGGGCTTCCATCGCGTTTCCTTCATGCGGCTTTGACGAGAGCGGCCGCCTTCTCGCCGATCATGATCACCGGGCCGTGCAGCGCCGCATTCGGTAGCCGCGGAATGACGGAGGCATCCGCCACACGCAGACCGTCGACGCCGCGCACGCGCAGCGCCGCATCGACGACAGCGGTCTCGTCGACGCCCATCGCGCAGGTGCCGGCTTGATGATAGGAGGTCGAGGCGTTGCGGCGGATGTCTGCGCGCAGCGTCGCGTCGTCCACGGCGGCGAGGCCGGGGCGCACTTCGCGCGCGACATATTTCGCGATTGCCGGCTGTCGGATCACCGCGCGCATCATCGTCATCGCGCGGACGAGCACGTCCATGTCGCGCGGATCGGCGAAATAATTGGGCTGGACGCGCGGCGCGGCCAGCGGGTCGGCCGAAGCGAGGCGCACGTCGCCGCGGCTCCAGGGCGAGCCCTGGTAGATGGTGAGGGAGAAGCCATCCTCTTTCGGCAGCAGATCCCACGGATTGAGCTTTCCCGGCCGCGCATCCGGCACGAGCGCGGCCAGCATAACGACCTGCGCATCCGGCGTCTCCATGCGCTCGTCGGTGCGGAAGAAGCCGCCCGCGGTGACAAAACTCTCCGCCAGCGGGCCGCTGCGATGCAGCGCATAATTCCACGCCGCCTTCGCGGCGCTCAGCGGATGCAGATGGCGGCGCGCCGTCACCGGCGCGTTGCAGAGCCATTGCGCGCGATAGCAGGGATGGTTTTGCAAATTCCGCCCGACATTCGGCGAGTCCACGACGACCGGCAACCCCTGCGCGGCCAGTTCTTCTGCGGGTCCGACACCGGAAAGCATCAAGAGTTGCGGCGATTTGATCGCCCCGGCGCACACGATCACCTCGCGCTCCGCTGAGACGCGCTCGGCAACGCCAAGATGCAGGATTTCTACGCCGCGGGCGCGCCCGTTTTCGATCGCCACGCGCAGCGCGTGTGCCCTAGTGAAAACCGAGAGATTGGGCCGCACGCGCGCCGCTTCGAGATAGGAGGCTGCCGCACTCATCCGCCGGCCACGATGGATGTTCACGTCGTAGAAGCCGAAACCCTCGCCCTCGTCAGCATTGAGATCGTCGCGCAGCGGGAAGCCGGCCTGCGTCAGCGCTTCGAGGAACGCATCGGCTATCGGCAGGCGCGGCTCGGATTTCTTGGTGCGGAACGGGCCGTCCCCGCCGCGCAATGCGCTGGCGCCGCGCGCGCTGCCTTCGGCCTTGCGGAAGAAAGGCAGCACGCCTTCGAAGCCCCAACCTTCCGCACCCATCTGACGCCAGAGATCGTAGTCGCGCGAATGTCCACGCGTGTAGATCATGCCGTTGATGCTGCTGGAGCCGCCCAGCGCCTTGCCCGCCAGCAGCGTCATGCGCCGGCCGTCCACGCCTACCATCGGCTCGGTGACGAAGCCCCAATTATATTTGGGCGCGGCGCCCACCAGAAATCCGAAGCCGGGAATCCGCAGGAAGGGACTGCCATCGCCGCCGCCCGCCTCGATCAGCGCCACGCGGACGGCGGGGTCCTCGGAGAGCCGCGCGGCCATGACACAGCCCGCCGCTCCGGCGCCGACGATGACATAGTCAAAAGAGGTTTGCGCCACACCGGTCTCCGTGGGGGTTTCTGATCCGACGTACGTGCGATAGGCAACCACTTTCCATCTCAGCAGAGGAAGCATGGGGATGAGTTCGGTCGTCTATACGCAAATTCCATCCTGTGATCCGGCGCTTGCTGGGGAAGCCGCGGCCATCGGCGTGGCCGATCTGCACGAGGCGTTGGGGCCGGTGGCGGGCCGCGCAGCGCTGATGGAGCCAGCGCTGCGCGCCTTGGTTCCTGGTGTGCGGATTGCGGGCCAAGCCGTTACCGCGCTCAACTATCCCGGCGACAATCTGATGATGCATTGCGCGTTGCGTCTGGCGGCCCGAGGGCAGGTGTTGGTTACCACGAATGGCGGCGCGGCGCATGGCGCGCAATGGGGCAAGATGGCGACGGTGAATGCGCAGGCAAAAGGATTGGCTGGAGTTATTGTTGATGGTTGCGTTCGCGACGTCGATGCCCTGCGCGAGATGACGTATCCGGTGTGGGCGAGCGCCGTTTCGGCGGCGCATGCAGAGAAGCGCGGACCTGGTCTAGTCAATGCGCCGATCGTGTGCGGCGGCGTTTGCGTATCGCCCGGCGACATGATCGTCGCTGACGGCGATGGCGTGCTCGCCGTTCCGCTTGCTCTGCTGCCAAAAGCGCTTGAGCGGGCGCGCGCCTATGCGGTGCGCGAGCGCGCGTGGACGGAACAGATGCGCGCCGGGGCGAACCTCTACGATCTCGCCGGCATCGCCGCGGCGGCGGCGGCGGCCGGCGTGGAAACAAGAGATACGACCTGGGCGCCTGACAATTAGCCCAGCGGCCTCGTCGATGAAGCGATCACATGTGCGAGTAGAGCGTTAGGCCTGGCGCCGGCAACTCGGCGCGCAACACCGCGCCGGTATCGGAATCGACAATGAAGAGATGCCGGTTTTCCGCCCCCCCGAACGCGACATTGGTCATGAACAAGCCGCCGGTGGGCGACACGATGCGATAGAGCGGCTCGCCAAGCCGTCCAAAGACCCAAACGTTTCCGGCGGCGACGTGCGCCACGGCGAGGCCGCCATCTCGGTCGACAGCCATCCCGTCTGGTCCCATGCCGCCGCTGAGTTGGATCTAATTGCCAACCTTGGTCGTTCGGCCATCGGGCAGCAGAGGCACACGCCAGATCGCGTTTGCGCGCGTGACGCACAGATAGAGCGTCTTCTCGTCGGGACTTAGCGCGAGACCATTTGGACTGGGCGCGAAATCGACGAGCTTGTCGAGCCGTCCCTCGGCGCGATGACGGAAGACGCGTCCGGTTGGATCTTGAAGGCCGGTTTGCCCCTGATCCGTGAAGTAGAGGTCGCCATTGGATGCGAAGACGAGATCATTGCACCCTCGAAACCCCTCCAAATGATCGTGCGCCAGAAAGGTTTCCACCTTTCCCGTTGATGGATCGAAGCGTTTTATTCCGTGCCTCTGATCCGCGATAAAGATTGTGCCGTCGCGATGTATGGCGGTGCCATTTGGCCATCCGTCATATTCCGCGACAAGGCTCCAGTCGCCGATGGGCGTAATGCGGAAGAGTCTCCCGAATGGGATGTCGACCACATAGAGATTTCCGTCTCGATCGAATGAAGGGCCCTCTAAGAAGCTCGTGATTCGACGTCCGTGCAGGTTGACATTGGCCCATTCTGTTTCGGAGCCTGGGCGCTCGAACTTTTGCGGCAGGCGCGTGAACAGCTCCGCTTCAATAATGGTCGGCGGCGGGTACATGCCAATACTCCCCCTAAGTTAAACATCGCTGTCGTTCGTTTTTGAGTGCATTATAGCGCCGGACATCCTTTCAAAATACCGCACAGCCATGTTGACATCCTCGTCCGCCCCTAGGTCGTTGATGATCGTTCGATAGTATTCGCTGATGAGGGCGCCGATAAACAGCGGCACCTTGGAATCTTCGGCGAGCTTCGTCGCCAACTTCACGTCTTTATGCATGAGCCCAAGCGTGAAGCCTTGGAACAAACGTCCAGTCAGAATGTGCCGCTGAAACGTGACATCAAGAGTATAATTGCGCCCGGAACTTTTCAGCAAAACCTCGACCACGCGTTTCGGGTCGAGGCCACTCTTCACGGCCAAGGCGACAACTTCAAAGGTAAGGAGGCGTTGGCTCGCCGCCAGGAGGTTGTTCGCGACCTTCATTACGTGACCGGCGCCCACAGGCCCGCAGTGGAAAATGTTTGGGCTGATGGCTTCAAGGATCGGCCGTATCCGCTCGTATTGCGGCACGCTCCCGCCGACCATCAACGCAATCGTGCCGGCCTCCGCGGCTTGCGGACCGCCGCTAACCGGCGCGTCAATGAGATCAATGCCGCGCTCGGCGAGCTCCTCCGCCATCTGTTGCGTTTTGATCGCATCACCAGTGGTTTGGTCGACGATCATTCCGCCGGGTTTCATGCCCGCCGCGATGCCCGTTTCTCCAAAAATCACCGCGCGAACCTGATCAGACGTTTGCACGCAAATGAAGGCGACCTCATTTGCCTCTCCGACGGCCTTGGCACTTGAAAGCCCTTTCGCTCCGATCGCCTCCAGTCGCGCAATCGGAGCCGGAGAGCGGTTGAACACGTCGATTTCATGCGTGCGCGCGAGGCGTCCGGCGAGCGCCGCACCCATGCTGCCTAGCCCTACATACCCAAGTTTCATGGCAGTCCTCCGCTTACGCGCTGCGCGACGGCACGATGAGGCGCATGCGCGGCGGCGCCAATAGGCGCGGGAACGGTTTACGGCGATCACGACGTGGCGGCCTCGCGCTCAAGTCCGTACGGCCGACAGAAAGGTCGATAGGACGCCAGGCGCAAAGGGATTCAAGACATCAGCCCACAGCATTTCGATCGCATCACCGGTTTCGGTGTTCAGGAAGAATTATGCTCGAGGAGCTGTCTCAGCACATCTACAAATCAGAAGTAATCTACGAGCATTCCTGACGCGTGGGAGATCTCGTTGTCTGGGACAATCTGCGTCTTCAGCACGCGCGCACGGATTTCCACCGAAGGCATCGCCGCCATTTGCGCCACACCCAGATCGAACCACTGATGGTGCGTTGAGCGGAGAGTGATGCGGACGTAAGCGCATTCCTCGTCTAAAGAAATTACCCTGCGGGATACCAACACCTTGTTTGTAAATGCATGGCTGTCGCACCTACGCGGCGCGGTAGACCGAGAACGAAGCGCTTGAACGACGCCCGTCGGAGGCGATTGATGATCACCGGATTCCAGTCCCTCTGGATGAGAAGCAGAGGTCACCTCACGCGCCTTCAAGGTGACACAATGGCTGATTCGAGGCTTGCTGACTGGATTCTATTGATTTTGTCTCGCCGTTGAGTGCTGATGCAATTCGATGCGCGCATCGAGGGCGATCACGCCGTCGCTGTCCGCTATTAGCGGATTGATGTCGAGTGCGGCGATCTCGGGCAGATCGAGGGCCAACGCCGAAAGACGGATCAGAACGTCTTCTACCGCAACCGCTTTTACAGGCGGCGTGTCCCGATAACCGGCAAGCAATTTGGAGACGCGCGTGCGCGCAATCAGGTCGCGCGCGAGCGCGGTGTGGAGAGGGGGTAGTCCGGCAGCGCGATCCGCGACGATTTCCGTTGTAACCCCGCCGGCCGCGAACAAGACAACCGGTCCAAAGGTGGGGTCGGCGTTGATGCCGACAAGTAGCTCTATCGCCTTCGGGCGGATTATCATCGGTTGCACGGTGAAGCCGATGAGGCGTGCGCCCGGCGCTGCGACCTGCGCGCGCACGAGCATATCGCCGGCGGCGCGTTCAGTTTCCGCTGCGCCGCATAAGTTTAGGCATACGCCGCCAACATCGGTTTTGTGCGTGATGTCGGGCGACAGGATTTTGAGCGCGACGCGTCCGCCGATCGCTGCGGCTGCAACGCCCGCCGCGGCCGGTGTGGTTGCAACGCGTGGCGCGGCGCTTGGAATGGCGTAGGCGGTGAGCACGGCGTGCGCCTCCGGCGCCGTCAGCATCATGCGCTCCTCCTGTAAGACGGCCGCTATCACGGCGCGGGCGGTGGCGCGGGCCTGAGGCGAGATCGTATCTATGGGGTCGGGGACCTCCTGCAACAACGTCTGGTTGCGCCCGTATCGCACGAGCTGCATGAAGGCGCGCACCGCCTCGTGCGGCGTTTCGAAGCTTGGCGTGCGTGCGGCAGCGAAGCGACGACGCGATGTCCTTGCCGTTTGGCCGCCAAGCCAGCAGGTGAGCAGCGGCGCCTGTAGGCGCGCGGCGCCGGCTGCGGCGATCACGGCTTCCGCGTTCTCCAGGCTGTCGGCGACGCCGGTGGGACAATTCATGACGAGAATCGCGTCCTGTGGGCCGTTCTCGGTGAGCGCCTCGAGCGCAGCGCGATAGCGTTCGGCGCGTGCATCTCCGATGATGTCGATTGGATTGGCGCGCGACCAACCAGCGGGCAACGCCGCATCTAATCGCGTGAGCGTCGCCCCAGTCAGCGGCGCGAGGCTTCCGCCGGCCGCCTGCAGCGTATCCACCGCGAGCACGCCTGCGCCGCCGCCGTTGGTGAGAATGGCGAGGCGGTCGCCTGTCACGCGCGCGCCGTTCGCCAGCATTTCGGCGGCGATGAAGAGTTCTCCCAATTCATCCACGCGCAGCATGCCGGCCTGGCGAAATGCGGCGTCATAGATGAGGTCGGCGCCGGCGAGGGCGCCGGTATGCGTGGCCGCGGCGCGCGCGCCGGCGGCGCTGCGCCCCGATTTTACGACAATAACCGGTTTGCCGCGCGTGGCCTCCCGGCCCTTCGCCATAAATTTTTGCGCGTGCGTGACGTTTTCGACATAGAGCAGGATCGCGTTCGTCAACGCATCATAGGCGAGATGATCCAGCATATCGCCGAAATCGATATCGGTCATGTCGCCCAGGCTGACAACATGGGAGAAGCCGATATCCTCTTCCGCCGCCCAATCGATCAGCGCCGCCGCCACTGCGCCCGACTGCGATATAAGCGCCAGCCCTCCCCCCTTGGGCTGAATATGTGCGAAGCTCGCGTTGATCCCAGCAGACGGCGACTGGAAGCCAAGGCTGTTTGGCCCCAGCAGGCGCAGCAGGTAGGGCCGGGCCGCGGCCTGCATTTGCGCGCGCAGGGCGCTGTCAGGCGCGCCAAAGCCGGCGGAAATGACGATCGCGGCGCGGCATCCCGCGGCGCCCAGCTCCGCCACAAGCGCGGGGACTGTGGCCGCCGGCGTGGCGATCACGGCGAGATCGGGACGATGCGGCAAAGCCTGGATCGAGGGATAGACCGGAGCGCCGGCGATCGTTTGCGCGCGCTGGTTCACCAGCATGATAGGGCCGGAAAAGCCGCCTGTCAGAAGATTGCGCGTCGCGACCGCGCCGACTGAGCCGGGCCGATCGCTGGCGCCGATCAGCGCGAGGGATCGTGGTGCGAACAGCGCGTCGAAATTCCGCGCAGTCATGGGACTAGCACCGCTGCGCCGGTGAACGCGCCGCGGCGCAGATCGTCGAGCGCGGCGTTCGCCTGCTCCAACGCATAAAGTTTCGGTGCGACGCGCAAGCGGAGCCTCGCGGCGAGCGGCATGAAATCGCGCCCATCAGCGCGCGTGAGGTTGGCGACCGAAACGATTCTGCGCTCCTCCCAAAGCAAATTATACGGAAAGCTTGGTATGTCGCTCATATGGATGCCGCCGCACACGACAGTTCCGCCCTTGCGCACGGCTTTGAGAGCAGCAGGCACAAGCGCGCCCACTGGCGCAAAGAGGATTGCAGCGTCGAGTGGGGAAGGCGGAAGCGTGTCCGAGCCATCCGCCCACGCGCAGCCGAGGCCGCGGGCAAACGCTTGCGCCGCGGTGTCGCCGGGGCGGGTGAAAGCATAGACCGCTTGTCCGTGCGCGATCGCCACCTGCGCCAAGAGATGGGCGGCGGCGCCGAAGCCATAGAGGCCCAAATTGCGCACCGTGTCGGGCGATCCCGCCATGCGCCAGCTGCGGAAGCCGATAAGTCCCGCACAAAGCAGCGGCGCCGCTTCGGCATCGGAGAATTCATCGGGGATCGGAATGCAGAAGCGCGCGTCGACGAGGGCTTTGTCGGCGTAGCCGCCGTCACGCGTCCAGCCGGTGAATTCGGACGCATCGCACAGATTTTCGCGGCCTGTTTGACAATAGTGGCAGACGCCGCAGGCGTAAGCGAGCCAGGGCGCCCCGAGGCGCGCGCCCACGGCATGGTCCACGGCCTGGCCCTTTCTCTCGACCACGCCGACTATTTCGTGCCCGGGCGTAACGGGAAGACGGGGCGTGGGCAACTCGCCATCGGCGATGTGGAGATCGGTGCGGCATACGCCGCACGCCCGCACGCGCAGCAAAACCTCGTGCGCGCCAGGAACCGGGTCTTCGCGCTCGCGCATTTCCAGCGGTGCGCCACGGGTGACGAGGCTCATCGCGCGCATGGGCTGCTCATCGCGGCACCGCTCCGCCAAGCGCTTCGGCGAGCGCGTCGAGCATTCGCTTGCGCGCGGCGTCGCTTTCGGCTGCGTCCAGCTGCTTGTTGAGACGAGAAAGAAAATCCGCGCGCGCATTGTGCCAATCGAGGCGTGAAACAGCCTCCGGCGGTAGCCGTGCGGCGGCGCCCGAAATTTCCTCCGGCGTCGTGGTGTGCAACCGATAGGCGTTGTCGAGCTTGACGGGGACGACCCGCTCTGTGGCGAAACCGGCTTCGACAAGTCGGCGCTGTAGCGCGCGCGTGCTCTCTGGCTCACCGTGGTTCAGAAAAACCGAGCCGCGCACGGGGCTGCGCGCCTGAGCCCAGCTGGTCAGGCCGAGGCCATCGGCATGACCAGAATAGAGATCGAACAGCGAAACATGCGCGCGCACGCGGAACGGCTCGCCCTGGATGCGCACTTCCTCGCGCCCTTCCAGCAGCAGCCGGCCGAGCGTGCCGATGGGTTGATAACCGACAAGCATAACGCTTGCCTCGGGCCGCCACAGCAGGCGCTTCAGATGATGGCGCACACGGCCGGCGTCGCACATGCCGCTGGCCGCGATAATCACGTGCCAGCCATGGAAGCGCTCGATGTCGCGGCTTTCGGAGGCGCTTTCGGTGAAACGCAACCAGCCGGACTCGCGCAGCGCGCCATAGGGATTGCCGTTTTCGCCGCGCCCGTGCGCGAGGAACACCTCGGTTGCGCGGATCGCCAGCGGGCTGTCGAGGAAGATCGGGCCGGGCGGCGCTTCCGAGCGCTCCATGAGTTGCAGCAAGTCGACAAGCAATTCCTGTGTCCGCTCAACGGCGAAGGCGGGAATGAGCAGCGGCCCGCCACGGGCATGTGCGGTCCGCAATTTGTCGGCCAACGCGGCCCGTCGCTTTTCGGGATCGAGCCGCGCGCGCTCTACGCCGCCGTACGTGCTTTCCAGGATCAGATGATCGACGCCCGCGGGGCCTTGCGGGTCTTCAGCCAATTCACGCCCGCCCGGGCCGATGTCGCCGGAGAACAGCAGGCGCGTCGCCGCGGCGCCCGCGCCCGAGAGCGCGATTTCGATGGAGGCGGAGCCGAGGATGTGACCGGCGTTCCACCAGCGCGCCTCGACGCCGGGCGCGATGGGTGTCCATGTATCGTAGGCGACGGCGCGAAACAGCGCCATCGTATCGGTCGCGTCCGCCGCGGTGTAGATGGGCGCGATCGCCTCTTCGCCGCGCCGGCGGCGGCGCACGTTCAGCGCGTTCACCTCCATTTCCTGGATCGCGCCGGCGTCCGGCAGCATCACCGCGCAGAGCGCCTTGGCGCCCGCGGTGGCGAGGATGGGCCCTTTGAAGCCCGCCAGCCGCAACTTCGGCAGCAACCCGGAGTGATCGATATGCGCATGCGTGAGCAGCACGGCGTCGATTTTAGCGGGATCGAACGGAAAGGGGTCGTAGTTGAGCTCTTTGAGCGTCTTGCTGCCTTGGAAGAGGCCGCAATCAATCAGGATGTCGGCGTCGCCTGCCTGAAGGCGCGCGCACGATCCCGTAACGCAGCCTGCCGCGCCATGAAAGGTCAAAACAGGCGTCTTCAATGTCTGCGCCCTATTTCTCAGTCTGGATAGCGCGCAGATACGCCACGATCGCGCGCACGTCGCCATCGGAATAGCGCATGATCGGCATCGCTGGATGGCCGGTGCTGATCCCGTTTTGCAGTGCGTTCTCCAGCGTGGCCACGCGGTAGCCCTCCGCGTTGAGGCTGCGCAGCGCCGGCGCTTCCGGCGCGGGACTTTCGCCGGCGGCTTCGACGGCGTGGCAGCCGGCGCAGGCGGCGCGCGTCAACGCGTGGCCGGCGGCCTGCAGGCGCGGGCTGTCCTGCGGTTCATGCTGCACCAGCGCGCACCCCGCCAAAGCGAGAAGGGCGAACGCGGCGGCGAAGGGATGGGCGATGCGCATGGCGGCGGAACCTCCAGGGCGCATGCGGGCCAGTCGTTGACGCAGGTCAAACATCGTAAACGCCCCCTGCCGCACGGTGATACTAGGGCCGGCTTGTCTCAGATCAAGGGCCGCTGCGCGCCGCGCAGATATCGTCCTACGATCGAGGAAGGATCGGCTCATGGACGTGCGGGAGGTGCTTGTATTCGCGGATGGCCCGGAGGAGCAGGCGCGCGCCCGTGTCGCCGCCGCCTGGGCACTGGCGCAGAAGAGTGGCGCGCACCTCGAAGCGATCCGCTTCGCGCCGATGCCGCTGGCGCTCGCCGGCGTCGTTACGCCGTCGCTGCAATCGGTGTACGATCAGGTCGTGGCCGCCAACCGGGCCGAGGCTAACGCGTTCCTCAAATCGCTGAGCGCCGTGGCGGAATTTGGCCCGGTCTTTTCCGCGTATGCGCCGAGCGCGCCATACGGGAAGATCAGGGCCGCCGCCGCCGCTGCGGCGCGCAACTGCGATTTCGCAATCGTCGGCCAGCCGGAAACGGGCGATGAAACCGCGGTCGATACGGAAATTCTGCTGGGCGCGCTGCTGAACGGGGGCGCGCCGTGCTTGGTGCTGCCGCGCACCGCGGCGCCGCACGCCTTCGGCCGGCGCGTGCTGATCGCCTGGAAGGGCACGCCGGAGGCTGCGCGCGCGGTGCGCGCGGCGACGCCGTTCCTGCGACAAGCCGAGCGGGTGCACATTGTCGTCGTCGATCCCCGCGTGGAATGGGAAGGCGAAGATCAAAACGCGCTACGCCGCCTGGCGACCTACATCGAGCGCCACGGCGTCGCGGTTGAGGATCCCATCGTCATGCCCGCGGGCGATCTCGAGCATGGCGCCGACGTCGCCATCGCGTCGGAGTTGGAGCGCATCGGCGGCGATCTGCTGGTGATGGGCGGCTACGGCCACGCGCGCTGGACGCAATTCCTGCTCGGCGGTGTGACGGGTAAGGTGCTGCGCGCCGCGCGCACGGCGATCTTCATGGCGCATTGAACGCATGGCTGACGTGGGAGTTTTCGCTGGCCGGACGGCGCTGGTCACAGGCGCCGCTTCCGGCATTGGAGCGGCCGCCGCGCGCGCCTTCGCGGCGCAGGACGCAAGCGTCGTGCTCGCGGATGCGCAGCAAGCGCTGGGTGAAGCGGTGGCCGCCGATATCCGTGCGCGCGGCGGGCGCGCCGTTTTCGTGCGCTGCGACATGCGCGCCGAAGCGGAGATCGAGGTCGCTGCAGCCTGCGCGGAGGCGGAATTCGGCGGCCTGCATTTCGCGTTCAACAATGCCGGCGTCGAGGGCGCCCAGGGCGAAACGGCGGATTGCACGAACGAGAATTGGGAGCAGGTGATAGCGGTCAATCTGCGCGGCGTGTGGTGGTGTATGAAGCACGAAATCCCGCGCATGATTGCGGCGGGCGGCGGTGCGATCGTCAATTGCGCGTCGATCGCCGGGCTCGTGGGCTTCGCCGGCATCCCGGCCTATGTCGCGAGTAAGCACGGCGTCATCGGTCTCACCAAAGCGGCGGCGCTTGAATATGCGCGGCGCGGCGTACGCGTGAACGCTGTGTGTCCCGGCGTGATCGAAACCCCGATGATCGCGCGTTTCACGCAGGGCGATCGCGCCGCCCACGATGCGCTCGCCGCCGGCGCGCCCATGGGGCGCACGGGAACGCCGGAGGAAATCGCCGACGCCGTGGCGTGGCTGTGCAGCCCCGCGGCCAGATTCGCCACGGGTCAGGCGCTGGCGGTGGATGGCGGATGGACCGCGCAATAGAACGCCGCCACGTCGGCTAGGTCATAGCCCTCGCGATGGCGCGCGGTCTCCCGTGAGGTTTCTCGATGCTTCCGCACTATTCAAGGGAACATCTCACTCCGAATTCCGCCGAAAGGCACGTGATGATGCGTTGTCATTCCGCACATCTGCGCCAAAAGAGCGAGTACGTGTGAGCGGGACGACGCCTCGGCGCCAGGACAGTCATGCTGAGCTGGAGGCTGTCGGGATCGCGGGGTTACGGCTGTAGGAAGTTGTCCTTGGCAGTAGGGCCCGTAATCTCATTTTCGGGGCTCCGGGCGCATTAGGCTGGATGAAAAGCGTCGTGAGCCGTCGGCGCAAAGCGTACGCTTGGCTACCGCGCGACAGACCGCCATGAGGAGTAGGGGCGCCGCCCCGGCGTGATCTACAATGATGAGCGTGCGCCGTCGCGATAGGTGTGTAGTGGATCAGGCGCCACTCAAATGGAGGTTGCCCAGACGCAACCCAATTACGAGACTATTCTCGCTCAAGCCACGCGTGTTCCAGGAGTCGTAACCGGCCGGTAACGCTGGCAAGAAACGCTGTCGACCAAGCAATCAAGACCAAGCCATTAATTGCTTCTATTGCGCTAAATACACGCCACTTTTCGCTGAGAGTGAAGTCGCCAAACCCAAGCGTCGAGAAGCACACGGTAGAAAAATAAAGCGCCTCCTCAAATGAGCCAAACTCATTCAATCGATCGTAAACGATCGCATAGGCCCACACTTGCACCGTGTGAAGGGCGAATACTCCGATAACAACAATCAAAATCATGCTTGCCTGTCTCCAGGCGGCCTCGTGAGTGCGCAGTCTCCCGTGGGCATGGCTCATGAGCCGTGTGAGGAGTAGTAACCCGAAGAAGTGTATCAGCGTTGTTATGGCGACCATGATCGAAGCAAGAAACAAATTTAGTGCTAGGTGGTTGAGAGAATCATCCATGCTCAAGAATAGGAGAACTAATTCTTCTCACGTATTGATCACGATCAAGGTGATGCTCACGCCGAAGAGCTTCGGACAACTATCTTGAGTTGGTCGACGTCACGTCCGAACAGTCAGACGACTGCTCGCGATGGCAAAGCCATTTCATTGTCTGGTCACTGCGGCGGTTTCTGGCATTCTAATGCGTATGATTGCTCCGTCTGTGAGAGAGCTGGCTGGAAAAAGAACAACTCGATCCCCCGCCTTGAGACCGGCGAGTACATTGCGATAATGATCGTCCCCAACACCAATACGCACAGGCCTAAGCCGAGCGCGTCGCTGCGTAATCTGGAACACGGCCCAGCCGGAGCCATTGCGCACCAAGGCATCGGTTGGCACACGTACGGCGTTTGGCAAATCGTTGATCGTGATGCGCGCATCCATGCGGAACCCGTGCCCGAGCGGAGGCGCCGTTGTTGGATCGGCTAGTCGCAGGACGACATTGACCCGCTGTTCCTCGACGCCCAAGGCGGAGACCTTCGTATGTGCGTATGGCTCGACTCGCGTGACGCGGGCGGCGATCGGCTCGTCGCCGCCCCATCCCTCCAAAGTCGCGGGTGCGCCGGCCTGAATGAGCGTTGCGTCTTGGGTTAGAAATTCGGCGACGACTTCAAGGTCGGATGGATCCCCCATTTCGAGGAGCGGTACGCCGACGGCGACCACGCCCTGGTTCTCATGTAGGATACGCAAGACTCGCCCAGCGGACGGACTGCGAACGGCTGTCGCCGATAGCGCGCGTGCGCCGCCGCGTCCTGCAAACACACGGGCGCGTTGCAAATCGGCGCGCCGCACGACGACATTGGCGCGTGTCGCACGGAGGGCGGCGTTGGCTGCGTCGAGCGCCGCGCGTGACGCAAAGCCTCTTTCCGAAAGCAGTGCGACGCGCGCCTGGTCGCGCTGCGCCAACTCGGCGCTGGCCTCAGCTGCGGCAAGCGCTGCCTGCGTTGCCGCGATAGCCGCGTCGGCCTCAGCCGCGGTTCGTGCGTCCAGGAGCGCGGGGTCGGCTGGCGCTATGGTCGCCACCACGGCGCCGCGCTCGACCGCGTCGCCAGGATGAAGCGATATCCTCTGCAACTCACCGCCAACGGGCGCGGCGATGACAAAGACGTCGTGGATGCGCGTGCGCCCCTCATCGACGATTGTGCGTCGCACCTCGCCACGATCAATGACCGCCATTTCAACTAGCGTAGGCCGCGGCAGCACGAGCCATGTCAGGCCTATCGCAAGCACAACGCCCGCCGAGAGCCAGAGCCATTGCGCCATCGAGAGCTTGGGATAGGAGATGCTTTTCATGGATCAATCCCGGGCCTTGAGGACGCCCACCATGTCGAGGCGGTCTATCCCTAGACGGACGATGAAAGAGGCGCTGGCGACACAGGCAAGTGTGAACGCGATGGCGAAGGCATAGCCGCCTGGATTGAAGATGAAGCTGAAACTGTACATGTCGGTTTGAAAGAGCCGCATGAGCCAGATTCCCAACACCGTTCCCAGCGCGCAACCAAGGGGAACAGCAAGGAGAGCCAGGGCGAACAGTTCACCGACGAGCACGTAAGACACCTCGCCGCGGGTAAAGCCGAGAACCCGCAAGGTCGCCAGGTCGCGCTCTTGCTCGGCCATCGTCACACGGGCGGTTGAGAACGCAACGCCGCCGGCCATCACCGCGGCAAACGCGATGTAGAGGTAGTTCATGACGCCCACGCCCTCGTCGAATGCACGCCGCATTGATCGTTCGGCCTGGCGGAGAAAGCTAGCGCCCGCGAGCGCAGGCGTTTCCTTGAGCTTGGCGTTGAACGCTGCGTAGCGAACAGGATCAAGCGAAAGGTGAGCGCCGGAAATCCGTCCGGGCTCACGAAACAGGCGCCCGAGGTCTTCGATATTCATATAGGCGGATGAGCCGACCATCGGATCGACAATGGCGGACACGCGGATGTGTGCTTGTACACGCCGGCCTGACACCTGCTCGATTTCGATCTCGTCGCCCGGGGCTGCGTGCAGTCTGGCCGCAAGCGCGCGCGCCAAGGCAATGCCGACGACAGGCGGCTCCACCACTTCGCCGTCACTGCCGATGAGGCGGCTGAGCCGTGCATTGAACGGCAGACCCAGAACGGCTTCGCGGACTTCGAGCTGTGCGTGGCGAAGCACGACATCGTCGGCGCGAAAGGGCTCGGCGGAGATCACGCCCGGCAGATGCGCGACGGCATGCATGACGCCGATCTCCCGGGGCGCCACGAATGACAAGGTGACGTCTTGCCGATTGGCGACTGAGAAATGCACGCTGAGCAATTGGACCATGACCGCGGGAAAGGCGCCGGCAACCACGAGCAGCGCGATGGCCAGCGCGACGCCAATAACAGTCGTGGCTGCGCGGCGCGGAAAGCGCTGGATTCGCCGCAGGATGATGCGTGACTTTGCGTCGAGGCGCGCGGCGAACCTGGC
>JBFWWB010000009.1:0-38623 GCA_050246435.1 Hyphomonadaceae bacterium
TGCGCTTCGCCGCCTTCGTGGTCGTCCGCGTGGAGCAGCGCGTTTAGCGTGCGGGCCGCGTCGTGAATCTCGGCCCCACGGAGTTCATGCTGCTGGTTTATCTGATCCAGCATCTGGGGCGGGTGTTTAGCCGCGAGCTATTGCTCGATGCGGTGTGGGGCTCGGACGTCTATGTCGAGGTGCGCACAGTGGACGTGCATATCGGCCGGCTGCGCAAGGCTCTGAACCTGGCGCATGAAAGCGATCCGATCCGCACCGTCCGCTCGGCCGGCTACTCGCTCGACGTTGAAAACTAAGCGCCGGCTCAGCTGTTCAGGAAGTCGGCGATCCAGCCGCCCACGCGGGCGCGGTCGTCCGCGCCGGCAAGCGTTGCGATCGCGGCGTCGGCGGCTTCTTCGCTATAGCGCAGGCCACGGCGGCTCGCGATCAGCGCGCGCGAGAAGGTGGGATCGAATTCCGGGTGGCCCTGCACCGTGAACGCTTTCAGCGCGGGATAATGCAGGATGGCGTTCGGTGTGAACGCGCTGGCGCCAAGGCGCTCCGCCCCCGGCCCCAGCGCCACCACCTGATCCTGGTGCGACACGGGCAGCGCCACCGGCGCGGTGGAATCCATCCAGGCGGCCTGCTTCTCGATCTCGTAGCGGTGCAGCCCAATGCCGAAGCCTTTCGGCGATTTGATCACTTCGCCGCCGAACGCTTCGCCCATCAGTTGGTGACCGAAGCACACGCCCACCATCGGCGCGGTTCCCGCCGCGCGTTGCACGAAAGATTTCAAGTCCGCGATCCACCCGTCGCCGTCATAGACGCCGGATGGCGAGCCGGTGATGAGCCAGCCCTGCGCGGCATCCACGCCCGCCGGCATGTCTCCCGTCTGCACGTCATAGACGCGATAGGCGAAGCTTTGCCCCAGCAACTCCTGGAACATCACGCCGTAGGGATCGAACCGCGCCGAGAGGTCGCCGGGCGGCGCGCCCGTTTGGAGAATGCCGATCGTCCGCATGGCTCTTGCCTTAGCGGGAATTCGGGCGCTTTTGCAGCCGCCGTTCACCGGGGGATGGCGGAGCCGCGCGCATGGCCTATTTCCGCAACAGCACGGTCAACCTGTTGAACCTGCATTACGGCATGCACGCCGCCGCCGTGGCCGGGGGCGGCGCGTTCTATCTCGTCTATCTGCTGAAGGCGGGCTTGCCGCCGGCCGGCGTGCTGGCCTCGATCGCGCTCATCCTGGCCGGGCGCTTCCTGATCCGCCCGCTCATCATTCCGGCGGCGGCCCGCTGGGGCCTGCGCGCGCTCGTGTTCGCCGGCGTGCTCGTCAGCGCACTGCAGTATTTCGTGCTGGCCGAGGTGCAGGGCTTGGGCCCAATGCTGTTTGCGCTGATCGCTCTGGGCGCGGTGGGCGACACGATCTATTGGTCCACTTATCACGCGTATTTCGCGGCGCTGGGCGATGCGGAGCACCGCGGCCATCAGTTGGGCGCGCGCGAGGCGATCGGGGCGCTGGTCGGCGTGGTGAGCCCGCTGATCGCGGGTTGGCTGCTGGTGTCGTTCGGTCCGCGCGTGGCCTTCGGCGTCACGGCGGCGGTTGCGATGCTTTCCGCGCTGCCATTGCTCGGCGCGCCGGACGTGCCCGTCGCGAAGCGGGTTCCTGGCGCGTTCGCGGCGTCCCGGCTCGGCTTCTTCTTGTTCATGGCCGATGGCTGGACGGCGGCGGGCGCCATCCTCGTTTGGCAGATCGCGCTCTTCCAGTCGCTGAGCGAGAACTACATGGCCTATGGCGGCGCCCTGGCATTGGCGGCGTTCGCGGGCGCGATCGGTGGGCTGCTGCTCGGGCGCCATATCGACGCCGGCCACGGCGGGCGCGCGGTATGGCTGGCGTTCGGCGTCTTCGCGTTCGTGATCGCGCTGCGCGCGGCGGCCAGCGGCCACCCCGCCTTGGCGGTGATCGCCAATGCGCTCGGCGCGGTGGCGAACTGCCTCTACATCCCGACGACGATGACCGCGGTCTACAACGCCGCCAAGCAATCGCCTTGCGTGCTGCGCTTTCATGTGGCCGCCGAGGGCGGCTGGGACATCGGCGGCGCCAGCGGTCTGCTGCTTGCCGCGGCGCTGGCGCTGCTGGGCTTTCCGCTGTGGGCCGGGGTGCTGCTGTCGCTGTTGGGGGTGGCGGCGAATTTCTTCCTGTTGCGCCGCTATTACGCCGCCGCGCCGCGCGCAGCGCAGGCGGCCGCCTAAAGCGAAACGGGGCGGCCCGTGAGAGCCGCCCCGCCGAACACCATGTCGCTCTGGCAGCTTACATCGAAGCATAGCGCAGCAGGCGGCGCAGCTCCTCGGGTTCGCCGTTGGTCACCTTGCGCCGGCGCGGCGCCTGGGGCTGGAAGGCGTGCCGGGCGTGTTCGGCGCAATAGGGCCCATCGCAGGCCTCACGGCCGCAGAAGGCGAATTTCATGTCGGCGGGATCGCCGATCGGCCACTTGCACATGCGGTCCGTCACGGTCAACACGCTGGCGACGCTGCCGTCCGGCAGGGCCTGCGGTTCAAGCGGCGGGGGCAGCTCGGCCAGGGGCGCGAGCGAGGGGATCGTGCGCGGCCGCGACGGCAGCCCGGCATGCACCCGCGGGCGGGCGGCGCGGACGATCCGCTTGGCCGGCCGCGAGGGCGTGGCCCGGCCGGCGAGGCCCAAACGGTGCACTTTGCCGATCACGGCGTTGCGGGTGACGCCGCCAAGCTGCTTGGCGATCTGGCTGGCGGACAGGCCGTCCGTCCAGAGTTTGCGAAGGGTGGCAACCCGATCGTCGGTCCACATGTCAAAGCCCCTTAAGCCTACCGCCGCCAGCCCTGGCGGCCCCGACTCAGTTCGTGCCTGAGCACACCAAGGATTGTAGCTCACCACGAAAAGGACACAAGATGCAGCGTATCGGTCCCTCACAAGCGCCGACTCTGGGGATGTTTGAGTCGCGGCCTGAGTCGCCGGATTCTGCTTGTCCGGCATAGGGTTGCGAGGGCATTTAACGCCGCCTTAACCACGATTGACGCGAGGATGCGTTTCTAAATCGTTAACGGAGTGCGTGATGCAGGGCGCCATTTCGCCGCCGCGGCCGCGGTCTTACGGCGCGGTCAACTGGATCGGCTTGCAGACCTTGCTGGGCCGCGAGGTCATGCGGTTCGTGAAGGTCTCGGCGCAGACGCTGGCCGCCCCCGTCATGTCTACCCTGCTGTTCATGGCGGTGTTCGTGCTGGCGATGGGCGCGCGCAGTGGCCCGCACGGCACGGCTTATCCGGATTTCCTCGCCCCCGGTCTGATGATGATGGGCGTCATCACCAACGCCTTCCAGAACACCTCGTCCTCATTCATCGGGGCGAAGGTGCAGGGCAACGCGGTGGACTTCCTGATCCCGCCTCTTTCAGCCCTGGAGCTGACGATCGCCTTCATCGGCGGGGGCATCGTGCGCGGTCTGGCTGTGGGCACGGCTTCGGCGCTGGCGGCGGCGCCTTTCGCGCACGTCATGCCGATCGATTGGCTGGCGGTGCTCTTCTTTTCCGTCACCGGCGCGGTGATCTTCGCCGCCGTCGGCCTGCTGGGCGGCATCTGGGCGGAGAAGTTCGATCATCTGGCCGCATTCACGAACTTCATCATCACGCCGCTCACCTTCCTGTCGGGCACCTTCTATTCGGTCGAGCGCTTGCCCGAACCGATCCGGTCGATCAGCCACTGGAATCCGGTCTTTTTCCTGATCGACGGCTTCCGCGCCGGCTTCATCGGGCACAGCGATTTTCCGATCTGGAAAAGCGCGCTGTTCACGGGGCTGCTGGCGGCGGCGCTCGTGGCGCTGTGCTGGCGGCTGCTGGCGATCGGCTGGCGAATCCGCCACTAGCACGCAGCTTGACGCGCGGGGGACATGAGCCCAAAAGGCGCGCTTCTTTTTTCAGGCCCGCTAGAAGGTCTCCGCCGATGGCCGACGCCGCCGAAAGCCACCTTTTCAACGTCTTCGCGCACCCCGAGCAGAAATTCGTGCGCGGGCAAGGCGTGTGGCTGTTCGATGACAAGGGCGACCGCTACCTCGATTTCATCGCCGGCATCTCGGTGAATGCGCTCGGTCACGCGCATCCCGCGCTGGTGAGCGCGCTGACGGAACAAGCCCAGAAGCTCTGGCACATCTCGAACATGTACAGGATCGAAGGCCAGGAAACGCTGGCGGCGAAATACGCCGCCACCTCCTTCGCGGACGTCACCTTCTTCACCAATTCCGGTACCGAAGCGATCGAGTGCGCGCTGAAGCTTGCGCGGAAATATCATGCCGCCAACGGCCATCCCGAGCGCATCGACATCATCGGCTTCACCGGCTCGTTCCACGGCCGCTCCTATGCCGCGATCAATGCGGCGGGCAATCCGGGCTATCTCGAAGGCTTCGGCCCGCGCCTGCCGGGCTATGTGCAGGCCGAATTCGGCGATTGGGAAAAGCTCAAGGAACTCGTCGGCCCCACAACGGCGGCGATCATCATCGAGCCGGTGCAGGGCGAAGGCGGCGTGCGCGCCGTGCCGGACGAAGCGCTGCGCCTCATGCGCCGCCTGTGCGACGAGCAAGGCGCGCTGCTCATCTATGACGAAGTGCAGGCCGGCGCCGGGCGCACCGGCAAGTTGTTCGCGTACGAATGGTCGGGCGTGGCGCCCGATGTGATGGCGCTCGCCAAGGGCATCGGTGGGGGCTTTCCGCTGGGCGCGTGCCTGGCCACGCGCGAGGCCGCCAAAGGCATGGTGCGCGGCACGCATGGCACGACGTATGGCGGCAATCCGCTGGCGATGGCTGTCGGCAACGCCGCGTGGGACATCCTGTCGGACGAGGCGTTTCTCGTGCGCGTGCGCGATGCGGCGAACCATCTGGGCCAGGCGATGGAGGGCCTGAAGGACCGCCATCCCAACCTGATCGTCGAGACGCGCGGGCGTGGACTGTTGCGCGGCTTCAAGCTGACGATCGATCCCAAGGGCGTGCAGACCGCCGCGCGCGACCGCAAATTGCTGGTCGGCGTCGCGGGAGACAATGTGTTGCGCCTCGCGCCGCCGCTGGTCCTCGACAAGGATCACATCTCGCACGCCGCGGACGTGCTGGACGCCGCGTTCAGCGCGGCGGCGGCTGGGAAGGCCGCATGAGTTCGGCGCGGCTCTCGCCTCCGCCGCGCCATTTTCTCGATCTCGATCTGATCGAACCCGCGGCCTTGCGCGCGATGCTGGATGAAGCCCATCGTCGCAAGCGCGGGCGCGCCGGCGATCCGAAGGCCAAGCCCGATCACGATGCGCCGCTCGCCGGCCATATGCTGGCGGCGATCTACGAAAAGAATTCCACGCGCACGCGCGTCTCCTTCGAGATGGCGATGCGCCAACTTGGCGGCGGCGTGATGAGCCTCACCGCCGCCGACATGCAGATCGGGCGCGGCGAGACGATCGAGGATACCGCGCGGGTGCTGTCGCGCATGGTGGACGCCGTCGCGATCCGCGCGATCGCGCACGACACGCTGACGAATTTCGCGGCCGCCTCCGATATTCCCGCCATCAACGCGCTGACCGATCATTCCCATCCCTGCCAGATCCTCGCCGATCTGATGACGCTTGAAGAGCGCGGACTGCAGCTGAAAGGCGCGCGCATCGCCTGGGTGGGCGATGCGAACAATGTCGCCGTCAGTTTCGCGCATGCGGCGGCAGCCTTCGGTTTCGCGCTCAAGATGGCGTGCCCGCGCGCCTATGGCCCGGCGCAATCGCTGCTGGATGAGGCCAAGCGGCGCGGCGCCGCGGTCGACTGGGTGGACGAAGCGGGCGAGGCCGCGGCCGGGGCCGACGTCGTCGTCGCCGACACTTGGGTTTCGATGGGCGACACCGATCGCGAAGCGCGCATGCAGGCGTTAGGCCCGTATCAGGTGGACGCCGCGCTGATGGCGAAGGCCAAGCCATCCGCTATTTTCCTGCATTGTCTGCCCGCCCATCGCGGCGAAGAGGTGAGCGCCGAGGTGATCGACGGGCCGCAATCGGCAGTGTGGGACGAGGCGGAAAACCGCATCCACGCGCAGAAAGCGGTGCTGCTCTGGTGCTTGGGGAAGTTGTGAGCGCGGGCGACGACACCGTCGCCGCGTTCCAATTGGCGGGCGCGCCCGCGCACGGGCGATATGCGCGCCTCGCCGCCGGCGCGATCGATCCTATTCTGCGCCGTCACGATTATCCCCGGCCCGTGGCGCTGCTGCTGGGCGAAGCGTTGACCTTGGCCGCACTCGTCGGCTCGCTGCTGAAGGTGGAGGGCCGCCTGATCGTGCAGGCCGAGGGCAAGGGCGCGGTGCCTTTGCTCGTCGCGGAATACCGCACGCCCGGCGCGCTGCGCGGCTACGCCAAGATCGCGCAAAGCGAAATGGCGCGGCTGGCGCAGATGAACGCTGCCCCGCCCGGCGAATTGCTGGGCGCCGGCGCGCTGGTGATGACGATGGAGCGCGGTCCCGGCCTGCCGCGCCATCAGGGCGTCGTGGCGCTCGGCGCGGATACCTTGGCGCTGTGCGCGGAGGAGTATTTCGCTCAGTCGGAGCAGGTGCCCACGCGCATCCGCCTGGCGGTGGCCGAACATTATACCCGCGGCGCACCCAATCCGGTGTGGCGCTCGGGCGGCGCGCTGCTGCAGCGGATCGCGGGCGACGCCGCGCGCGGCGATACCGACGAGGCGTGGCGCGAAGCGGAAATCCTGTTCGCCAGCGTCGAGGATTCCGAACTCGCCGATCCTGCCTTGGGGGCCGACCGCGTGCTCTATCGGCTGTTCCACGAACGCGGCGTGCGCATGGCGGCGCCGGCGCCGCTGATCGAGGCTTGCACCTGCAACCGCGACCGGCTCGCGGCGTTGCTGGGGCAGTTTCCCGAAGGAGAACGCGCCGATCTGATCGAACCCGATGGCCTCATCCATGCGCGCTGCGAATTCTGCTCGCGCCTTTATCTGCTGGAGCCGGGTGAGCTTGAAGGCGCCTAGCCCAGCAGGCGGCGCGCAGTGTCCGCATCGGCCGCGATCTGCGCGGTGAGCGCGGCGAAGCTGTCGAATTTCTGCTCCGGCCGGATGAAAGCGATCAGCGTCGCCTCGATCCGCCGGCCGTACAAATCGCGCTTCACGTCGAACAGATGCGCTTCCAGAAGCGGCTCCTGCGCGCCGCCGATGGTGGGTTTCACGCCGATATTCGCCACACCCGGCAGCCATGCTCCGCCGTCGACGCTGACCCGCACCGCATAGACGCCGTAGCGCGGGCGCACATATTGGCCGAGCGCGACATTCGCGGTGGGAAAGCCGATGGTGCGCCCGCGCGCCTGGCCGGGCAGCACGAAGCCCTCGATCGCCCAGGGCCGCGACAGCAGGCGCTGGGCCTCCTCCGGGCGCCCCTCCGCGATGGCGGCGCGGATCGCGGAAGAGGAAACCTTGCCCGCCGCATCGCCGACGACGCCCACCACGCCGACGCTGAAGCCTAACGCCGCGCCCAGGCGGGACAGGGAGGCCGCATCGCCCATGCGCGCGCGCCCGAAGGTGAAATCCGCGCCTACGCTCACGTGCCGCGCGCCGATCACACCCGAAAGCTGGTTGCGTGCGAATTCCTCGTCGCTCTCGCGCATGAGGTCCGCGTCGAACTTCAATTCGTACAGCGCCTCGACCCCGAGCGCTTCGAGCGCGCGGGCGCGCTGGCCGGGGCTCTGCAAGCGGAAGGGCGCGCCTTCGGGCTGGAGGAACTGACGCGGATGGGGCTCGAACACACAGGCCGCCAGCGGCAGGCCTAGCGCGCGCGCGGCGCGCGCGGCGTCCGCGACCACGGCCTGATGCCCCAGATGCACGCCGTCGAAATTGCCGAGCGCCACAGCGCACGGGCGTTCGCCGCGGGTGCCGCCGGCGTAGATCTGCATCTCAGGCCGCCGCCGCCGGCCGGCGCGGCGCCAGCGCCACGGCTTCGCCTTCCAGCACCGTCTTGCCGTTCACCGAGCAATGGCACGCGAACGTCACCTTGCCGCGATCGAGCGCGGTGATCTCAACGCGCGCACGCACCGAGTCGCCCAGCTTCACCGGCCGTTTGAAATAGAGCGTTTGCGATACGTACACCGCGCCCGGCCCCGGCAGCCGCGTGCCAATGAGCGCGGAGATGTAGGATGCAGTGAGAATGCCGTGCGCGATGCGCGTCTTGAACGGGGTTTTTTCGGCGTACCCCTCGTCGAGGTGGATGGGATTATCGTCGCCGGAGACAGCGGCGAAGGCGCGGACATCCTCTTCGCTGACCTCATGGATTGCCTCGGCGCTCATGCCCGGCGCGAGATCCTCGAAAAATAAAGCCATGAGCCGCTCCGTTTAGGCATTTTTAGAGGGGGCGGGCGTATGACGCTACTGTCGTCAACCGCGCCTCGTGATGGGAAGGCGTACTGTAATGGCTCCCGCCGCCGCCTTGCCGATCCTGGTCGTGGACGACTATTCCACGATGATTCGCATCCTCCGCAATCTGCTGAAGCAAATCGGCCTCGACAATGTCGAGGACGCCGCAAGCGGCACGGAAGCGCTCGATATGCTGCGCAAGAAGCGCTACGGGCTCGTCATCAGCGATTGGAACATGTCGCCCATGAACGGGCTGGAGCTGCTGCAGGAGGTCCGCGCCGACGAAGACCTGAAGACCACGCCATTCATCATGGTGACGGCCGAATCCAAGACCGAGAACGTGATCGCCGCCAAGCAGGCCGGCGTCGACAATTACATCGTGAAGCCGTTCAACGCCGCCACGCTCAAGGCCAAGATCGCCGCCGTCTTCGGTGATTTCTGAGGCGCTCAGCGCGCGGCGCGCTCGCCCGCCGTCGCGTCCCGTAGCGCCTTGAATTCCGCGCCGGGCAGCCATTCAGGCCACACCGCGGTGTCCGCGACGGCGCGCCCGACCGCGTAGTAGAGCGCGAGGTCCTGCGCGGCTCCTGTCAGATCCCAATCGGGCGCGTATGCGTCCTGCGGCTTGTGATAAAAATTCGCGACATAATCCTCGCGCAGCTTGTGACCCAGCGCCACGCCGCCATCCACCTTGTCTTCGCCCGCGCCGGCGTCGAGCGCGGGCACGCCGATCTTGGCGAAATTGAAATGGTCGGAACGGAAATAGCTGCCGCGCTCGGGCGTGGCCTCGCCGACGACGACGCGGTTCTGCTTGGCGGCCTCCGCGGCGAGCACATCCTCCACCGTCGACTTGCCCTTGCCGACGACCGCCACGTCCCGCGACGGCCCGCCGATCGGCAGGATGTCCATGTTGATGTTCGCCGCCGTCAGCGCCGGGGGAAACAGCAGGTGCTGGGCGTAATATTCCGAACCGAGCAGGCCTTGCTCCTCCGCCGTCACCGCGAGGAACACGATGGAGCGGCGTGTTGGGGGTGCTGCCTTGTAGGCGCGTGCGATCTCGATCAGGCCGGCGACGCCGGTGGCGTTGTCGCGCGCGCCGTTGCAGATGTCGTCGCCGTTGACTGGCGGGCAACGCCCGAAATGATCCCAGTGCGCGGTGTAGATCACCGTTTCACCCGGCGCGCCCGCGCCGGACGCCGCGCCCACGACATTCTTCGACATCACCGTACGGAACGTGGTTTCGAGCGTCACGGAAACATTCGCGTTCAGCGGGCGCGCCCTGAAGCCTTGCAATTGGGCGGCGGCTTTCAGCTTTTCGTAATCGAGGCCGGCGCGGCGGAAGAGGTCGATCGCCGTTTCATGCGTAATCCAGCCTTCGAGCGGCGCACGGCTTGCGCCCTTGTCCGCCGCGGCGAGGCCGAATTTCTCGCCCATATTGGAGGATTGCACGACGCCCCAGCAATACGCCGCGGGATCGGTTTCGTGCACGATGAGCGCGCCGGCGGCGCCCTGGCGGGCGGCTTCCTCGAACTTGTACGTCCAGCGGCCGTAATAGGTCATCGCCTTGCCGCCGAAAAGCTGGTGCTTCGCGCCGTAGAAATCCGGATCGTTCACGAGGATGACGGCAATCTTGCCCTTGATGTTCGCGCGCGCGTAATCGTTCCACTTTCGCTCTGGCGCGTTCACGCCGTAGCCGACGAACACCAGCGGAGCATTCTTGAGCGCGATGCGCGCCTCTTCGCGCTTCGTCCAGATCACCTGGTCCGCGCCGTAGGCGTATTCTTTCTCGCGCCCCCGCGCGGCGATCTTCAGCGCCGGCGCATTGGCGACGGCGGAGGCCAGCAGCGGCACGTCCTGCGTCCAGCTTCCAGCCGCGCCGCCCGGCTTCAGGCCGGCGGCTTCGAATTGCGCGATGATGTAGGCGAGCGTCTTTTCTTCCCCCGGCGTGCCGGGCCGGCGGCCCTCGAACGCATCGGACGCCAGCACTTTCACATGCTCGGCGATCGCGGCCGGCGCCATCGGTGCGGGCGCGGGCGGCGGCGGCGCGGGCGATTTCGGCTGGCTTGCGCAAGCTGCAAGCAGTGCTACCGCGGCGACGATCGTGAAGCGCATCAGCGGCATCCTCATGCGAGCGCGCTCATCGCGTAGCGGCAACTCACGCCTTCGCCGGCGAGAGCGGCGTTGACTTTGGCGAGATCGAGCGCGCCGGCGGTGTGCAGGTTTTCACCGTGCGTGCCCGATGCGACGAACAGGCAATCGATCCCTTGCGCGGCGGCGCCGCGCACATCCGTGCCGATCCCGTCCCCGATCGCCAGGATGCGCGCTTTATCCGGTGCGCCGCCCGTCAGTTTTTGCAGCTCGCGGTAGGCGGCGTCGTAGATCGGCGCATGCGGCTTGCCCGCCATCACCACGCGCCCGCCGATGGCGGCGTAATCGCGCGCGATCGCGCCGGCGCACCACAACAGCCGGTCGCCCCATTGCACGACGATGTCGGGATTGGCGCACACCAGCTCCAGATCGCGCGCGCGCGCTTCGCGCAGCATGCCGGCATAGTCCTCGGGCGTCTCGCGGCTGTCGTCGTTGAGGCCGGAGATGGCGATGAAGCGCGCAGCGCCCAGTTCGCTGCGCTGCAGTCCCAAGCCCTCCCACAAGCTGGCGTCGCTCTCCGGGCCGATCTTGTACATCGGCCCGGGTGCGCGAGCCCGCAATTCCTCGCGGATCGCGTCGCCGGAAGTGACGATCGCATCCCACGCCGCGCGCGGCACGCCGATGCGCTCAAGCTGGCCGGGAATGGGATCGCGTGGTTTGGGCACGTTGGTGATGAGGATCACCCGCTTGCCGGCGGCGCGCGCCCGCTCCAGCGCGGCGCACGCGTCCGCATAACGCGCCCGTCCGTTATGGATCACGCCCCACACGTCGCAGAGCAGCGCGTCGTAGCGGTCGAGAATGTCGTCGAGGCTGGAAAGCGGCGCGGGCGGCATGGGCACGCCGTCGCACGGATGCCCCCAGCGCGCAAGATTGACGCGGAGGCCAACGCCAGTTCAGAAAGCGTGGATGGGGGAAATCCTGCTCGCAAGCGCGGCTGGCGTGATCGCTGCGTTCGCTGCTTGTGAAGCCGCACCGGCTCAGGCCCCGCGCACGATCGAGCTGACCGGCGCGCAGGGCGCGGCGGTGGCCGTGCCGTTGCTGCTTCAATCCGCGCAGTGGAACGAAGCCCTCGCGGTGCTGGACACGCTTCCCCCCGAGGCGCGCGCAAATCCGCTATTTCTCTATATGCGCGCGACGGCGCTGCGTGGGCTGGGCCAGCACGGCCGCGCGATAGAAATCTACCAGCGTTTGCTGACGCAGCGCGCGGACTTGGCGCAGGTGCGCTTCGAGTTGGCGCGCGCGCTGTTCGACGCCGGCGATGAAGCGGCCGCCGAGCAGAATTTCCGCCTCGCCCTCGCTGGCATGCTTTCTGAGGCGGAACGCAATGCGGCGAACGCCTATCTGGTCGAGATTGCGCGCCGTCATCGCTGGCGCGTGCAGACCAGTTTTTCGCTGGCGCCGGATTCCAATCTAAACGCCGCGACGGACCTGCGCCAGGTTCGGCTGTTCGGCTTGCCTTTCACGCTCTCGGAGGAGGCGCGCCGTGTTTCCGGTTTTTCGATCACCGGCGCCTTCGCCGCCGACCGGGCGTTTCAGTTGTCGCCTGACAGGGCGCTGCGCGTCACGGCGCTCGCCTCGCTGCGCGACGCCGAAGGCGGCGACTTTGACCTTTGGAGCGGCGAGGCGCGCATCGGCCCGCAATTCGGGCGGGGGCAGAAATACCTGTCCGCCCAGGCCGCGTGGCAGCGTTACTGGTATGGCGGAGACGAATTGCTGAGCGCGCCGGGCCTGGTGGCGGAATATGCCGCGCCAACGTCGCGCGACGTGGTGTGGAGCTTCTTCGCGAGCGCTTACGCGAGGGACTACGCCCACGCCGACGAGATGGACGGCGCCAGCGCCCAGCTCGGCGCCAGCCGCACGCATTTCCTTTCGCCCAAGCGCTTCTGGCGCGTCTCCTTGTCCATCGCCGGCGCGGACGCAGAAGCGGCATCGAACGCCTATGTCGGCCAGGAGGCGGCGTTAGGGCTTTACCAGGCGCTGCCAGCCGGCTTTTCGGTCTTCCTGGAAGGAGGCGGATCGCATCGCGAATACCAAGCGCGGTCGCCGCTTTTCGGCGTGCGCCGCCGCGACGATGAAATTTATGTGACGGCCCGGCTCGGCCAGCGCAGTTTCAACATCCGCGGATTCACGCCCTATCTTGGCGCTGAATACCGCAAATCCCGCAGCGACATTTCGCTCTACGGCTACGATCGCGCGCGCTTCGAGGTCGGTTTTGCGAGGGATTTCTGAATTTCTGTGATCTAGCGCACTGTACTTTGAAAATTCACGCCGCTTAAATCGCGCCAGGAGGGGACGATGGCGCGGTTGCATGGACTCGCGGTGTTGGCGGCCGTGTTCGCGGCTGCGTGCGCTTCGGGTGGCGGCGGGGGCGGGTCGCCCGGCCTTCCCATTGCGCCATCGCCGCCAGCGCAACCGCCTCCGCCGCCGCCAGGGCGGGCGTTCCCGACCTCCGGCCCATCCGCCGCAATGTCCATCGATGGCGCAATGCAGGGCATCACTCAGGATTCGCTGTACGCCCAGCCTGCGGCAGCGGCTGGCTCCAATTTTCAGGTCGACATTATCGATCCTGACGACAACTTGAACGCTCCGGGCGCCGCCAACGTTAGAGAGCAATTCGTCTTCGATGGCGACGAGACGATCCGGGTGCGGTTCGCGACACCAAAAGGTTCGTTCGACCGAACTTTTGCGCCTTCCACCTATTCAGGGCCGAATGTCGATGCGCTGGCGGGTTGGACGATTTCTTCCGGTCCTCCCACAAACGCGTTTGGCGCATGGATGGCGCTGTGGAATGTGGCCAAGCAGGTCCGTACTTCTGGCGCCGTGATAACAAATGCGTATCCGAGCTTTGTCAGGTTGTTCTCTGTCATCGAGCAACAAGGGTTCACAAACTCCGTCTTCAATCAAAGCTTTGCATTCGGACTCATTGGGCAGGCTCTTCCCGCGGCCGACATGCCAACTTCTGGTGTCGGCTCATTCGCGGGGGGCGCGTTTGGCTTGCTGAGCCGCAACACACCCACGGGACCTGAGGGTTGGTTTTTCAATGGCACTTCGAACATAAGCGTGAACTTCGCGACATCGGTCGGAGCCGTTAGCGGAACAATCACCTCTACCGGCTACAGCGGCGGTCCGCCGGCTCCGCCGCCCATCTTTGTCACGACGCTCGCCGGTGACCTCAATGGCTCGGCGCTAGCGGGGACGACGGCAACGACGGGTCTGTCCGCCGCTGCCTTACCGGGGACGTTCCAGGGGCAGATTTACGGGGTGAAGTCGCAACCGAGCCCTTTCACATCCAATCTAGAGCTCGGCGCTGTGTTTCAAGCTAGAAATCAGGACGTTGCAATCGTCGGCGGCCTAATCGCGGGCGATATAACACCCTGAATGCATCAGCCTGCGGCGGCGCTGCGGCCCATGAAATAGCCGGGCGGCGGGGCGGTTTCTTCCATCAGGCTGTCCTTGATCGCCCGCGGCGCGCCGAACAGGTGACCCTGCGCGTAAGGCGCTTCCAATTCCAGCACCTCAACGACGGTGGCCTCGTCCTCGATGCGCTCGGCGATCAGATCGACGCCGTGGCGGCGGAACACAGCGGCCACGTCGCGATGGGAAATCTCGCGCAGCACGTTGGAGCGCGGGCGCGCGCCGTCTCGCACGAATTGCTCGATCAGCAGCCCGCCGGAAGGCTTCACGAAGCGCACGCCGCTGCGTTCGAGATCGATCAGATCGACATCGAGATGGGTGATCTTGTCAATCGAAAAGCGGAAGCCGAGATCGGCGAGCTTGGCCATGGCGCGCGCCTCGATCGCGCCGCGCGCGTCATACGCTTCCTGGCCGATCTCGAAAATGAGCGCGCCGGCGAGATCGCCGTTCTCGCGCATGAATTCGAGGAATTGCGGGAAGAAGTTTTCATCCGACAGGGAACGCGGCGCGATATTGCAGAAGATGCCGATGCGGCGATCCTGTTTCGCCAGCTTGCGCACGATCTGCACGCATCGGAACAGCAGCATGTTGTCGATTGTGGAGGTGAGGCCCGCAGCCTCCGCCGCCGGCATGAATTCGCCGGGCAGGATGATCCGCCCGCCCGCATCCTTGAGGCGCGTGAAGCCTTCGTAGAACACGGTGCGCCGCTGCGGCAGCGCCACGATCGGCTGTAGATGCAGCTCGACGCGGTTTTCGTTCAGCGCCTCGCGCACGATCTCGATCGGCCCGCGCGGGGGCGGCGGCGCGGCGGGCCCGGCGACGCGGCGGACCTCGTCGATGCGCGCATCCATCACCGCGCCCAGCTTGGCGGCGAGCTGATCGATCATCGTGGCCTCGCTCTGCGCGGGCCCCGCGATCGCCGGGCGCTCGATCATCACGTGCTCGACGCGCGCCAGATGATCGCCCATCGCCTCGATGTCTTCGCGCATCGTGCGCTGGCTGGAGCGCAGTTTGTCGATCTCGGCGGCGAATTTCATCTGCAGGCGCTTTTCCGCATCGCGCACGGCGCCGGCGGCGGCTGCGGCGGAAAGCCCCGCATGCGTGATCGCCAGCGCCGCGAACAGCGACAGCGCGCCCAAGGTGGCGCCGAGCGCATCGGCCCCGCCGATACGCGACAAGGCGAGGCCCAGCGCGAAGGAGAGCATCGCGTAGGCCGAATAGAACAGGGCGTGGGCGATCGCTGGCATGCGGTCTCTACACTCGAATCGCGGCCAGTGTATCCCACGCCCAGCTGGTTAGCGCGGTGTTAACCATGCACGCGCCTCAGGCGCCTTGACCTGTGAACAAACGGAACGCGGTAAACAGGTACACCACGCCGATCACCGTCAGGATCCAACGCGTGATGCCCTTGAAATGCGCGTCGCTCAGCCGCTTCAGCACTTGCGTGCCGGTCAGCGTGCCGGCGATCGAAACCGGCACCATCAGCGCGAAAAACCACCAGGGCGGCAGCCCGCTTTGGCCTGGCGGCATGGCCAGCAGCGGCGCCCCGTAGAACAGGATCTTGAAGACGTGCGACAGGCTTTGCGTCGCCGCCTTCGTGGCCACGATGGCGTGGCGGTCGAGCGCGGTGCGCACGAAGAAGATGTCGAGCAGCGGGCCCGCCGCGCCGGCCACCAGGTTGAAGCCCATCACCAGCGCGCCGGCGAGCACGGCTTGGGGCGGCTTGCCGGCGTCGAGCTGCGCCCAGGATGTGGGCGTCCACGTCAGCAGCGGGGCGAGGCCGAGCGCCAGATACACCCACGGTTTCGACGGTGAGAGCGAGATCAGAGCCAGCGCCAGCGCCACCGAGCCTGAACCTGCGATGTAATAGCCGATCACCCGCCACTGGATATGCGCACGGTGCACGATGGCGCGCCCGCCGTTCGCCACGAGCTGGGAAAGCCCGTGCGTGACCATCGCGGCCGAGACCGGCAGCAGCGCGGTGAACGCGCCCATTAGCACGATGCCCCCGGCCATCCCGAAGACGCCGGAGAGAAGCGCCGTCCCGAAGACGACGAGAAGCAGCAAGCCATGCATGAGAGGCTGCGCTTGTAGAACGATTCCCGTTTTCCGTCCGACGCGCTATCTAGGGAGCGTCAGTCGGCCGGGCGGCCGCTCTCGCCACCGCGGAAACGCCGGCGGGGGAGGAAAGTCCGGGCTCCACGCAGGCAAGGCGGCGGGCAACGCCCGCCCGGCGAAAGCCGAGGGATAGCGCCACAGAGAACAGACCGCCTCCGGCGCAAGCCGGGGGCAAGGGTGAAACGGTGGGGTAAAAGCCCACCGCCGCGACCGTAAGGAAGCGGGCACGGCAAGCCCCGCCTGGAGCAAGACCGAATAGGAGCACGCGAAGGTTCGCCTTCAGGCGTGTCTGCGCGCCGTGCTCGGGTGGGTCGCGAGAACCGCCTGGCGACAGGCGGTCCAGAGGAATGGCCGCACATCTTCCGCAAGGAAGGGGACAGAACCCGGCTTATAGGCCGGCTGACAGGGATCATGGCGCCGGCGGCTGCAAGCGTCGCCGGCGTCGCCATGTTAACGGAACGCTTTCTTCGGGCGGCTAAGCGGCGGCATGGCGCATGTTCCGGTTCTGCTGCAGGAGGCGCTCGCCGCGCTGAACGTGCGCGACGGCGGCCTTTACGTGGACGCCACCTTCGGCGGCGGCGGCTATGCGCGCGCCATTCTCGAAGCGGCGGAGTGCCGGCTTATTGCGCTCGACCGCGATCCTGACGCCATCGCGCGTGGGCAGGCGTTGGCCGTGACTTATCCACAGCACTTCCAGCTTATTCACAGTTCGTTCGTGGCTGTGGATAAAATCGTGGAAGAGCCTGTGGATGGAATTGTTTTCGATCTCGGGGTTTCGTCGTTTCAGCTCGATGAGGCCGCCCGTGGCTTCTCCTTCCGCGAGGACGCCCCGCTCGACATGCGCATGAGCCTGGCGGGGCCGAGCGCGGCGGACGCGGTCAACCGGCTCTCGGAAGCGGCGCTGGGCGAAGCGCTGGCGCGCCTGGGCGAGGACCATGAAGCCCGCCGCATCGCCCGCACCCTTGTACGCGCCCGCGCCGCAGCTCCAATCGCCTCGACCGCCCAATTGGCGGCGCTCGTGGAGGAGGCTGTCGGCGGCCGCAAGGGCGCCAAAATCCATTCCGCGACGCGGACGTTCCAGGCGCTGCGGCTGCTGGTGAACGACGAATTGGGCGAACTCGCCCGCGCGCTGGCGGCGGCGGAGCGCGCACTGAAGCCCGGCGGTCGGTTGGTCGTGGTGTCGTTCCACTCCCTGGAGGACCGACTCGTGAAATCATTCCTGACGGCGCGCGGCGGCGCGCGCGGAGGCGGTTCGCGGCACATGCCGGCCACGCAATCTGAGGTTCGCCCGAGCTTTGCGCTGCACGCGCGCGGCGGCGTCACGCCCGCCGCGGCGGAGCTGGCCGCCAATCCGCGCGCACGCTCGGCGCGGCTGCGCTGGGGCGAACGCACCGCAGCGCCCGCCTGGCCGGAAACGGAAGAAGCGCCGCTGGCGCCGCTGGCGGCGCGCGAATGGGCGGCGATCGCGCGATGAGCAAGGCGTTCAACATCGCTGCAGCGATTCTGGCGCTCGCGCTCGCCATCGGGCTTTATCGCGCGAAGACGGAGACGGAGGCCGTGCGCGCCCGCGTTGCCGCGCTGGAGCGCCAATTGGCCGCCGAGCGCGCGGAAATGAAAACCTTGGCGGCCGAGCGCGCCTATCTGGAAAATCCTGCACGCATTGAAGCGCTGGCGCGCGAAAAACTCGGCTTGCAGCCCGCCGCGCCCGGCCAGTTGCGCAGCCAGGCGGAGATTGGCGCCGTGTTGCCGCCGGCGAAGGGCGCGGCGCCGTGAAGGCGGCCACAATTCCGAAAGTCGCGCGCGCAGCGCCAACGGGGGCGGGGGTGACGCCGGCGGCGCCGGCGCGCAAGCGCATCCGGCTTGTCGCCTGGGCGGTGGTCGCGGTGTTTCTGCTGCTGGCCGCGCGCGCCGGCCAGCTCGCCGTCGCCGGCGATCCGCTCGCTGGGCGCGATGCGCGCGTGGCCGCAGCCGCACTGCCCGAGCGCGCCGACATCGTCGACCGCAATGGCGAATTGCTGGCCGCCACCTTGCCCGGATACGATCTCGTGGCCGAGCCGGCGAAAGTGTGGGATGCGCCGGCCACCGCGAAAAGGCTCGCGGCGCTCTTTCCCGATCTCGATGCGGCGACCGTGGAGCGCCGCCTGCTGCAGATCGATCGCGATCTCGTGGTGCTGAAGCGCGATCTGTCGCCGCGTCAGCGCGACGAAACGTTCGAGGCGGGCCTGGCGGGCGTTTCCTTTCAGCCGCACGGGCGGCGCGTCTATCCCCAAGGCGCGCTCGCGGCGCACGTGCTGGGCGCGGTGAACGCGAAAATGTCCGGCGTCGCCGGCGTCGAAAGCGGGCTCGATGCGGAAATCCTGCGCGCCGGCGCGTTGGGCAAGCCGGTGCGCCTCTCCATCGACGTGCGCATCCAGCACGCGTTGGAAGCGGAGCTGCTGCAAGCGGTGGCCGCGACGCGCGCCGAAGGCGGCGCCGGCGTGGTGCTTGCGGCGAAAACCGGCGAAGTGCTGGCGATGGCGTCGGCCCCGGATTTCGATCCCAACGCGCCGCCCGCGCCGGACGATGGCCGCCGCCTCAATCGCGCCGCCGGCGCAGTCTATGAAATGGGCTCGTCGCTGAAGCCGTTCACGGTCGCGATGGGATTGGATGCGGGCGTGACGCGGACCGGCGAAATCTTCGACCTCAGCAAGCCGTTGCCGGTGGACGGTTTCACCGTGACCGATTTTCACGGGCTCGGCCGGCCCGCAACTCTGGCGGAAGGTTTCGCGGAATCCTCCAACATCATGGCCGCGGAGATCGCGTTGCGCGTCGGCGCGCAGCGCCAGCGCGCTGCGCTGCGCGCGCTGGGCCTCTATGACCGCGCGCCCATCCAGGCGCCCGAAAGCGCCCGCGCGCTGCCGCCGGGGCGGGAAAGCGCGCTTTCCACCGCGGTTCTGGGCTATGGTCACGGCATGGCTTTCTCGCTCACGTCGCTGGCGGCCGCCTACACGGTGTTCGCGAACGATGGCGCGCGCGTCGCGCCGACATTGCTGGCGCGCCAGAGCGGCGATCCCGTCGCCCGCACGCCGGTGTTCACGCCAGCCTCCGCGCACGCTGTTGTGCAGCTGATGCGCGGCGTCGTCGAAACCGGCACCGGCAAGCGCGCCGAAGTCGCGGGTCTCGACATCGCGGGAAAAACCGGTTCGGCTGAAAAGCCGCGCTCGCAAGGCGGCGGCTACGAGCCGGATCGGCTGTTTTCCTCGTTCGCGGCGGTGTTTCCCGCATCCGATCCCCGCTACGTGATCGTCGTCGCGCTCGACGAGCCCCAGCGCACGCCGGAAACGGAAAATCTCGCCACCGGCGGCGCGGTGGCTGCGCCCGTCGTCGCGCGGATTGCGGCGCGCATCGCGCCGCTCGCCGGCATGGAAGCGAAGGGCGCTGCGCGATGAAGCTCGCCCACTTGTTCGACGCGGGCGTTCCCGATGGCGCACGCGATCTCGAAATCGCAGGGATCACCGCCGATAGCCGCAAGGTTGCGCCGGGTTTCCTGTTCGCCGCATTGCAGGGCGCAGCTTCGCACGGGCGTGACTTCACGGGCGATGCGAAGGCGCGCGGCGCCGTGGCGGTGCTTTCCGCGGGCGACGCCGCAACCGATCTCGCGCACGTCGTTTCGCCATCGCCGCGTCGCGCACTGGCGCTTGCTGCAGCGCGCTTCTGGCCGCGCCAGCCGCGAACCATCGCCGCTGTCACCGGCACGAACGGCAAAAGCTCCACCGTCGATTTCCTGCGGCAGATTTGGGCCGGCGGCGGCGTGCGCGCGGCCAGCCTCGGCACGTTGGGCGCGATCGGGCCCGCCGATTTCGGCAACGGCGGCGTGATCGACCTCGGCCACACCACGCCCGATCCGGTGGCCATCCATCAGACGTTCGACGCGCTGGCCGCCGCCGGCGTCAGTCATGCGGCGATGGAGGCGTCGAGCCACGGCCTCGATCAGCATCGGCTTGATGGCGTGCGGCTCTCCGCCGGCGCCTTCCTCAATCTCACGCAGGATCATCTCGATTACCACGCGACGATGGATGTCTATCGCGCCGCCAAGATGAAGCTGTGGGATTTGCTGCCGGGGGACGCGCCCGCCATCGTTAGCGCCGATGCGGCCGAAGGCGCTGCATTCGCGGCAGGCGCGCGTGCGCGCGGGCTCGACGTATTTCCGTTCGGCTGGCGCGCCGGGCCGGACGGCTTGAAGATCGGTGAAATCCGCCCGCATCCCAATTCGCAGACATTGATCCTTTCCTGGGAGGGGCTGGAAACGGATGTCGAACTGCCGCTGATCGGCGAATTCCAGGCGCTGAATGCGGTTGCGGCGGCGACGCTCGCGTTGGCGCTTGGCGGCGAGGCTGAAAGTGTGTGGGATGGGATGGAGAAGCTTCTTCCGGTGAAGGGGCGCATGCAGCATGTCGGCGCCACGAAAACCGGCGCGCATGTTTTCGTCGACTATGCGCACACGCCCGACGGGCTCGACGTGCTGTTGCGCGCCGCGCGCCCGCATGCGCCGGGGCGCATCATCTTGGTGTTTGGCTGCGGCGGCGATCGCGACAAGACCAAGCGCGCCAGGATGGGCGCTGTGGCGCAGCGCCTCGCGGACGTGGCGATCGTTACGGACGATAATCCGCGTACGGAGGATGCCGCCGCGATCCGCGCGCAGGTGAAGGAAGGCGCGCCCGCAGCCCTCGAAATCGGCGATCGCGCGCGCGCCATTGCGGAGGCCGTCGCCATGCTGCAGCCGGGCGATGCGCTGCTGATCGCCGGCAAGGGCCATGAAACAGGGCAGATCGTCGGGCGTTCGGTGATCCCGTTTTCGGATCAGGAAGAGGCGATGAAGGCGTTGGCTAGTCTATGAATGACGGCATGATCGCGAAGGCGCTGTGGGCGGCGGAAGACGCCGCGGCCGCGACAGGCGGGGAATTGATCGGCCAGGACAGCTGGATCGCCACCGGCGTTTCGATCGACACGCGCAGTCTGGAGCCGGGCGATCTCTTCGTGGCGCTTAAGGATGCGCGCGACGGGCACGATTTCGTGGGCGATGCGTTCGCACGCGGGGCGGCGGCGGCGCTCGTCAGCCGGCGCGTCGACACCGAAGGCGCGCAGCTCTTGTGCGCCGATGTGCTCGAAGGCTTGCGCGCGCTGGCGCGGGCGGCCCGCGCGCGCAGCGCCGCGCGTTGCATCGCCGTCACCGGCTCCGTCGGCAAGACGAGCGTGAAGGAAGCGCTGGCGCTCGCGCTGGGCGCCAGCGGGCAGACGCATGCGGCGGCGAAAAGCTTCAACAATCATTTCGGCGTTCCGCTCACTCTGGCGCGGATGCCGCCGTCGAGCGCCTATGGCGTGTTCGAGATCGGCATGAACCATCCCGGCGAGATCGCGCCGCTGGCGCAGCTGGTGCGCGCGGATGCAGCCATCGTCACCACCATCGCGCCGGTGCATCTGGAACATATGGGCACGTTGCAGGCGATTGCGGCGGAGAAAGCGGAAATCTTCTCCGGCCTCACGCCCGGCGGCGCAGCGATCATCCCCGCGGAAGCGCCGCACGCGGATATTCTGATCGCGCGCGCACAAAGCGTCGGCGCACGCATCATTCGCATTGGGCGTGACGCAGCCTGCGAGGCGCGCCTTCTTTCGTTCACCGAAGATGGCGATGGCGCGACCGCGGAAGCCGAAATCATGGGCCGGCGGATCGCCTACCGCATCGGCGCGCCCGGCGCGCCGTGGGCGACGAACGCGCTGGCCGTGCTCGCAGCCTGCGCCGCAATCGGCGCCGATCTTGACGCCGCGGCCGCCGCCCTCGCACGGCTGGAGGCGGCTCCCGGCCGCGGCCAGGCGCGCGCGATCAACGCCGCGTTCGGCCGCTTCACCCTGGTGGACGACGCCTACAACGCCAGCCCCGTTTCGATGTCCGCCGCGATCGAAACGCTCGCGAAGCGTCCTGCGAAGCGCCGCATCGCCGCGCTGGGCGACATGCTGGAGTTGGGGCCTGAGGAAAAGTCCTTTCACGCCGCGATCGCGGGGCCGCTGGCGCAGGCCGGCGTCGATCTGGTGTTCTGCGCCGGCCCGCGCATGGCGGCGCTGTGGGAAGCGCTTCCGCCAAACCTGCGCGGCGGCTATGCGGACAACGCCGACTCGCTCATTTCGTTGCTGGCCGGCGCCCTGCGCGAGGGGGACGTCGTGCTGGTGAAGGGCTCCAACGGCGCGCGCATGGGCCGCGTGGTGGAAGCCCTCGCTAAGCTGAACCAGGCGGGGGTGTGAGCGGTGCTGAACGATCTGTTGTTTCCGCTGGCGGACTATTTCCAGCCGTTCAACCTGTTCCGCTACATCACGTTCCGCACGCTGGGCGCCGCGGTCACCGCACTACTGATCGCCTTCATCGTCGGCGCGCCGATGATCGCGTGGCTGCGCAAGATGCAAGGCAAAGGCCCGCCCATCCGCACGGACGGCCCGGAAAGCCACCTGCTCAGCAAGAAGGGCACGCCGATCATGGGCGGGCTCATCATTCTGGTGAGCATGGGCGTCGCCGCACTGCTCTGGGCGGATCTGCGCAATCCGTATGTGTGGGCGGTGCTGCTCGTCACATTCGGCTTCGGTGCGATCGGCTTCTTCGACGACTATACGAAGGTGACGAAGCGCACGCATGACGGGCTTTCCGGCCGCATGCGGCTGTTTCTCGAATTTGTGATCTCGATGGCCGCCATCGTTATCATGCTGGCCACGCAATGGCGCATCAACTTCATCGATCATGAAGCGTTCGGCGATTTCTGGACGGCGCTGGGCCGCGGCGAAGTGCTGACGAACGTGTCGCTGCCGTTCCTCAAGAGCTTCGTACTGAAGCTTGGCCCGCTGTTCCTGCTGTTCGCGGCGTTTGTGATCATGGGCGCGGGCAATGCGGTGAATTTGACGGATGGACTTGATGGGCTGGCCATCGTGCCGGTGATGATCGCGGCGGGCACGTTCGGCTTCATCGCCTACGCTGTCGGCAATTTCGAATTCGCGCGCTATCTGCAGCTCGATTTCGTGCGCGGCGTGGGCGAACTTTCCGTGCTGCTGGGCGCGCTGCTGGGCGGCGGCCTTGGCTTCCTCTGGTATAACGCGCCGCCTGCGCGCGTGTTCATGGGCGACACCGGATCGCTGGCGCTGGGTGGCATGTTGGGCGCGGTGGCGGTGGCGGCCAAGCACGAGATCGTGTTGGCGATCGTCGGCGGCCTATTCGTGATGGAGGCTATGTCCGTCATGATCCAGGTGGCGGTATTCAAGCTCACCAAGAAACGCGTTTTCCTGATGGCGCCGATCCATCACCATTTCGAAAAGCTCGGCTGGCAGGAGCCGACGATCGTCATCCGCTTCTGGATCGTGGCGACCTTGTTCGCGCTCGCGGGCCTCGCCACGTTGAAGTTGCGCTAGGCGCCCGCCCGCAATGATCCCGATCACCGAATTCGCCGGGCGGGACGTCGCGGTGTTCGGCTTGGCGCGCAGTGGCGTGGCCGCGGCGCTGGCGCTGGTGGCGGGCGGCGCGCGCGTGCACGCCTGGGACGATTCCGAAGCAAGCCGCGCGAAGGCCGCCGCCGCCGGCGCGCCGATCGGCGAATTCGAGGCCGCGCGCGATCGGCGCTTCGCAGCCCTTGTGCTGTCGCCCGGTGTGCCGCTCACCCATCCGCGCCCGCACCGCGTGGTGGAATGGGCGCGCGCCGCTGGCGTGCCGGTTATCGGCGATATCGAATTGTTCGCCCGCGCGGTGAACGCGCTGGCGCCTTCGGCGCGCCCGAAAGTCATCGGCGTCACCGGCACGAACGGCAAATCCACTACCACGGCGCTGATCGGCCACGTGCTTGCGCAGGCAGGCAAGGATGTGCGCGTCGGCGGCAATATCGGCGTCGCCGCGCTCGATCTGCCGGCGCTGCATGGCGGGGCGATCTATGTGCTGGAGTTGTCGAGCTTCCAGCTCGACTTGACCGAAAGCCTGCGCTGCGATGCGGCGATCCTGCTCAACATCACGCCCGATCATATCGACCGTCACGGCGATCTGGCGGGCTACGCCGGCGCGAAACGGCGCATCTTCGCTAATCAGGGCGCGGGCGATTGGGCGATCGTCGGCGTCGATACGCCGGATTCCGCGCGCATCTGCACGGAGCTGACGGCCGCCGGCGCGCAGCGCGTGGTGGCGATCTCCAATGCGCAGGCGCTGGGCCGCGGCGTGAGCGCGCTGGGCGCGCAGCTTTATGACGCGATCGACGGCGCGGCGAAGCCCGCGCTCGATCTGGCGCGCGCGGCGGCGTTGCCGGGAAAGCATAACGCGCAGAACGTCGCGGCCGCCTACGCCGCGTGCGCCGCGATGGGCCTCGGCGCGCGTGCGATCGCCGCCGGCGTGGAGAGTTTTCCCGGCCTCGCCCACCGCATGGAGCGCGCCGGCGCCGTTCATGGCGTGCGCTTCGTCAATGACAGCAAAGCCACCAACGCCGACGCCGCCGCCCAGGCGCTCGCGTGTTATGATCGCGTATACTGGATCGCGGGCGGCGTGCCCAAGGAAGGCGGGATCGCGCCGCTCGTCGGCTTCTTCCCGCGTATGGCCAAGGCCTATTTGATCGGCGAGGCGGCCCCGGCGTTCGCCGCCACGCTCGAGGGGCACGTCCCCGTGACGATGGCGGGCGCCCTCGAAGCCGCGGTGCGCGCGGCTTATGCCGACGCGCGCGCCGAGCAGGGCCTGGTGCTGTTTTCGCCGGCCTGCGCCTCCTTCGACCAATTCCGAGATTTCGAGGCGCGGGGCGAGGCCTTTAAGGAAATTGTCGCACGCATCGGGCAGGAAGCAGAGGCATGATCGCCCAACTTGCCCGACGCCTGGAAAGCTATGATCGCGCGCTGCTGGTGGCGGCGAGCATGCTGCTGGGCGCCGGCGCCGTGCTGGCGCTCGCCGCCAGCCCCGCGGTCAGCGCCAAGCTCGATTACGCCGACAAGTTCGGCTTCGCCTGGCGGCATTTCGCGTTTGCGGGCGCCGGCGTCGGCCTTTTCGCGCTCTCCGCGTCGTTCTCGCCGCGCGGCGTGCGGCGCTTCTCCGGCGTGCTCTTTTGCATCGCGATGATGGCGATGCTGCTCGTGCTGCTCGTCGGCGAGGAGACGAAAGGCGCGCAGCGCTGGCTGCGTCTCGGACCGATGAGCATGCAGCCTTCGGAATTCATGAAGCCCGCGCTCGTCGTGCTGATGGCGTGGATGCTGTCGGAATGGATGCGCCGGCGCACGTTTCCCGGCGTGCAGGTGGCGATGGCGCTGTACGCCGCTGCGGCGGTGCTTCTGCTGGCCCAGCCGGACGTGGGGCAGACGACCCTGCTGGCCGCGTGCTTCGCAATTCTGCTGTTCGCCGCCGGGGTGCATTGGCTCTGGATGGCGGGCGGGCTCGCCGCTGCGGGCGTGTTCGGGTGGGCGCTGTATTTCATCTTTCCGCATGTGCGCGCGCGCGTGGATGCGTTCATGCAGCCGGAGACCGCGAGCTATCAGGTGCAGCGCGCGCTGGATGCGATCAGCGCCGGCGGCGTGCTCGGGCGCGGCGCGGGCGAGGGCGTGTTCAAGCGCCGCCTGCCGGATGCGCACTCCGACTTCATCTATGCGGTCTCCGCTGAAGAATTTGGCTTGCTGGCCTCAATTGGCTTCATCGCGCTGTACGGGGCCATCGCCTGGCGCGGCTTCGATCGCGCGCAGCGTTTGGCGGATCCGTTCGCGCAACTCGCCGCCACCGGCCTCATCGCGCTGTTCACGGTGCAGGCGGCGATCCATATGGCGGTGAACATCGGCGCGGCCCCGGCGAAGGGCATGACATTGCCGCTGGTTTCCTATGGCGGCTCGGCGATGCTCGCTTCGGCGATCACGCTTGGCATGGCGTTCGCGCTGATCCGCAAGCGGCCGGGCGCCTTCATCTACGAGCGCGCATGAGCGCGCAGGAACCCACAGCGAGGACGGTTCTCATTGCGGCCGGCGGCACGGGCGGGCATCTTTTTCCGGCCGCCGCCTTCGCCGAGGAAATGCGCGCGCGCGGCTGGCGCATCGTACTGATGACCGATGCGCGCGGGCGGCGCTACGCGCAGAACTTTCCCGCCGATGCGATCGAGGATGTGCTTGCCGCCACCTTTCAGGGGCGCAACCCGATCGCGCTCGCGCACGCTGCGGTGAAGATCGTCGCCGGCGTGCTGGCCGCGCTGGCCCGCTTCGCGCGGCTTAAGCCGGCGCTGGTGATCGGCTTCGGCGGTTATCCTTCCGTGCCGGCGCTGTGGGCGGCGCGCGCGCGCAAGACGCCCATCGTGATCTATCAGGCCGATACGGTGCTGGGCCGCGTGAACCGCTATTTCGCGCCCGCGGCCGCCGCCGTGGCGTGCGCGTACGACCGGCTGGACAAGCTCGATCCCCGCGCGGCGGATCGCAAAGTAGTGGTGGGCCTGCCGATCCGGCCTGCCGTGCGCGCCGTGCGCGATGTGGCGTACGCGCCGATCGAACCGGGCGGGCGCATCGGTCTGCTGGTCACCGGCGGCAGCCAGGGCGCGCGTCTCTTCGGCGAAGTGATCCCGCGCGCGCTGGCGATGTTGCCCGAGGCGCTGCGCGCACGTCTGCAGGCGGCGATCCAGGTGCGCGAGGAACAGATCGTCGCGGTGCGCGCCGTCTGCGCGAAAGCCGGCGTGCGCGCCGACGTCGCGGCCTTCTTCACCGATATGCCCGAACGCCTCGCCGCCGCGCATCTCGTGATCGGGCGTGCGGGGGGCACCGTGGCGGAACTGGCGTGCGCCGGCCGGCCCGCGATCCTTGTGCCGCTCGCCATCGCCGCGGACGATCACCAGACGTCGAACGCGCAGGTGCTGGCGCAAGCGGGCGGCGCAGACGTTATCGCGGAGGGCGATTTCACGCCCGAGGCGCTGTGCGCCTTGCTGGCCGAGCGCTTCGCCGATCCCGCGGCCCTGGCCGCCCGCGCGGCCGCCGCGCGCGCGTTGGGCAGGCCGGATGCGGCGCAGGCCCTGGCGGATGCCGCCGAGCGCGTGGCGGCATTGCGCGCTTGATCTCACGCGCGGGAAGGCTCAATGCGCTCGCGCGAGACAAGTGCTGTAAAAGATTAGGGAGAGGCGCGATGAGGAAGTTGCTTGCGGCAGCCTGGTTCGCGGCGTTCGCCGGATTGAGCGCGCCGCCCGCGCACGCCGCGCTCGCCGCCGGAGCTGCAGCGCCAGAGATCGCGGCCGAGGGCTCGCTCGGCGGCAAGGCGTTCGCCTTCAAGCTGACCGAGGCGCTCAAAAAGGGTCCGGTGGTAGTGTACTTCTTCCCTGCCGCCTACACGCAAGGCTGCACCATCGAAACCAAGATGTTCGCTGACGCGGCGGATGAATTCACCGCGGCGGGCGCCTCGCTGATCGGGTTGACCGGCGGCGCGAAGCTGGCCGACGGGACGATGGCCGACGCAATGACCAACAAGGCGCGACTGGCGGAATTCTCGAAAGAGCATTGCCGCGACAAATTCCCGATCGCCGCGGTCGCCCCGGAAACGATCAAGGCGTATGACGTGGCGTTCGCCATGCGGGCCGGCTGGTCGGACCGCACGTCCTACGTCATCGCGCCGGACGGCAAAGTGCTGCTCGCGTTCTCCGCGCTGAAACCGGACGAGCACGTCGCCAAGACGCTCGAAGCGGTGAAGGCCTGGAAGGCCGCCCACCCGAAATAGGCTTAGGGCAGTGCGCTTTCGGCGCCGCCTTCGGCCAGCTTGGTGCGCGCGTCCCATTTCCCGGGCGAGCGGATATTGTCGATTTTCCAGGCGCCGTCCTCCTGCGCCAGATCGTAGACGATCACGTGCGGCGCGCCGGCGTTCTTGAAGCGCGCGATCACCGCACTCGAAGCGGGCTCGAGCGCGAGATCGCTGATGCGCCACTCGGCGCCGTCCATCACCAGATCGAAGCCGAGCGCGTCGTGATCGGCGCGCTTGGCCTGGGCGGCGCGCATTTCCATGATGCTGCGGAAGGCGGTGGTGAGGGCGGCCCAGCGGTGCAGCGGCTCCACGGGCTTGGCCGGATCGGATTGCGCGCCGTAGGCGTCGTACACGGCCTGCACCGGCGCGCGCATCGCGGCGGGATCGCCCGCGGGCTTGATGTTATCTTCGATGGAGCCGCGCAGATTGGACTCTTTCGAGCGGATATTGTCGATCCGCCACCCATCTCCTTCGCGCTTCATGTCGTAGAGCACTTCCATCGGCCGGCCCGAATTGTCGAAGCGCGCGCGCACCAGCGCTGCGCTGGCGGAGGCGCGCACGCGCTCCACTTTGAGCTTGGTGATGTCGCCGTCTTGCGCGTTGGCGATGGGATCGTAATCGAGCACCGGCTCGTCCAGCAGGCGGCCATATTCGCCCGCGCGATCCACGGCGGCGGTGAACGCCGCGGTATAGGGCGCCGCACGCATGAAATCGCCGGTCCAAGGGGCCTGGAGATAGCCCGCATAGGCCTTTTCGACGGTGGCGGCGGGACCGTTGGGATCGGGTGCTTCGCAGCCGGCGGCCAGCGCGAGGAGGCTGGCGGCGAGGGCGGCTTGGATCGTGCGCATCGGGCGCTCCTGAAGGCGGCCAGTGATGGCGGATGTTTCGGGCGGAAGTAAAGCGGCGCAGTTGGCGCTTGCACGCCGGGGCGACGCGCGCTCACATCGCGGCGAAGGAGCCTTCCTGCATGCCCGTTCGCGCCATTCCGTTCGATACCGGCCCCGTCCACTTCGTGGGGATCGGCGGGATCGGCATGTCCGGCATAGCCGAGGTGCTGCTCAATCTGGGTTACGAGGTGCAGGGCTCGGATGCGCGCGAGAGCGCCAACACCGAGCGGCTGCGCGCCCTGGGCGCGCGCATTGCGCTGGGCCACAGGGCGGACAATCTGGGCGGCGCCGGGGTGGTGGTGATTTCCTCGGCGATCAAGGGCGGCAATCCGGAGGTGGACGCGGCGCGCGCGCAAGGCTTGCCCGTGGTGCGCCGGGCCGACATGCTGGCCGAAATCATGCGCCTTAAATGGACGGTGGCGATCGGGGGCACCCACGGCAAGACGACCACCACCTCTATGATCGCAGGGCTGCTCGAAGCCGGCGGCAAAGATCCCACCGTCATCAATGGCGGCATCATCAACGCCTATGGCTCGAATGCGCGCGTGGGCGAGGGGGAGTGGATGGTGGTGGAGGCCGACGAGAGCGACGGCACGTTCACGCGCCTGCGCGCCACCGCCGTCGTCGTCACCAACATGGATCCCGAACATCTCGATCACTACGGCACGGCCGAAGCGATGGAGCAGGCCTTCCAATCCTATGTCGAGAATATCCCGTTCTACGGCTTCGCTGTGTTGTGCGTGGATCACCCGCGCGTGCAGGCGCTGGCCGCGCGGGTGCAGGATCGCCGCACGATAACCTATGGCTTCAACCCGCAGGCCGATTTCTGCGCCGTGAACGTGCGCCCCGGAAAGGACGGCTCCACCTTCGACATCATCGCCCGCCGGCGCGGCTCGGGCGCCGCCACCGCGATGGAGGACGTGTTCCTTCCCATTGCAGGCCGCCACAATGTGCAGAACGCGATCGCCGCGATCGCGGTGGCGCGTGAATTGGGCGTGGAGAAAGAGGCGATCCGCGCCGGGCTCAAGAATTTCGCCGGCGTGAAGCGGCGCTTCACTACCACGGGCTCCTGGAACGGCGTGCGCGTGATCGACGATTACGGCCACCATCCAGTCGAGATCGCAGCCGTGTTGCGCGCCGCACGCGAGGTGACGGACGGGCGCGTGATCGCTGTCGCGCAGCCGCACCGCTACACGCGCCTGCGCGATCTGTTCGAGGATTTCTCCACCTGCTTCAACGACGCCGACGTCGTGGCCATCACGGATGTCTATTCCGCGGGCGAGGCGCCGATCGAGGGCGCCAGCGGGGAGGCGCTGGTGAAAAGCTTGGAGCGGCACGGCCACCGCCGCGCGCTGTCGCTGTCGCTCGAGAACTTGCCCGCCTTCGTGCGCGCCGAGGCGCGGCCCGGCGATCTCGTCGTCTGCCTCGGCGCGGGTGACATCACCGCCCACGCCAACGCGCTGCCCGAGCGCCTCGCGGCGTCCGCAGCATGAAGAAGCGCACCGCGCTCGTCTATGATTTCGACGGCACGCTCGCGCCCGTCTACATGCAGAACGGCGCACTGTTGCCGAAGCTCGGCGTCAAAGACCCCATCGCCTACTGGAACCAGAACCTCGCCCTCGCCCGCGGCGAAGACGGCGATCAGGTGCTCATCTATCTGCGCCGTCTGATCGAGATCGCGCGCGAGAAAGGCGTGGCCCTGACGCGCGAATTGCTGAACGAATGCGGGCGCGGCATCGCCTTCTTCGAAGGCGTGGAGGACTGGTTCGACCGGATCGACGCCTTCGCCGATAGCATCGGCCTGGAACTCGAGCATTACGTGATTTCGGCCGGCAATCTGGAGATCATCGAGGGTTGCGCGATCTTCCCGAAATTCACCAAGGTCTATGCCTGCAAATATCATTTCGACGAGAAGGGTGATGCCGTCTGGCCGAACGTCGCGATCAACTACACCACGAAGACGCAATATCTCTTCCGCATCAACAAGGGCGTGCACGACAATTGGAATCAGGTCGCCGTCAATGAATGGATGCCGGACGAAGAACGTCCGGTGCCGTTCTCGCGCATGATTTATCTGGGCGACGGCGACACCGACATCCCGTCCTTCAAGTCCGTCACCACGCAGGATGGCTACGCCATCGCCGTGATCGATCCGGCGAAATGGAACGACGCCCAGCACCGCGACACCAATCATTCGCTGATCGCGGAAGCGCGGGTGAATTTCGTCGTGGCGGCGGATTACCGCGAAACCTCGGCGCTCGCCGTTGGCGTGCGCGGCATCCTAGATCGCATCGCCCGCGCCGAGCGTGTGCATCCGAAATTTTTCAAGAACGGCGCATTCCGGCGTCCGCCCGCGGAATGACGGCGTCGGGCGCCGGGGCCGGCGGCGGCTGGGCGCGCTCAAAATCGGTGATGTAGTCGCGCGTCAGCGGCACGCCCGCCAATTGCTTCGACAGCTGGATCTGGAACACTGCCAGCCCCCCGCGCCGGAACGCCGCTTCGCTGCCGGCGAGATAGAACTCCCACATCCGGCAGAAGGCCTCGTCATAGAGCGCCTTGGCCTCTTCGCGGCGCGCCATGAAGCGGGTGCGCCAAGCGCGCAGCGTATCGGCATAGTGCAGGCGCAGGATTTCGATATCGGTGACGTGAAGGCCCGACGCCTCGATCGCGGGGATCACCTCGGAAAGCGTCGGGATATAGCCGCCGGGGAAAATGTATTTGTCGATGAAACCGCTCGTCGTCACATGGCCGTGCGCCTGCACGATCGAATGGATCAACGCCACACCGCTTTCGTTCAGCAGATGCGCCACCTTTTCGAAATAGGTGCGATAGTTCGGCCGGCCGACATGCTCGAACATGCCCACAGAAACGATGCGGTCGTACGGACCCACTGCATCGCGGTAGTCGGTCAACTCGAAATGCGCTTTGTCCGCAAGGCCGGCGCGCGCGGCGCGCGCATTGGCCAGCGCGTGCTGTTCGTGCGCCAGGGTGAGCCCCGTCACGTCAACGTCGGCGGTCCCCGCCAGCGTCAAGCCGAGCCCGCCCCAGCCGCAGCCGATGTCGAGCACGCGCATGCCCGGCTCCAGCAGCAGCTTGGCCTGGATGTGGCGTTTCTTGGCGGCCTGCGCCTCTTCTAGCGTCGCGCCGGGGTGCGTGAAGTAAGCGCAGGAATATTGCAGGTCGCTGTCGAGGAAGAGGCGGTAGAGATCGAGCGAGAGATCGTAATGATGCTCGACATTGCGCGCGGCCCGCGCGCGTGTGTTGATCTGGCGCATTGCGCCCAAAAGCTTGCGCCGCGCCCAGCCCAACGGCCCCAGCAGTCGGGCGCGGTTGCGCGCGTTGCGCGCGGCCATGTCGAGCAGGACGTAGATGTCGCCGCTCTCGAACACGAGGCCGCCGTCCATGTAGGCTTCGCCCAGGCCGAGCGAAGGATCGCGCAGGATGCGCCGCACCGTAGCCCAATCCGCCAGGCGGATGACGACGGGGGGATCGCCGCGCAGGGCGTCCTGGGTGGTGATCGCGCTTCCATCGGGAAGCCGCACGATCAGCGCGCCCTCTTCCATGTAGCGTAATATGAGCGACTTCAGCATGGCAAAGCCGAATGTTCTCGGCGCGCGGACGCGCCGCCTTGATCTAACACAACACAATATGTGTCTCACCGCCGCCGGTTCCACTTTGACCACCCCGGCGCGCTTAGGTTAACCGGGGCGTATGACCGCCCCGCTCGATTTACCGCCCGTGCGCGGCAAGCTGTTGCGAGGGGAAAGGCTCGCCCCGTTTACTTGGTTCCGCGTCGGTGGGCCGGCCGGGGCGCTGTTTCTTCCGGCTGACGAGGAAGACCTGGCGGATTTCCTGCGCGCATTGCCGGAAGGCGTTCCAGTGCAGGTCCTGGGCGTCGGCTCCAACACGATCGTGCGCGACGGCGGCGTGCCCGGCGTGGTGATCCGGCTAGCGGGGCGGGCCTTCTCGGAAATCCGGGCGGACGGTGCGCGGCTGCGCGCCGGGGCCGGCGCGCTCGATAGCGCCGCGGCGCGGATGGCGGCGAAGGCGGGGATCGCGGGGCTCGAATTCCTGATCGGCGTGCCCGGCTCGATCGGCGGCGCGCTGGCGATGAACGCCGGCTGCTACGGCCGCGAAACGAAGGATGTGCTGGTGGAGGCCGTGGCGCTGGACCGCGCGGGCCGCCGAATAACCCTGTCCAACACCGATTTCGGCTTCACATACCGCCGCAACGCGCTGCCGCCGAGCCTCATCTTCCTGGAAGCTGTGTTCGAAGGCGCGCCGGCCTCGCCCGCGGAGGTCGAGGCGGCGATGGCCGTCATCACCGCCCAGCGCGAAGCCGCCCAGCCGATCCGGGAGAAAACCGGCGGCTCCACCTTCAAGAACCCGCCGGGGCAATCGGCCTGGAAGCTGGTCGACGCCGCCGGCATGCGCGGCGCCCGGCGCGGCGGCGCGCAGGTGAGCGAGAAGCACGCCAATTTCCTGATCAACACAGGCGAGGCCGCCGCCGCCGACATCGAAGGCCTGGGCGAAGATGTGCGCGCCGCCGTGCTGGCGCACGCCGGCGTGGCGCTGGAATGGGAAATCAAGCGGATCGGGACGCCGGGCTGAGCCTCAGCGGATCAGGTAGTGCCAGGCTGCGGCCACGCCCGCGAGCAGCGCCACCAGCACGCCGGACCAGGCCAGCGTACCCACAAGTGTGCGCCCTTCGTTTTTGCCGAGGATGGATTCGTCTTCCACGACGGCCGCCGATTTCGCCTTCATGCTTTTTGCTCCTCTGGAAAGGTTGGACTTTTCTCCCAAGGAGGAAACGACTTTGCGCCAACCGCGATGGTCGTCCCGCCCGCGCCATGCGCGCAGATCGATGGCCGGGGCCTTGAGCAAGGGGGAGGGCGGGGCCGCATCCAGGCGCAACGCCAGGCGCGCGCTCTTCAAGGTGGCTGGGCGGGCAGCGTGCGCGTACTCGCGCGACCACAGCACCAGCACGGGCGGCGCGCTCGCCGCCGCGCCGTTCAGCCGCCGCGCGCCCTCGCGCTGCGCGCCGGCGCTGCGCTTTACCGTGTATCCCCTCTTTTCGAGCTTCGCGACGACCAGATCCGCGGCGGTCTCGTCCGCCTTCGCATACGCCACCACCAACTCGCCCATCGCGCCCTCGGTCCCTCAACGCGGGCGCTTCCTAGCGCGGCGCCCCTCCGCAGGGAACGCCTTTCGTTTAGGCGCCCCGCCGCCGATCAACCTCGCGGCGCCAGCGCCTAGAAAACGCGCAGCGGCGCCGCCGCCTTGGATTGGCCGAGGGACTCGCTCAAGGTCGCTTCTGCGGCGGCATAAGGCCGGCCGGTGCGAGGTGGGCGATGGCGCGCGTGGCGCTTCTGCAGGGCGGGTTGAGCGGCGAACGGGAGGTGAGCTTTTCCAGCGCCGCGGGCGTCGGCGCGGCATTGAAGCGCCTGGGCCATGACGTCATCGCGATCGACCCGAAGGACGAAGACTGGTTCGAGCGGTTGAAGGCCGCTCGCGCCGACGCCGCCTTCAACGCGCTCCATGGCGAATGGGGCGAAGACGGCCGGGTGCAGGGGGTGCTCGAATATCTGCGCCTGCCCTACACCCATTCCGGCGTGCTGGCCTCGGCGCTGGCGATGGACAAATCGAAGGCGAAGGCGGTGTTCGCACAGGCGGGACTGCCGCTGGCCGCCGGCAAGGTCATGGATCGCCGCGAGGCCGCCCGCGCCCATCCGCTGCCTGTGCCATACGTCGTGAAGCCGAACGCCGGAGGATCTTCGCTCGGCGTGTTCATCGTGCGCGAGGGCGCCAACCGCCCGCCCGAACAATTGCTCGATCCCGACTGGGCCTATGGCGAGGAGGTGATCGTCGAGGAATTCGTCGGCGGGCAGGAATTGACGGTCACGGTGCTGGGTGAGCCTTCGGGCGCCCGCGCGCTGGCCGTAACGGAAATCATCCCGGCGGGGGATTGGTACGATTATCACGCCAAATACGCCGCCGGCGGCTCGCGCCACGATTTGCCCGCCAACGTGCCCGCCGCCGCCGCCGCCAATCTCATGGATTGGGCCGCGCGCGCGCACGACGCGCTGGGCTGCCGCGGCGTCAGCCGCGCTGATTTCAAATTCGACGCCAAGCGCGCCAAGGCGGCGCTCATCGAGGTGAACACCCAGCCGGGCATGACGCCTACCTCGCTCGCGCCGGAACAGGCGGCGTATGTCGGCATGAGCTACGACGATCTCGTCGCCTGGCTTCTGGCGGACGCCTCGACGCCGCGTTGAGCCGCATTCATAAGACAGAAAGCATAAGTCGTTTTTCCGCTGAAAAAAAGCAGCGCGGAGCCCGGCAAAAATTGCTCCGTCAACGGATTTTTATGACAAGCCCGCGATGGTGGCCTGGAGGCTGGCGCCCCGACTTGAAGGCATTGCTCGACCAAGCGTGAATTCCGCCGAAACGGCGGGAAAAGCGTGGAACGGCGATGAACCTCGCGGCGTTGAGCCCCGGATATATTGGCGAACCCCAGAACGGGATGCGGCTCGTGGTCCACGCAGTCATCATGTCAGCGGAGCGCGCGTCATGGCGGCGGTGAAAGCACGCCGCTCCGGCCGCGCGCGCGGGCGTTCGGCGCCTTCGCCGCAGAGCACGCCGAAGCTTGCCTACATGAAGCTCGAAGGCGCGCGGCGCGTGGCGGAAAGCTTTGAGGGCCTCAAGTCACCGCGCAAGATGGGTCTCGCCTTCGCGAGCATGGTGCTGATGACCGGCGTGGCCGTCGCCGGCGCGGTGTGGATCGGGGGATCGCTGTTCGATGCGCGCGAAGCGCTGGCGTCGTCGGGCGATGCGCTGGCCGCGCGCGCGGGCTTTGCGATCCAACGCCCGATCGCGGTCTCCGGCGTTTCCGGCGCGCGCGCCGAGGAAGTGCGCGCGATTGCGGTGCCGCTGGATCGCCAATCGCTATTTGCCGCCGATCCCGCCGCCGTGCGGCAGCGCGTGGAGAAACTGGATTGGGTGGAGAAGGCCGAAGTGCGCCGGCTCTGGCCGTCGACCGTGCGGATCAGCGTCACCCGCCGCCAGGCCTTTGCGTTGTGGCGGCGCGAGGAAGGCGCGACCGTGGTGGACGCGGCCGGCAAGCCGCTCGCCAATTCAAAATGGATCGATTTCGCTGGCCTGCCGGTGATCCAGGGCGGCGACGCAGGCCCCGCGGCGCAGCCCATCCTCGCTGCACTTGAAAATGCGCCCGCGGTGCGCGCGCGCCTGAAGGCGGCGCGCCGGGTGGGCGAGCGGCGCTGGGACCTGCAGTTGAAATCCGGCGCGATCGTATCGCTGCCGGAGGATCGCCCTTCCGCGGCTCTGGCGGCGGTGAGCCTGCTGCAGGCGCGCCATCAGATTCTGGATCGGCCGCTGGCGCGGATCGACATGCGCACGCCCGGCCGGGTGATCGTCGCTCCGCGCGACCTCGCGGGCGCCTGATCCGATGACCGTGCTGGATACGCGCGCCGCGCATGCGCCGGGAACCATTCTCGCCGCCCTCGACGTCGGTTTCTCCAAGGCCGCCTGCCTCATGGCGCGGGCGGGCGAAGACGGCCGCCTCGAGGTGCTGGGCGTCGGCGTGCAACGCGCCCAGACCGGGGCCGATGGCGCGCCCCTCGATTTCGACGCCTGCGCGCGCGCCATCCGCATCGCGGTGGACCAGGCCGAGCGCATGGCCGGAACCACCGCCTCCGCTGTGATCGCCGGCTACGGCGGAGGCGGGCTCTCCTCCAAGCGCGTCATCGCGCAGACGCCGCTGCCGCCGGGGCCGATCGGCCCAAAGGCCGCACGCGCGGCTCTCGCGCAGGCGCTGGCCGAAGCGCCGGGGCCGGGGCGCGTGGTGTTGCATGCGGCGCCGCTGGGCTATCGGGTGGACGACGGCCCCCTCATTCCCGATCCGCGCGGCATGATCGGCAAGCGTCTGGGCGTGGAGGCCACCGTGGTCACCGCGCCCGCCGCCGCCACCGCCGCGCTCTGCGAATGCATCACCGAGGCGGGCGTCCGCGTCAGCCGGCTGGTGGCCGCGCCCTATGCGGCCGGGCTCGCGGTGCTGTCGCCGCAGGAAATGGCGATGGGCGGCGTGGTGCTGGATTTCGGGGCCGGCCATGTCGGGATCGCGGCGTTCGCCGGCGGTGGGCTGGTTCTGGCCGAAAGCCTGCCCATGGGCGGCGCACGGCTGACGCAGGCGCTCTCCGCCCGGCTGGCCGCGAGTTTCGCCGTGGCCGAGCGGGTGAAGGTGCTGCATGGCGATCTGGCGGCCTCCCGGCTGGAGGAGGCGGTCGAAGCGCCGCGCTTGGGCGATGACGGCCGCCTGGAACCGGCCTCGATCGCGCGCGGCGCCATCGTCGAGGCGATCGGGCCGCAGCTTGAAGCCATGATGGCCGGCGTGCGCGCCCGGCTCGCGGCGGTGAAGCCCTGGGAAGGGACGCAACCCTGGCGGGCGGCGCTCTGCGGCGGCGGCGCGCAGTTGGCCGGCCTGCGCGATCTGGCGGGCCATGTGCTGCACCGCCCAGTGCGCCCGGGACGCCCTGTGGGATTCGGCGCGCTGGACGATGGCGCGGCGGCCGCATCGCTGGCGGCGGCGGCGGGCCTGCTGCGCTATGCGGCGGAGCCGCCTGCGGAAGCCTGGAGCGGCCTCGATGGAGCGGCGGGAGCCGCCCAACCCCGCGCGGCGCGGGCCTTCGCGCGTCCGATTGGCGGCGCAATGGGCAAAGCGCTGAGCTGGCTCAAGGAAAATTTCTGATCTCTGCGCGCCATAACAGCGGATTAACCCAAAACCCTGGAAAACGACGCAGGCCTGGGCCAGATTGAGTCGGGGGCCGGGACGGATTCGGTCTATGATTCACTTGAACGCGCGGACACTGCACGAACTGAAGCCGCGCATCGTCGTGTTCGGCGTCGGCGGCGCGGGCGGCAACGCCATCAACAACATGATCGACGCGCGCCTGCAGGGCGTGGAATTTGTCGTCGCCAACACCGATGCGCAGGCGCTGATCCGCGCGCGCACGGAAAACCGCATCCAGCTCGGCGCCACGATCACCGAAGGCCTCGGCGCCGGCGCGCGCCCGGAGGTCGGCCAGGCCGCGGCTCAGGAAAGCGCGCTCGAGATCGCGGAATTCCTCGATGGCGCGCACATGGTGTTCGTCGCCGCCGGCATGGGCGGGGGCACCGGCACGGGGGCGGCGCCGGTGATCGCGCGCACCGCGCGCGAACGCGGCATCCTCACGGTCGCCGTCGTCACCAAGCCCTTTCACTTCGAAGGCCAGCGCCGCATGCAGCTGGCCGAGGCCGGCGTGCAGGAGCTGCGCAAGCACGTCGATACGCTGATCGTCATCCCCAACCAGAACCTGTTCCGCATCGCGAACGACCGGACGACCTTCTCCGAAGCGTTCCAGCTGGCCGATCAGGTGCTCTATTCGGGCGTACGCGGGGTCACCGATCTGATGGTGATGCCGGGCCTCATCAATCTCGATTTTGCCGACGTCCGCACCGTGATGGCCGAGATGGGCACCGCGATGATGGGCACCGGCGAAGCCTCTGGCCCCAATCGGGCGATCGAGGCCGCGCACGGCGCGATCACCAATCCCTTGCTCGACATCATCTCGATGAAGGGCGCCAAGGGCGTGTTGATCAACATCACCGGCGGCCTCGACATGACCCTCTACGAGGTGGACGCCGCGGCCAACGAAATTCGCGCCGAGGTGGATCCGCAGGCCAACATCATCCTGGGCTCCACTTTCGACGAGACGATGGAAGGCTCGATGCGCGTCTCCGTGGTCGCCACCGGGATCGACGACGAAGCCGTCGTCACGCAGAACACCGTGGTGCCCCATGCCCGGCGCGCCGCGGACGGCTATTCCGGGCCCTCCGCGCCGCGTGCGCCGGCGGCGGAAGCCGCTTTCACTTCGCCTGCGGCGGCTCCGCCCGCCCCGGCGCGTTCGGAATCG
>JBFWWB010000010.1:0-38146 GCA_050246435.1 Hyphomonadaceae bacterium
CCTCAAGAAGCAGGCGAACGCCGGCGCCATCGCGACGCATCGCGTCGCTGTTCTTTCGCACCGCTTCAAATCCACGCTGACCGCCTCGCAAGACGCGAGAGCCGCCTGAAGTGTATGCCTGCACTATCGCAAATGTCCGCTCCTTGCCGTCTCCTATGGAAGGAAGAACAGGGCAATCGCTGGATCGAAGCCATGGCCTTTCCAGCCAAAATCCCTCGGCATGTTCGATTTGCTCTTTGTCCAGGAGCAATGACCAGAGCGCATCCTTCGGTTCGAACTGAACCGGTGAAACGGAGACCCTCAATGCGTTGCGGGCTTTGTCGTCATTGACGGAGACCGCGCTCGGTGCGCTATCGCCTGCGCATGCGAACGGCATCCGGACCGAAAATCGAGCATTGGCGAGCTGTGCGGCGCTTTCCGGATAGGGCTGCCCTGCAACATAGGCAGATGTCACGTCGTCAAGCGTTGAAAGCAAGCTGCGCCTGTTGAGCGGCGCCTCTCCCACACGTAGCGCAGGGGGAGGCAACGCCGAAGTCTCGGACGGCGGAAGCATTTCGGGCGGTGCAGGCGCCCGGTCGCAGGCGACGAGCGCCGCCGCCAAAAGACTTGCAAACATGCCCGCACGATGCATGCCCCACTCTAGGCGACTCTCCACCTGCTCTCTAGGGTCTGCCGGTGACATTCGATCAAATCGCTGCGCTAAGCGTGCTTCTCGCCGTAGTCGCCGCGCTCATCTGGGGCAAGTCCCGCTCCGACATCGTCGCCCTATGCGGCGCCGCAACGCTCCTGCTTCTCGGCGTGGTGCGGCCGGTGGAGGCGCAGTCAGCTTTCGCGAGCCCGGCGCTGATCGCACTCGCCTCACTCTTCGTCATCGCACATGCACTCGAAATATCCGGCGTACTGGGCGCGCTCATTCGCGGCGCTGTGCGCTTCTGCGAACGTCTTGGCACACTAGGGTTGTGGCTAATCCTCATCCTGTGCGGCGCGCTCTCCGCTTTTCTTAACAACACGCCGATTGTCGTTATGGCCGCGCCGGTCGTCAAAGACGTGTCGGCTACGCTCAGAGTCTCGCCGAAGCGATATTTGATACCGCTCTCCTATATGACCATTCTGGGCGGCGGATGCACGCTGATCGGGACTTCCACAAACCTGCTTGTCAACGACATGGCGCGAAACGCGGGGCAACCGGCTTTTACGCTTTTCGAGATCGCGCCCGTGGGCCTCGCCATTGCAGCCGCTGGAGCGCTCTTTCTGTTATTTTTCGGCGCCCGCCTGTTACCGAGTGAGACGAGCGAGCTCGAGGCCGGCATTCATGAAGGGCTGCGGGACTCGCGACGCGCGACCGATTCTGTGGGAGACCCACTCGTCTTTGGCGACGAGCATCCGACGCTCGATGTGCGCCGCGGCCTCGCCGCCGTCGCCATTTTCCTGCTCGTCATGTTTGGCGCGACCTTGGGCGTAGCGCCCATCGCGGCGCTGGCATTTGCCGGCGCTGTCGCCCTTATCCTGTTTGGAGTCATCACGCCGGACGAAGCGTATCGCGGCCTGCGCCCGCAGATACTCTTGCTCATCGCGGGCATGGTCGTCGTCGGGCTCGCTCTCGAGCTCTCCGGTCTCGCCAGCACAGTCGCCCGCACATTGGCCGATCTCGCCAAGGGCGGCGTTCCGCCGATTTTGGCCATGGCGCTTCTCTACGGCGCTACGCTCTTGCTGACCGAGTTTCTATCCAATGCCGCGGTGGCCGTCCTCCTCACCCCTATCGCTGTGGCCCTGGGTGAGGCCCTCGGTGTCGATGCCCGCCCTTTTGTCGTAACGGTGATGATGGCGGGGAGCGCGGCATTCGCTACGCCCTTCGGGTATCAAACGAACATTCTCGCCTACGAACTCGGCGGCTATTCCTACATGGACTTCGTCCGCATAGGTTTGCCCCTTAATCTAATCACCGCGCTTGTGGGCATTATCGTGATACCGCTCTGCTTTCCGTTCTGACGTACAAGGTCAGTGAACGAGTGCGGACGACTATCGCTTGCAATCGAGAAAACCGACGCGGATTAGAGGGAGATAGAGATGAACGAGTTCACTGGCGGCTGTTTATGTGGCGCTGTGCGCTACGCCTGCACGGCCGAGCCGATTATGGCCGGGCATTGTCATTGCGAGGATTGCCGCCGCTCCAGCGGCAGCGGGCATTGTTCGCACATGGTGGTCCCGGAGGCGTCCGTCACGCTTACCGGACCGTTGACAGCCTACGCACGCGCTGCAGATAGCGGGAACATGGTGTCGCGCCATTTTTGCCCGACCTGCGGGGCGGCAATATTCTCCACCAATCCGTCGATGCCCGGCATGATGTTTCTGCGCGCTTCAAGCCTCGACGACCTGGAGACATTCAAACCGCAAATGCACGTCTATGCGTCGCAGGCGGCAAGTTGGGACCAACCGGGGACTGACCTTCCGGTGTTCGACAAAATGCCGCCGGGCATGGGCTAAGCATCTCTGTTGTCATCCGCAAAGGTCACGCGGGTGGCCGCGGGAGAACGCCGCGCGCTTCGCCGCGTCCTCCTCGCGCCCTCATGTGCATTGAGCGCCACATAGATCAGAGCCGGCGCGATCATGCCGCCGGGTGCGCCCGCCATCGGCGGCGCAGCCTCACGGGGGGTCTTGAACGGTCAGACGGCCCGTCTTCATCCCGCTTTCGGATCGCGCGCCGTCACGTTGATCGAGTACATCTCTTTCGTGGCGCCGCCATGGGCGCCGGCCTGAATGACCTGCCGGGCGGCGGGGTTCTTATCCATCGGGAAGAGTTTGTACCAAACCTGGTTCATCGGCATGACGTAAGACGGCTCGCCGCAGAACACTTGCACGTGCAGCACGTCATCCAGCGTGCCGCCGACCTTCTCCATCAGGATGCGCAGATTCTCGAACAAGTCTTCGGCCTGCTCTTCCGGCGTGGCGCGCAAGGTGCCGTCCGGGCGCGGCGGGCGGATGGCGCTGAAATAAATCAAGCCGCCATAGCGCAGCCCGTGCGGCACATGGGGGCCGTGCTTGAGCACGTCGTCGAAATGGAAGGCTTCTTTCTTGGCCGGCATGGCGATCTCCCCATTTGTCGCCGCGCGTCCGAGGACGTGCGCGTTGCTGCTTCGTCGCTTATGGCACAGGGGCTGTCAACTTGAGCGCTGACGGGCGGCGGGCCGGCGCGCTCGGCGCTTTCGCGCCTGGCGCGTTCGTGGCATTATTCCAGGCATAAACGCTGGGAGGAAACCCGCGATGCAAGCGAACACCCCTCTTATCCTTGACGAGCGCGAAACCGGCATCTTCCGCGTCAACCGCCGCGCCTTCGTCGATCAGGAAATCCTGCGCCTGGAGCGCGAACGCATCTTCGACAAAAGCTGGCTGTTCGCGGGCCACACGTCGGAATTCCCGAACCCCGGCGATTTCGTCACCCGCACCGTGGCGGGCCGGCCGCTGATCCTCGCCACGGGCGACGATGGCCAGGTCCGCGTGATGATGAACACCTGCCGCCACCGCGGCAACCTTGTGTGCCGCGAAGCCAAAGGCTCCGGTGCGGAGGTGTTCCGCTGTTTTTATCACGGCTGGATTTTCAACACGCGCGGCGAGCTCAAGGGCATCCCGGGCGAGGAAGCCTACAGCGACGCGTTCGACCGTGAAGCTTTGGGCCTCGAGCCGGTGCCGCGGATGCACAACCACCGCGGGCTGATCTTCATCTCCTACGACCCGGACATGGAGGATTTCTACGAATACATGGCCGATGCGATCGCCGTGCTGGACAACACGCTCGATCTCGGGGCGGACATGGAATTCGTCCAGGGCCAGTTCAAATATTCGATGCGGGCGAACTGGAAGCTGCTCGTCGAAAACAGCATGGACGGCTACCACGCCGCCTTCACGCATGAACGCTTCTTCACGATGTTCATGCCGGATATGGGGCTGCAGGGCGGCTCATCCGCTTCGCGCTATAATACGCCCTCGCCGCAGGCCACGCCGCTCGGCAACGGGCATGTAACGAGTTCCTATCCGTCCTCGACGCGGCCGCTGCATTCCAACAGCGCCTATCTCGCCAAGCACGCGCCGGGCGAACTGGAAGCGTTCCGCGCCGCGCTGGTCGCGCGCGAGGGCGCGGAGAAGGCCCACAAGATCGAAGGCGGCGCCGGCAATTATCTGATCTTCCCCAACTTGCTCATCATTCCCGGCTGGTGGGTGTTCCGCACCTTCTATCCAACGAGCACGGATTATATGGAGATCAACGGCTGGGCGTGCCTGCCGAAGGAAGACACGCCCGCGCTGCGCAAGGCGCGCCTCGATTGGTATCTAGGCTTCCAGGGCCCGGGCGGCTTCGCCACCCCGGACGACGTGGAGGGCCTTGAAGGCTGCCAGATGGGCTTCGCCACGCACAAGGAAGTGGAGTGGTCGGACATCTCGCGGCGGATGAACGGGATGATGAACGGCGGCCCCAGCGAGCTGCAGATGCGCGTGTTCTGGCGCGAATGGCAGGCCCGGCTCACCACGGGGCGGCACGCCGAAAACTGGGACGACTGATCCGCGCGCCGCGGCGCGGCGCCCCTTGACCCTGCCGTGCGGGGCGCGCTGAAAAGCGCGCTCTCCAGCAGGCAGGCCGTCATGAGCGAAGCGAACCTTTCCAACCTCGATCAGATCAACGCGCCAGCCTACCGCCTCGCCGCCCTCGATCAGGACTTCCTGCTCGGCGACAGCATGCGCGGCGTGCGTTTCCTGCTGGAATACGCCAAGGCCGAGGAGGCGCTGCGCAACTGGGCCGTGGCTTCGGCCATCGTGGTGTTCGGCGGGGCGCGCATCCGCGAAGACGGCGCGGGCCGTCAGCCTTTCTGGTATGAGAATGCGCGCGCGTTCGGCCGTATCGCTTCCGAGCGCGGCGGCGCCATCCTCGCCCATCGCGGTCCCCGCGAGAACGTCATCGCCACCGGCGGCGGGCCCGGAATCATGGAGGCGGCCAACCGCGGCGCCCTCGATGCCGGCGCGCCCTCCATCGGCTTCAACATCAGCCTTCCCCACGAGCAGGCGCCCAACGCCTATTCGACGCCGGCGCTGACCTTCCGCTTCCACTATTTCGCGATGCGCAAGATGCATCTGGCGATGCGCGCGGCCGCACTGGTGATCTTCCCCGGTGGGTTCGGCACGTTCGACGAATTGTTCGAAATCCTCACCCTGCGCCAGACCGGCAAGATGGCCGCCATCCCGATCGTGCTGTTCGACCGCGCCTACTGGAGCGGCGCGATCAATTTCGCCCACCTCGCCGAGCACGGCATGATCGCGCCTGAGGACGCCGCCCTCTTCCGCTACGCCGAAACGGCGGAGGAAGCGTGGGCGGCGCTCGTGGACGGTGGGCTCAAGACGCCGGGGCCGGGCCAGCCGCAACCCTGAGCCCCTGCGGATTTGCGCCATCGGCAATCCAAACTTCCAAGAATTGCACTTTCCTATCGCCCAGAGCGCGCCCTAGCGTACACGCTAGCGTAAGCAGGCGGCGGCGCAGACCGCCCGGCGGCCGGCTGGAGGAAAACATGGAAGACGTGCTGATCGTCGGCGGCGGCCCCGTGGGCCTCATCACAGCGATCGGTCTGGCGCGCCACGGCCTGCAGGTGCGGATCATCGAAGCCGAACAGGGCGTTTTGGCCTCGCCGCGGGCGATGGGCTACAACCGCCAGGCGCTCGACGGGCTGATGCTGCTGGATCTGTTCGACGATTTCGCGAAGGCCGGGTTTCTCAGCAACGAGAATTGCTCGCGCTTCTACAAGACCGGCGAGGCGTTCGTCGCCAAATCGGCGTTTCCGGAGGGCCTCGATCATCCCTATCAGCTCACCCTGGCGATCAACGAGCTGACGGAAGTCGTGCTCGAGCACATGGCGCGCTATCCCCAGATCACCTGCGAATGGGGCACCCGCTTCACCGCACTCAAGCAATTTGACGATTACGTCGTGGTGGATGCGGAATCCCAGGAGGGCCCGCTGACGATCAAGGCGAAATGGGTCGTCGGCGCGGACGGCGGGCGCAGCGGCGTGCGCAAGGGCATCGGCCAGGAATTGATCGGCTACACTTGGCCGGATCGCTTCGTCGCCACCAATGTGCGGTTCAATTTCGAAGCGCACGGCTGGCATTCGCGCGGCAATTCGATCATCGACAATCAATTCGGCGCGATCATCGCGCGGCTGACGCGCGACGGCCTCTGGCGCGTGACGTTCCATGAGGATGCGAACCTGCCCGTGCAGGGCGTGCGCGACCGCGTGCTCGAATATTATCGCCGCGTGCTGCCGAACGAAGGCGAAGGCGCCAAGCTCGAAATCTATTCGCCCTACAGCATGCATCAGCGCTGCGTCGAAAAGATGCGCGTTGGGCGCGTCGTGCTGGCGGGAGATTCCGCGCACGTGACGAACCCGACGAGCGGTTTCGGCCTGGTGGGCGGCATGTTCGACGCCTTCTGCCTGATCGACGCCCTGGCGGCGACCGCCAAAGGCGAAATGGACGACAGGGTTCTCGACGAATATTCGCGCCTGCGCCGCAAAGTGTTCCTGGAGGTTTCCTCGCCCATCTCGTGCGAATCGAAGCGGCGCGTGTTTCACCTGACCGAACCCGAACTCGAAGAGGAGCGCGAACGCATGGTGCGCGCGCAAAAGGAAGGCATGGGCTGGGGCACCGGCACGCGAACCTACAATTCCTTCCGACTGGAGACGCCTTCGCTGGTGACGGGCCGCTCCACCGCGGAGGAGCGCATGCGCACGATCGGCCCAGGCCCGATGAGCTGGACGGACGATCAATTGCTGCTGTGAGCAAGCCGCCAGCGCGCGCCTTAACGCAGTGTTGAGCGCGCGCCGGGGAATTTTTAACGCGCGATGCGTGATAAGGGCGGCTTCCCATACGGATGCGCCCCATGGCTGATGTTTCCGGTTCAGCGACGGTTTCGCCGCTTCGCGCGAAGTTCGTAGCGCTTGCGCCCGCCGTGTTCGGCGGCGCGGCCTTCGCCAGCGCCGCGCTGGTGTTCCTCGTCGAGCCGATGATCACGCGCCTGGTGCTGCCCATGCTGGGCGGCTCGCCGGCGGTGTGGAACACCTGCCTGGTTTTCTTTCAGGCAATGCTGTTGGCGGGCTATGCCTATGCGCACCTGCTACAGCGGCTTTCCCCGCGCGCGCAGGCCTTCGCGCATGCAGCCTTGCTGGCGATCGCGGCGCTGTTCCTGCCGCTGCGCGTCTCCGATCTGTTCGGTCCGCCGCCAGCGGCGCATCCGATCCCGTGGCTGCTGGGCGTGCTGGGCGCATCCTTGGGGCTGCCCTTCTTCGCGCTCTCCGCGACGGCGCCGCTGATCCAGGCCTGGTATACGCGCGTGCGCGCCGACGAAACGGGCCCACGCGCCAATCCGTACGTGCTCTACGCGGCGAGCAATCTGGGCAGCCTGCTGGCGTTGCTCGCCTATCCCACCGTAGTGGAGCCGCTGCTGCGCCTCGATGCGCAACGCCTCGCCTGGAGCGCGGGGTTCGCACTGTTCGCGTTGGCGCTGGCGGCGGCGGGCGTGGGCGCCGGCGCCTTCGCGGCCCTTCCCCGGCGCGCAGCGGCGGCGGAACAGGCGGCGCATACGCCGTGGCGCGAACGCGCGATGTGGATGGCGCTGGCCGCCATTCCATCGAGCCTGATGACGGGCGTCACCACTTATATCAGCACCGACGTCGCTTCCGCGCCGTTCCTGTGGATCGCGCCGCTGGCGCTTTATCTCGCCACCTTCATCGTCGCCTTCCAGACGCGCCCGTGGATCCCGCGCGAGGCCGCGATGGCGCCGCAGGCGGCGCTGCTCGCGGCGTGCGCTTTCACCATCCAGATGCCGCTGATCTTCTTCCCGCTGCAGATGGCGTTGCATCTGCTGGGATTCTTCTTCGCTGCACTGGTTTGCCATCAGGCGCTGGCGGCGCGGCGGCCCGGCGAAGACCGGCTTACCGAATTCTACCTGTTCATGTCGATCGGCGGGCTGCTGGGCGGCATGTTCAACGCGCTGATCGCCCCGGCGATCTTCAACGCCGTGTTGGAATATCCCCTGGCGCTGGCGCTCGCCGCGTTGGTGCGGCCATGGGGCGAAGGCGCGCTGACCACGCGCGAGCGGGTGCATTGCATCTATGGCGCAATGGCCGGCATCGCAGCGCTGGCGTTCGCGCAGTTCGGCGAGTTCGATCTGTTCGGCAAGATCGCCATCGGCGCGGTGCTGATCTCGGCCTTCATGCTGCGCAACCGCGCGCCGCTCTTCTGCGCGCTGATCGCGGTGACGCTGGCCGCCACCGCGATCGCCGCCGACAAGAAGGAGAAAGCGTTCCTGAGCGAGCGCAGTTTCTTCGGCGTGCTGCGCCTCATCCGTGAGGAGGCCACCCGCCTCGGCCCGGTGACGATCATGGCGCACGGCACCACGATGCACGGCGCGCAGGCCGAGGCCCCGGCGCATCGCTGCACGCCGCTCACCTATTACGCGCGCGCCACGCCGATCGGACAGGCCTTCCTTGCGCTGCAGGCGGAAAAGCCGGCGCTGCGCATCGGCGCGATCGGCATGGGCTCCGGCGCGGTGGCGGCGGATGTGCGCCCAGGGGACCGTTTGCGCTTCTACGAGATCGATCCGCTCGTCGTGCGCATGGCGGGCGATCCGCGCCGCTTCACCTACATCAACGGCTGTGCGAAGGGCCACGTGGACTCGGTGCTGGGCGATGCGCGCCTCAGCCTCGCGCGCGATCCTCCCGGTCTCTACGATCTGCTGCTGGTGGACGCGTTCTCCTCTGACAGCATCCCCGCGCACCTGCTGACCTTGGAAGCGATCCGTCTCTATCTGGATCACACCGCGCCCGGCGGCGTAGTGGTGATGCACCTTTCCAACCGGCATCTCGACCTGATCCGCCCGGTGCTGGCCACCGCGCAGGCGGCTGGCGCCGCGGCGAAGCTGCAGCGCTTCCAGCGCAACGGCGAGCCGATGGTGGAATCCGTCGATGCGGTTGTGCTCGCGCGCGATCCCGCCGCGCTGGCGCGCTTCACGGGCGCGGCGGGCTGGGGCGTACTGGACGTCGATCGGCGCTACGTCTGGACCGACGACCACACCAATCTGTTCGGCGCGCTGCTGCGCGGCCTGCCCGAAGCGCTTTAGCCCTCAAACGCGAAGCGGGCGCAGGTTGCCCTGCGCCCGCCCGTTCGCGTTGCGGTTCAGACTTAGAACGTCTTCGACACGGTGACCTTGAACGTACGGCCCAGCGCGCTCGCCTGCTGGCCGTCATAGTTCAGCTCCATGCGGGCCAGCGGCGGATCCTGGTTCAGGATGTTGCCGATGGCGACCGCCACCATCGCATCGCCCGGCAGGGTCGCGCGGTAGTTGACGTCGGCCGTGACGTAAGACTTGACCGTCTTGCCGTCGAGCGGACGCGGGATCGTCGTGGCCGCACCGACAGTGGCGACATTGCCGATGACGAGGTTGCCGGCGAACGGCGTCGTCCGCTGGTCGAGGTAGCTGTCGACATAGTTCACCTGCAGGCGAACGTTGTGACGGCCGATCTCGTATTCGCCATACACGTTGCCCTTCCACTTGGGCAGCGCGTAGTAGCCGGTGGTGTAGTTATAGAGGCCTGCGGCATCGAAGGCGGGGGCCACCGTTTGCCCCTGGATGACCTGCGCTTCGACCTGATACTTGTTGGTGTAGGTCGCCGTTGCGCCAACACGGACCTGGCCGCTCAGGATTTCGTCGAACGTGAACTCTCCGCTCACGTCGACGCCGTCCGTCTTGATGCCGCCCTGGTTGATGTAACTCAGGTTGATCTGCGTCACGTTGTTGATGTCGCACGTGCCCGGCTGGAACACGAAGCGCGCCTGCAAGTCCGCAAAGGCGGGGTTGCCGCAGTTCACGTTCGTGCTGTTCGGGAACATGACGTTGAAGAACGTGGCCGCCGGCTCGGGGACGAAGGGATCCTTGAAGTCGAAGCTCCAGTAATCGATCGTGCCTTTGAACGGTCCGGCGTTGACGATCGCGCCGAGCGAGTAGGTCGTCGCCTTTTCCGGCTTCAGATCCGGGTTGCCAGCGAGCGATTGGGCGCGGAACGCGTTCAGCAGGAACGCGCCCGAAACCGTCGGCGCCGGATCAAGCAGGGTGAGCGGCGGCGCGCGGAAGGTGGTGCCCACGGAACCCCGCAGCGCCAACGCGTCCATCACTTGCCAGCGAATGTCGAACTTCGGATTGAAGGTGCTGCCGCCCTGCTTGCCGTAGTCCTCGAAGCGCCCGGCGAGGTGCGCGCCGATCGCATCCGTGAGCGGCAGGCTCAATTCGCCGAACGCGGCGTAGGCGTCCTGGGCGAGGTTCGCCGGCGAGTTCGCTGCTTGCAGTGAGAACGGCCCAACCGGCACCGCGCAGCTCTTCGATCCGTTGATCGGCGTATCGACGCACGGATAGGCCGTGAGATCGGTGAAGCCGACTTGCGTGGTGCGATAGAGGTTGCGGCGGTATTGCGCGCCAGCCGCCCAACCGACCTTGCCGCCGGAGAATTCAATCGGCAGCTCGCCGTTGAAGATCAGATCGCTCACGAACAGGCGCGACGTCCAGTTCTGCGCGTTGGTTTGGAACATCCAGCGCAGCATGTCGGTGTTGTTCTCGACCGACGGGCTGAACAGCGGGTTCGCCGCACCCGGGTTCTGCGCAAAGAACTTCGAGTTCGCCGCGAAGCTGTTCGAGAACGGATTCAGCCAGTAGCAGCCGATCGCATTGTTGCCGGCGTTGGTGGTGAAATTCGCCGTTTCCGCCGCAGTGCAGCCATCGGCATCGCCCGCGAGCGAGCCGAAGCCCCGCAGCGCCAGTTCGGCGCGGCTGATCAGATAGTCCCGCCCCTTCGATTTGATGGTGCTGACATGGTAGGTGGTGCTGAAGTCCCAGTTCACCGCATCCTTCAGGATCGAGCCGGAAAGGCCGCCCGTGACGCGGTAGCTCTTGTTGTCGATGAAGGTGCCTTGGCCCTCATAGGCGTTGAGCGGCTGGCCGCCCAAACCGATGGGACGGAAGTTGAGGCCTTGCGCCCAGCGCACGCCCGTAACGCCGGCCGGGAAAGCCGCCGGGAATTGCGACATCAACAGCGCGAGGCCGGGGTTGTTCGCCGGGGCATAGTAGAAGCCCGCGAACGGCGACGTCGTGCTGGTGGGCGTGCCCAGCGTGCTGGGGAAACTCGGCGACGTTTGCGTTTCCGCGAAGGATTCCGCGTAGAGCGCCTCGGCGTGGAACTTCAGCTTCTCGGTGACATCGAAATTCGCTTCGCCGAACAGCTGCAGGCGCTGTTGCGGCTCGACGAGGTAGCCGGCGATGCCCGCCAAGCGCGCCAAGCACACCTGGTTGCCGCCGACGAAGCCGGCGACCGCGCCGACCGTAGCGCAGCCCGGATCGCGGATTTGCGAAGCGATCGTCGCGCCGGTGATCGCGCCGACCGGATTGGCCGCAGTCGGCGCGCTGAGCGTGCCGCCAACGATCGGCTGGAACGACGTCGGGTTGTTGGTGAAGGAATAGCCGGAATCCGGATTTTCCGTGTAGGACCGCAGGTTCCAATCGCGCTCGAACGTGCGCAGGCCGCCGCGTGTCTGGTAGCCGGCGCTCAGCAGCACGTTGCCGTTGTCGCCCGTGGCGCCCCAGAGGACGCCGGCTTCGTAGTCGGGGCTTTCCGCATCCGGCACATGGCGCACCGCGCCGCTCAGCTGCAGGCCGTCGAAATTCTTCCGCGTGATGAAGTTGATGACGCCCGCGATCGCATCCGACCCGTAGGTGGCCGCGGCGCCGTCCTTCAACACCTCGATGCGGCCGATGGCCATTTGCGGGATCTGGTTGATGTCCACCGGGGCGTTGGGCCGCGGCAGGTTCACCATGCGCTTGCCGTTCATCAGCACGAGGCCGCGTTCCGGCCCGAGGTTGCGCAAGTTGACGGTGGCCGTGCCAGCAGGCTGCGTGGTGCCCGTGGTGTATTGCGCGGAATCGCCCTGCACGCCGCTGCTGATGGAAAGATTCTTGATCAGTTCGCGTACGGATGGATTGCCCCGGCGCTCCAGCTCGTCGACCCCGATCACCTCGACCGGCAGCGCCGCCGTTTCCGACGTCCCCGCGATGAACGATCCAGTGACGACGATCTCATTGGACGAAGATTGCGCGTTCGCGCTCGACAGGCCAGCAACCCCGGCGACGCTCGTTACGGCGGCAGACAAAAGCAGGCGCAAGCGTGAGTGACGCATCCCGTTTCCTCCGGATTGTGCGCCATCCCCGTCGCGGCGCGCTTATCCGGCCAGACTGCGGCCATCCGTTACAATCTGTCAATTCGCGCGCCGCGCCTGATTGTACATTCTGCGCATTTAACTGATGCGCAATAATTATCGTGATGCGCAAAAACATCAGCACAAGGAGTAATGCGTCTGAGTTTCGCCAACGCGGCGCATCTACACTCTAGATATTCGCAGTACGCTGTTAGTTGAGGCGCAGCTCGCGCACCGGGCGCTGCAGCGGCAGCACCACCATCGTCGCGACCCACCGGCCGGGCCGCTTCGCCTCGCCCTCGAGATGCGCGTCGTTGATCGGCTCCAGCGTGTTGGGATCAACCTTCAGAACGTGAATCTGCGGCTCGAGATGATGGCGATCGCGCGTGCGCTCGATCACGGTCTGATCGCCGTAGCCGGCGCGGCCCGGCCCGTGCGCCCCGCGCCCGCCCCAGGCGCGCTGGAACGAGAAGCGGCAATCGCCGTGTGAATCGAGCAGATAGCGCAGCGGCTCGCCCGCGCGAGGACGCTCCGCCGCATCGCCGGCGCGCGCAATGCGCATGCCTTCGGTCATCGTCGGGAACAGGCGCGCGCGCACCTCCGGCGTCTCCAGATGCGCGAACAGCCCTACTTCCTCGGCGATTCTCAGAATCGGCCCCATGCGGCGGCGATGGCCGCCGATGATCCGGAACGTGCCGACATGGCTGCCGATCTGCGGCTCCACCACCTCATGATCGAGGCGCTCGAAAAACGCCTGCACGACCGGATCGTCAATCTCCGCATGGAGGCGCAGCAGGCTTGTCGGCGCGCCGGGACGGTGGCGGCTGGTCTGCCGGCGCGCGCCGGACGCGGCTTCGCCGGCCATGTAATCGCACACCAGTTTGATGCTCGCGTCGGGCAGTACGGCGACAGCGCGCCGGTTGCAGCCGCAGGCGCCGCCGAGCGGCCCTTGCAGCAATTCCGCGACGCTCGGCGCCTTGGAGAAATCCAGGAACCATTCGATCTGCCGCGGGAATTCGCCCTTCATGCGCGCCTCATCCGAAAGCAGGATGAGAAACGGCAGATCGCGGCGGCGGCGCGCCTCGATGGCGCGGTGCAGGCTGCGCTCCGGCGCGCCGGAATCGTCCCACGAGACGAACTCGATCTTCTGCGGATCGAGCTCAAGTCGCGCCAGCAGCTCCAGCGAACGCTTGTGGTTCTTGAAGAAGCGCACGCATACGCCGATGGGCGTCTGGCTCGGCGCTTCGGCGAGGCCGTGAATGACCTCGCGCAGCGCATCTTCGGCCTGGGCGCGATAGACGCCCTGATCCAAGGTGCGCCGGCGCTTGCGGGCGTAGCGCGCATAGGCCGCCGCCGGTGCGGCGTAGGCCGACAGATCGACATGGTTGAAGAAAGGCGCGTCGTGCGCGGCGGCGATCTGCGCGAAGCTCAACATCCGCGGCGGGCGCACATCGGCGCCATCCTGCACCAGCGCGTCGCTCATCGCGCTGAAGCCGATATAAGGCGTGGAGAGATAGCGCTTGGCGACCCAGCAGCGCGGATCGCGCTCGGCGTAGGGCGTTGAGGTGAAGCCGACGAACGTTGCCGCGAGCGGGGCATCCTCCGGCGACGCCGCACGGACGCCTTCGATCACCTGTTCGAGGAATTCCGGCCGGCGCGGCGTCGCGCGCGCTTCGACCGTTTTGAATTCCGGCTCATCGAGGATCAGCAGCGGCGACCAGTCGAGCGCGGAGGCCTGCGTGCAGAGCTGCGCCACGCGCGCGAACGCCGGCGTCCCGCGCCGGGCGCGGCGCACGAACTCGTCCTGGCCGACGAACACGTCCGGCAGACGCCCGTTCAGCACGTAACGGCGGTAGCTGGCGATGCTGGGCGCGCGCTCGAACTCCGCGGCGAGGCGGTGGCGCGGCGCGCCCGGCTCGGCCACCAGGCGCAGATCGCCGAACAGCTCCATGAAGCGGGCCAGGTCGCGGCGGATGCTGTCGGTCGTACGCGTCTCGCGCGTGACCAGTTGGATGGGGCAGAAAATCCGCCCGGTGAGCAGGTAGATGATCGGCCCGGCGAACTGCAGCGCCATCGACATCACCGACTTGCCGGACTGCAGCGGTCCCAGCACGAGGCCCGGGCGCGTTGGATCGGCCAGGATGTTCGCCACGCAATCGAGCGCCGTGCGCAGCTGGCCGCGCTGGACTACGCCGTCGATCACGCCCGGCCCGAAGGCGCTTAGCAGCAGGCTGGAGGGCGCCCAGCACGCTGCGTCGATCGCGGATTCCGGATCGAGCCGCACGCCGAGCCCGAGGCTCGCGGCGTGATCGTTGAACGCGGCGGCGATTTTTTCCAGATGGTTCGCATATTCGCTCACAGCGCCCCGGCCCGTCGAGGCAAGCAGCGGCGCTTCCGCCAACTGATGCAGCAAGCTTCCCTCCCCGTGCGGGCCGCCGGCGCGTGGCGGCGACTTTTCTCCAAGCGCCGGCGCCGCATCAGGCGCCGCCGTCCTGCGAAAAGCATTTTTGCGATGAACAGCGTATAACATGGACGTTCCGTAAGCCCAAGATGGAACTGATACGCAAAAACTTTTGATCGGCGGCATAGGGCGCCGGCGGCGGGCCAAGCGGCTGCGCGCATTGCGAAAAGTACAATGTGATCCAGGCGTCATGGCGGGACGCCGCACGGGGCCGGCGGGCGAAGCCACACACCGGCGTTTTCTCAACTTTCCGTGTGCGGCGGCGAAGCCGACGCGCTATAGTCGCGTATCGTAAAAGCAAACTGATGCAGGGCCTGTGGGGCGTTCCCCTGCCGGCGCCGCACCTTCGCCGACGATCGCAGGGAGAAACTTATGCCGCAGGGCAGCAACGCAGCCGGGCTCGTCATTGACGACCGCGAAGCCGGCCTCTTCAGAATTCATCGCAGCGCGTTCGTGGATCCGGGCATCCTCGAAATGGAAAAGCGGATGATCTTCGACAAAAGCTGGCTGTTCGCGGGCCACACGTCGGAATTCCCGAACCCCGGCGATTTCGTCACGCGCTCGGTCGCCGGCCGGCCGCTGATCCTGGCGACGGGCGACGACGGCCACGTGCGCGTGATGATGAACACCTGCCGCCACCGCGGCAACCTGGTGTGCCGCGAAGCCAGCGGCAAAGGCGCCGAGGTGTTCCGCTGCTTCTACCACGGCTGGATCTTCAACACGCGCGGGGAGTTGAAGGGCATCCCGGGCGAGGAAGCCTACAGCGACGCGTTCGACCGCGAAGCGCTTGGCCTCGAGCCCGTGCCGCGGATGCACAATCACCGCGGTTGCATCTTCATCAGCTTCGATCCCGAAATGGAGGATTTCTATTCCTACATGGGCGAAGCGATCGACATCATCGACAACACGCTGAACATCGGCGACGTCGAATTCGTCGAAGGCCAGTTCAAATATTCGATGCGGGCCAACTGGAAGCTGCTCGTCGAAAACAGCATGGACGGGTATCACGGCGCGTTCACGCATGAACGGTTCTTCACGCACTTCATCAAGGACGTGGGATTGGGCGACGGGCAAGCGCCGATGTCGCGCAGCGGGGCCACCAACATGGTGACGCCGCAGCCCCACCCGCTGGGCCACGGCCATGTGACCACAAGCATGCCATCCGGCACGCCGCGGCGCATCGGCGGAGGCGGCAACCAGCGCGGCTATCTCGATAAATTCTCCGGCGGCGAAATGGAGAAATTCCGCGAGCAGCTGATCGCCAGGAACGGGCTGGAAAAGGCCACGATGATCGAAGGCGGCGCGGGGAATTATCTGATCTTCCCGAACCTGTTGATCATCGACGGCTGGCGCGTGTTCCGCACCTTCTATCCGACGTCGCCGGATTACATGGAAATCAACGCCTGGGCGGCGCTGCCGAAGGAAGACACGCCCGGCCTGCGCAAGACGCGGCTCGATTGGTATCTGGGCTTCCAGGGTCCGGGCGGGTTCGCCACGCCGGACGACGTGGAAGGCCTCGAAGGCTGCCAGATGGGCTTCGCCACGCACAGGGAAGTGGAGTGGTCCGACATCTCGCGCAGCATGAAGGGCAACACCGCGCCCTTCTCCGAACTGCAGATGCGCGTGTTCTGGCGCGAATGGAACGCGCGCATGAACGGGCTGAAGCACGCCGAGAATACGAACGATTGACGCCAAGGGCCGGCGCCCGCCCGCGGCGGGCGCCGCTCAGCCTTACGCCGCCGCGAGCACTACCTCCGCGGCGGCGACCGCTTCCTCGTATGTCGCGGCTTCGCGCACGTTCGCCAAACTCAGCACGCCCATGCGCAGGAGCACGGCGCGCGAGGCGGCGTTCATCTCGGTGAGGAACACGGTGACGTCGTGGCGCTGGCAGCGCTTCACGAAGCGCTCCAGCGCGCCGACGCCGGACGCGTCCGCGATCGGCACGGCGGCGAAACGCAGGATGAAGACGCGCGGCGGTGGGAATGCGGCCTCGAACGCGTCGGTCAGCCGGCTAGCCGCGCCGAAGAACAGCGGCCCGCGCAATTCGAACACCTCCGCGCCGTGGGGCAGCTCGCGCCGCGCGCGGTAAGCCGGGCGCGCGGGGTCGCTCAGATCGTCGCGATCGCGCTCGACCAGCGACACGCCCTTCTGGATTGCGGTGCTTTCCGCCATGCGGTGCATGAAGATCACCGCGGCGAGCACGATGCCGACCTCGATCGCGACCGTGAGGTCCACGAGCACCGTCAGCCCGAAGGTCGCCAGCAGCACGATGCGATCGCCGATCGGCCCGCTCATCAGGGCGCGGAAACGCTCCTGCTCGCTCATGTTCCAGGCGACAACGACGAGCACCGCGCCAAGGCTGGCCAGCGGCGCGTAGGCCATCAGCGGTCCCAGCGCGAGCATGCTCAAGAGGATGAACAGCGCGTGCATCATGCCGGCGATCGGGGTGCGCCCGCCAGAGCGCACGTTCGTAGCCGTGCGCGCGACCGCGCCGGTGGCGGAGATGCCGCCGAACAGCGCCGAGCCGATATTGGCGACGCCTTGGGCCACCAATTCGCAATTGGAGCGGTGCCGCCGCCCTGTCATCCCATCGGCCACCATCGCCGACAGCAGGCTTTCCACGCCGGCCAGGAAGGCAATGGTGAAGGCCGGCTGGAAAAGCTCCTGCAGGCGCGCAAGCGTGACTGTGGGGATGTGCGGTGCGGGGAACGCCGCGGGCACGCCGCCGAACCGCGAGCCGATCGTCTCCACCGGCAGGCCGAGCAGGGCCGCAGCCGCGCCCGCCCCGGCCACCGCGACCAGGAAACCCGGCGCTTTCGGCGCGTATCTCCGCAACAGCACGATCACCGCTAGCGCGCCCGCGGCGAGCGCTGCCGTGGTCCAGGCGAAGCTTTCGCGCGCTTCCCAGTAGACGCGGATCTTCCCCAGGAACTCCGCCGGCGCAGGGCCGGTGCGCAGGCCGAACAGATCGCCTAGCTGACTGGTGAAGATGATCACCGCGATGCCGCTGGTGAAGCCGGTGACCACCGGCTCGGGCACGTATTTGATCCAATCGCCGAAGCGCAGCAGGCCCGCCGCGATCAGCATGATCCCGGCCATGGCGGTGGCGATCAGCAGGCCGTCATAGCCGTATTTCTGGATCGTGGCGTAGACGACGACGATGAAGGCGCCCGTCGGCCCGCCGATCTGGAAGCGCGAGCCGCCTAGGGCGGAGATCAGAAAGCCCGCGACGACGGCGGTGATGAGGCCCTTGTCCGGCGAGACGCCCGAAGCGATGGCGATCGCCATCGCCAGCGGCAGCGCGACGATCGCCACCGTAAGGCCGGCCACCGCATCGGCGCGGAAATCGGCGAAGCGGTAGCCCTCCTGGACAAGTACGGTGAATGTCTTGGGCACGAAGAGGCGCCAATCGCGTTTGGCCTTCACGGGCCCGGCTGCGGATTGGGAGACGCTCATCGCGTCACGCGGGCGCCTTCGCCCGGCGGCGGCGGGAAGCGGCTTCCCCCGCCCGTGCGGGCGCGCCGCGCAGAAGGGGCGAGCCCGCCGGCTCGCGCAGGCGCACGCCCCGCCCGCCCCTGGCGCTGACCGCGTTCTCACCGATCAGCTCGATCCCGGACAGCTCAAGCGCCGCGACCACCTTCGTCAGCGTGTCGACGACGCCGCGGACGTACCCGTCGCTCGCCTCCATCCGCTGAATGGTGGGCAGCGAGACGCCGGCCAGATCGGCCAGCGTGCGCTGATCCATGCCGAGGAGGGCGCGCGCGGCGCGCAATTGTGCAGGTGTGAGCATGCATCATGATGTATCAAACATCATTCGTGCGGGCAAATTGATCGAGATCAATTTACAGACGATCAGTATCCACCGCTGGTGCGTGAGGCGGCGGCTAGGCCATCAACAGGCCGCCGTCCACGATCACAGCCTGGCCGGTCATGTAGCGCCCGGCGTCCGAGGCCAGCATTACGGCGGGGCCGGCGCAGTCGTCCGGTTCGCCCAGATGCGCCAGCGGGCGGCGCGCGTTGTTGGCGGCGATCAGCTGCTCGTTTCGCCCGGTCATCTCGGTGATGATGAGGCCGGGCACGATGCAGTTCACGCGCACGTTCCGCGGCCCGAATTCGACCGCGAGGCTGCGCGTCATCTGCAGATCGGCCGCCTTCGTCATGCCGTAGGTCGCCATGCCCACCGGATTGCCGCGCAAGCCGGCGACGGAAGAGACCAGGATGATGGAGCCGTTTCCCCGCTCCAGCATTTCCGGCGCAACCAGTTGGATCAGCCAGTGATTGGCCATGACGTTGAGCGTCCAGGTCTTCTGGATGTCCTCGTCGGAATTCTGCGCCAAAGGCCCGCGCGCGAACATGCCGCCGGCATTGCACACAAGCACGTCGATCTTGGCGAACGCGGCGCGCGCGCGCTCCACCAGACGCGCGAGATCGGCCTTGTCGGTGATGTCGGCCGGGACGGCGAGCGCTGCGCCCTGATACGTCGCGTTGATCGCGGCGGCCGCACTTTCACATGCCTCCGCGCCGCGCGCGCAGATGACGACCTTGGCGCCATGCTCGGCCATGCGCGTAGCGATCGCCCGCCCGATGCCGCGCGAGCCGCCGGTGACCAGCGCCGTCTTGCCGGTGAGATCGAATAGGCTCATGCGCGCGTCCTCCCGCTTCCGGCGTGCGACGAAAGCGCCGCCCAAGCCGGGTGCTCTAACGGAAATCACGGTTTTTCGCAAAGAAACGCGCGGGCTACGTTTGGACAGCGCGGGCCCGCACGCGCACACTGAAGCCACGCAAGCAGCAGAGGAAGCGCGCGATGTGGTCTTTCCAGACGGATCCGGAATTCCAGAAGGAGCTGGACTGGATCGACGCCTTCGTGCGCGACGAAGTGGAGCCGCTGGACGTGCTGCTGGGCAGCCAGTGGAACATCCACGATCCGCGCTTCCAGAAGCTCGTGCGCCCGCTGCAGGCGAAAGTGAAAGAGCGCGGGCTGTGGGCCTGCCACCTGGGGCCGGAGCTCGGCGGGCGCGGCTACGGGCAGCTCAAACTCGCGCTGATGAACGAGCAGTTCGGCCGCTCGCGCTTCGGGCCGATCGTATTCGGCGCACAGGCGCCTGACACCGGAAACTCCGAAATCCTCGCCCATTTCGGCACGCCTGCGCAGAAGAAGAAGTATCTGGAGCCCCTGCTCAACAACGACATCGTCTCCTGCTTTACGATGACCGAGCCGCAAGGCGGCGCCGATCCGCTGATGATGCGCACCCGCGCCGTGGAGGACGGCGATCATTGGGTGATCGACGGCGAGAAATGGTTCGCCTCGAACGCGCGCTATGCGGCCTTCTACATCATCATGGCGGTGACCGATCCGGAGGCGGCGCCCCACCGGCGGATGTCGATGTTCATCGCGCCGGCGGAGACGCCGGGCATCGAGATCCTGCGCAACTACACCTTCCACGGCGAGCCAGAGGCGACGCACGGCCATCTGCGCTGGACGAACGTGCGCGTGCCCAAGGATCACATGCTGGGCGGCCGCGGCGACGGCTTCGCGGTGGCGCAGACGCGCCTCGGCGGGGGGCGCATGCATCACGCAATGCGCGCGCTGGCCGAGGCCACGAAATGCTTCGACATGATGTGCGAGCGGGTGGTGTCGCGGGAAACGAAGGGCGAGCCTCTCGCCAACAAGCAGATGGTGCAGGAAAAGATCGCAGATTGCTGGACGCAGCTGCGCCAGTTCCGCCTGCTCGTGCTGGAAGCGGCCTGGCTTGCAGACCAGAACCACGATTGGAAAGCGGTGCGCAAGCACGTGGCCGCCGTGAAGGCGACGATGCCGAAGGTGCTGCACGACGTGGCCGCCGCGGCGCTCCACCTGCACGGCGCGCTCGGTCTGTCGACGGAGGCGCCGTTCTCCGATTTCCTGGTCAACTCCTACCATGTCGGCCTCGCCGACGGGCCGACGGAGGTGCACAAGGTGACCGTCGCGCGCGAGGTGCTGAAAGAGGCGCGCCCGGCGCAGGGCATGTTCCCGAATTATCTGCGCGAGGCGCGCATCGAGCGCGCGCAGGCGCTTTACGGCGCGCTGCTCGACGAGTGAACGGCGGCGGGCATCCTCCGCTGAGGCCGAGCGAATGCCCTAATTCTTCGCCTCGCGCTCCGCGCGCGCCTCGTCGCGCAAGCTGCGGCGCAGAATTTTCCCCGTCGTCGTCATCGGCAGCGCCTGCACGAAGCGTATCTCGCGCGGATATTCGTGTCGCGCGAGGCGATCGCGCACCGAGAGGCGGATTTCCTCAGCGAGCGCATCGCTCGGCGCGTGGCCCGGCAACAACATCACATAAGCGCGGATGATTTCGGTGCGCGTTTCATCCGGCACGCCAATGGCCGCGGCCATGCTGACGGCGGGATGGCGGCGGATCGCGTCTTCGATCTCGGTCGGCCCGATGCGATAGCCCGCGCTGGTGATCACGTCGTCGGCGCGGCCGCGGAACCAGTAGAAACCGTCCTCGTCGCGCTCGGCCAGATCGCCGGTGACGAGCCAGCCGTTCACGAATTTCCGCGCCGTGGCTTCTGGATCGCGCCAATATTCCAGCAGCATCACCGGATCGGGCGCCTGGAACACCAGATTGCCGACCTGCCCGTCCGGCAGCATGTTCCCCGCGTCGTCCATGATCCCGGCGACGTGACCGGGCAACGGCGTGCCGAGCGAACCAACGCGGTAATGTCCGAGGCTGGCGCAATTGCCGAGCGTGGCGTTCATCTCCGTCTGCCCGAAGCCCTCGTTGATCGACAAGCCGAACATCGCGTTCATTTCCTCCAGCAGGTCGCGGCCTACCGCCTCGCTGCCGGAGATGATGCTGCGCAGGCGCACGCCGTACTGAGGCGCCAGCGCGCGATGCGGGCGCAGCAGCTTCAGCATCGTGGGCGTGAGGAACGCGTTGCGCACTTTGTGCTGGCCCATCATCTTGATCGCCAGTTCGGGATCGAAGCCGATCATCGGAAACGTCAGCACTGGCAGGCCGTGAAACCAGCCGCCCATAAGGATGTTGGCGACCCCGGCGAGCCACGCCCAATCCGCGGGAGACCAGATGCGGTCGCCCTCCTGCGGCAGGAAATCGTTCAACGTCTCGAGGCCCGCCATGTGGCCAATCATCGTGCGATGGCCTTGCAGCGCGCCTTTCGGCCATCCCGTGGTGCCGGAGGTGTAGTTGATCATCGCCGGCGCATCGGGCGTCAGCGCCAGGGTTTCGAACTGGTCGGATGCTTTCGCGAGCGTGGCGTAGAAAGGCAACGCGCCGCCCTCGCCGCCGGGGCCGTCGATCACCATCACATGCTGCACGCCGGGCGCCGTGGCGCGCGCTTCGATCACTTTCGGCAAATTGGCGCTATCGGTGATCACCACTTTCGCGCCGCTGTGGTTGAGCCGGTATTCGAGACCATCGACGCCGAACAGTACGGAGGTGGGCAGCGTGATCATGCCGGCCTTCCAGGCGCCGACATGGGCGATGCCGGCGGCGGGATTCTGCGCCAGATACACCATCACGCGATCGCCTTGCGCGAGGCCGAGCGCCTGCATCGTGTTGGCGAACTGGTTCGCCCGACGCTGTATCTGCTGGAACGTGTAGGTGACGACATCTGCGCCGTCCTGGTGGATGAGCGCCACCTTGCCGGGATCGCCGGCGTGGCGGTCGCAAACGTCCCACGCGAGATTGTAGCGCTCGGGAAGCCGCCACTCGAAAGCCGCGTAAGTCTCGGCGAAGGTTCCCCGCGGCGTCACGGTTCTCGTCATGTGGTTCCACCCTTATGTCTTGTATATTGGCGCTCTCGCTTCCCTCACGCGCGGGCGCAGCGCGGCGGCGTCGAGCGCCAGCACGCCGGCCCGCGCGCCACGGCCGTCACGCCGCGCCCTGGCGGTTGTATTCGTCGATCTTCATCTTGCCGAGCTGGGCCAAGTGTACTTCGTCAGGCCCATCGGCCAGGCGCAGGAAGCGGTTCAGCACGAAGAATTGCGCGATCGGCGTATCGGCGGAGAGGCCCATGCCGCCGTGCGCCTGCATCGCGCGGTCAAGTACGGTCTGGGCCATCTGCGGGGCAACGATCTTGATCGCCGCGATCAGATCGCGCGCTTCCTTGTTGCCGCGGCGATCCATCGCATCGGCGGCCTTGAGCGTCAGCAGGCGCGCCATCTCGATTTCGAGATAGGAGCGCGCGACGTCCTGGCGGATGCTGCCCTGCTCGGAGAGCTTCTTGCCGAACGCCACGCGGCTTTCCACGCGCCGCGCCATGATGCCCAGCGCGCGCTGGGCCTGGCCGATGGAGCGCATGCAATGGTGGATTCGCCCGGGCCCGAGGCGGCCCTGCGCGATCTCGAACCCGCGCCCTTCGCCGAGAATGAGATTCTCCGCCGGCACGCGCACATTCTCCAGCAGCACCTGCGCTTCGCCGCCAGGCGAGCGGTTGTTTCCCAGCACCGTCTGATGGCGCAGGATTTTCACGCCGGGCGTCTCGCGCGGCACGATGATCGTGGAATGCTGAGCGTAACGCGGCGCGTTGAAACCTGTCTTGCCCATCACCAGCAGCACGGCGCAGCGGGGATCCATGATCCCGGAAATCCACCATTTGAGGCCGTTGATGACGTAATCGCCGCCATCGCGCTGAATTGAGGTTTCGAGGTTGGTCGCATCCGAAGAGGCGACATTCGTTTCCGTCATCAGATAGGCCGAGCGGATTTCCCCGGCGAGCAGCGGCTTCAGCCAGCGCTCCTGCTGCGCGGGCGATCCGTATTTCGCCAACACCTCCATGTTGCCCGTGTCGGGCGCAGAGCAATTGAACACTTCCGAGGCCCACTCGACGCGGCCCATCACCTCGGCCAGCGGCGCATATTGCAGATTGGTGAGACCGGGGCTGAAGGCGCCGTATTCATGCGGCAGGAATAGATTCCACAGGCCCTCGGCCTTGGCTTTCGCCTTCAACGCATCGAGGACGGGCCACGGCTTCCAGAGTTTGTCCGGATCGGTGAACCAAACATGCGCCTCCTCCTCGCGCGGATGGATTTCGCGCGCCATGAAGGTTTCGAGCCGCGCTATGCGTTCCTTGGTGGCGGCGTCATGTTCGAAATCCATCGCCCTTCCCCTTCATCCGATGCGCAGCATCGCGCGCTGCAGCGCTTTTACCGAAGCCTCGTGCAGCATGAGGCCCATCTCCATCGCCGCGGCGCCGGCATGAGCGCGCGCATACGTGCCTTCGAGGATGATCGCCAGCTTGTAGCAAGCGAGCACGACGTACCAATCGAGCGCGGAGAGATCGCGATCGCTTTGGCGCGCATACGCCGCGATCAATTCCTCCACCCTCGGGAAATTGCGCCACGGCTCGACCCGCAGTATCGGCAGATCAGGGCCGCCCGCGCCGCGCCAGGTGGCGACGAGCCAGGCCAGATCGATCAGCGGATCGCCGATCGTCGCCAGTTCCCAATCGACGATAGCCGCCAGCTCCGGCCCGTCCTTGCGGTAGAGCACGTTGCCCATGTGGTAATCGCCGTGCATCACGCCGGGGCGGAACGCCGCCGGGACGTTCGCGTGCAAATACGCCTCGACCGCGCGCACGTGCGGCAGGCCATCGGGTCCAGGCCAACCGTCATGCACGGCGTACCCATCGAGCTGCTTGCGCCAGCGCGCGGCCTGGCGGCCGAGATAATTCTCCGGATTGCCGAAGCTTTCGAGACCAGCAGCAATGTAATCCACGCGCGAGAGCGCGGCCGCGCCATCGACGAGCGCCATGCCCATGCGATGCTGCACGGCGTCGTCGCCCGCGTGCAGCGCCGGCAGCCCGTTTGTTGGGTTGAATCCGTCGATCGGCTCCATCAGGAAAAACGCAGCGCCCAGCACGTCCGGCGTTTCGCAACCCGCGATGAAGCCTGGATGCGGCACCCCAGAACCGGCGAGCGCGGCGAGCACGCGCATCTCGCGCGCCATCGTCACATCGTTGCCGGGTCGCGGATTGGCCGGCGGCCGGCGCAGCACGAAGCGTCGCTCGCCGCGGGTGAATAGCAGCAGGATGTTTTGCGTGCCGCCGGTGAGCAGGTGCGTTTCCCCGATCGGGCCGCGCTCGAGGCCTTGCGCATCCATCCATGCGGCGAGGCGCTCGAGATCGACGGCTTCGCGCGCGACAACGGCTTGCGCGGACCCCGTCACAGCAGCATTCCGCCATCGGCCAGCAGCGTCTGCCCGATCATGTAACTCGACATCGGCGAGGCGAGGAACAAGGCGATCGTCGCCATCTCTTCGGTTTCGCCGAAGCGGCCGAGCGGGATCTGCTCCACCGCGGCCTTCAGGCGATGGGGGTGATCGGTGGTGGCTTTGGTGAGCTTGGTGGCGACGTAGCCGGGCGCGATGCCGTTGACGCGGATGCCCTCGCCCGCCCAAGCCTGCGCCAAGGTGCGCGTCAGCCCGTACGCCCCGGCCTTCGAAGCGTTGTAGGCGGGATTGCCCTTCGTGGCGTGGAACGCCGCGGAAGACGACACGATGATGAGCGATCCGCGCGAGGCCGCCAGCATGGCGTGGAATTTCATCGCGCACGCCATCAGGCTCGACAGGTTCACGTCGATCACCTTGGCGAAACCCGCCATCTCGAATTCCTGGCGCTTGTAGAGCGCAATTCCCTGGCTCAGCACCAGCACGTCGAGGCGATCGAACGGCGGCGCGTAGGCCGCGATCGCAGCCGCATCCGCCACGTCCATCCGCGCGTAGGAAAGCCCGGCGAGATCGCTGCCCGGCTCCTCGGCGTAATCGCCCGGCGCTGCGCGGGTTCCCCATACGTAAACCTGCGCGCCGCGGGCGCGGAACGCCTGCGCCGCCGCGTTGCCGATGCCGCTCGACCCGCCGACGACCAACACGTTCTTTCCCGTGAAATCGAGCAGCGAATCCATTCGCGCGCGCCTCCCGCTTTTTCTATAACGCGTATCAGGTTTGCTGCGATGCGCCTAGTTCACACCGCCGCCCGCAACGTCTTCTCGCGGCTGAGCCGCGCAGCCCCGATGCGCCGCCGCGCCAGCGCCAGAAGCCGGCGGCTGCGCGCGCCGTTCTCCTGCAGATCCTCGTAAGCGGCGCGCGCCTGCGCCCGCGCCGGGACGCGCAGCGCGCCCGCCAGATGCAGCAGCACCACGCCCACGGCGCGGCGCACGAATTCGCTATCGCTGAGCGCGCCAAGCCCCCATTCGTGCACGATGGCGTATTGCGCATGCGAAAGATCGACGATCAGCCGCTCGACATCGATGCCGCGCTCCAGCTGGCGCTGCGCCTTCATCGCCGCGATCCACGGCCGCACCGAGCGTCCGGCGATCTCCACCAGCACCCCGCGGATGTTGGCGTGGATCGTAGGCGAGAAATAAAGCGCCGCCACCGCGCGCAGGAAATTGGGAATTTCGAGGTTGCGCAAGGTGGTGGTGATCAGGTGTTCGTAGGCGCCCTCGAACGAGGCGGGATCGGTTTCGAACACGAGGCGGTTCTGGAAGGAATCGAAATAGTCGCGGATCGCTAGCGCGACGACGTTCTCCTTGCTGCCGAAGGCGTTGTAGATCGTACGCGTGGCCACATCGGCGCGCCGGCAGAGATCGCGGATGTTGAGCGCGTCGAGCCCTTCGCCGGCGATAATGCGGCGCGCCTCGCGCAGGATGCGACGGCGGCGCTCGAACATCGCATTCGAGCTGTTCGTCATCCCGCCAAGGGCGTAAAGTTCGCTGTCCTTCACGCGCCCCCGCCATAGCGCGGCGCGCGCTTCTCGCGGAATGCGGCGATCCCTTCGGCGAAATCCGGCCCCTGCGCGCACAGGATCTGATTGCGATCCTCCATGGCGATCACCGCTTCCAAACTGCCTGCGTCGATCGCGAGGTTCAGCGCCTCCTTGGTCAGGCGCAGACCCAGCGGCGTGGCGTTGAGCATGTCCTGCACAAAACTTTCGGCCTCTCCGTGGAGAGCATCCGAGGGAACGATGCTCGCCACGAGGCCCAGCGCGTGCGCACGCGGCGCATCGAGGAAGCGGCCGGTCAGCATGTATTGCGAAGCCGCCGCGGCGCCGATCATCCGTGGCAGGAAATAGCTGACGCCGATATCGCAGGCGCTGAGGCCGATGCGGATGAAAGCGGCGTTCATCCGCGCCGAGGGCGTGGCGACGCGGATATCCGCCGCCAGCGCCAGCGCGAACCCGCCGCCGGCCGCGGCGCCTTCGACCATCGCGACGATAGGCTGCGGGCAGCGGCGCATGGCGATGACGATCTCGCTGATCTCGCGCTGGCGCACGAGAGAGGCGGCCGCATCCGCGCCGGGCGGGCCGCTGGTTTCCTTCAGATCGAGCCCGGCGCAGAAATTCGCGCCGGCGCCGCGCAAGGTGACGACACGGATTTCGTGGCGCCAGTAGAGATCGGTGAAGAATTCGCGCAATTCGTCGATCAGCTTGCGGTTGAGCGCGTTCATGCGTTCAGGCCGATTGAGCGCGACGCGCGCGACCGCGCCGTCGATCACGACGTTAAGATGTTCGTAGCTCATCGCGCTTCCTTCCCCCCGCCCGCATCCGCCCGGCCGCGCTCGAGCACCCCATCGCGGCGCGCGCCGACGGCTTCGGGCGTGACGGCGGCGTTGTGCGGACCGCCCAGGCGCGCTTCCAGCGCCATGCCCTCCGAGAAGGAGAGCGCGTAGCCCTCGTCGATCATGCGCTTCATCATGCGCAACGCGCCGCCAGGCGCGGCGAGCATGCGCTCGCCCAGCGCTAGCGCCGTTGGCAGCAGATCTTCCGCCGCCGTCACCTCGCCGACGAGCCCCCATGCCGCCGCCTGGCGCGCGGGAAGCGACGCGCCCGAGAAGGAAAGCTGCTTGGCGCGGTAAATGCCGACCACCCGGCTCAGCCGCTGCGACAGGCCCCAGCCCGGCATCACGCCGACGCGCAGATGCGTATCTGCGAACACCGCCTTCTCGCTAGCGATCAGCACGTCGCAGGCGAGCGCGAGTTCGAACCCGCCGGTCATCGCCGGGCCGTTGATCGCGCCGATCACCGCGCCGGGAAAGGCCGCCGCGGCGGCGACCGGATTTTCCGCATCGAGCGACCGCAGGATCGCGGTGTCCTCGCGCAATTCGTTGAGATCGAGGCCGGCGCAGAACGCATCGCCCGCACCGGTGAGGATGACGACGCGCACGCCCTCACCCGCCAAGTCAGCGAAGGCCGCGACCAGCGCGCGGCGCAGCGCGGCGGAGAGCGCATTGCGCCGCGCCGGGCGGTTCATCGTCAGCACGGCGAGGCCATCGCGCGGACGGGCGATCAGCAGCGCCTCTTCGCTCATGCGCCCGCGCTCCTCTCGTCGATCGTGGCGTCGCCGCCGGCCACGGGGATCACCGCGCCCGTAACGTGCGCGCCGGCGCGGCTGGCGAGATAAAGCACGGCGCCAACGATATCTTCCGGACTGCCGGTGCGCCCGGTGAGCGGCGAAATCGGCGCCGGTTCATGTGCGGGATCGGCCGGATTGAACATGAATCGCGTCATCTTCGATTCGAACACGCCGGGCGCGATCGCGTTGACCGCGATGTGATCGCCGGCGAGATATTTCGCCATATGCCGCGTCAACATGATGAGGCCGGCCTTGCTCGCGGAATAGGAAAACGAAGGCCGCGCCGGCGGGCGCATCCCGTCGATCGAGGCGATGTTGATGATGCGCGCCGGGTGTTCCGCGCTCGCGGCGCGGCGCAGCAGCGGCAGCATTTTCTGCGACAGCTCGAACGGGCCGATAAGATTGGTGTCGAGCACCTTCTCGAAGCCGGCGCGCGGGAAGGCGTCGATCGGCGCGCCCCAGGCGGCGCCGGCGTTGTTGATCAGGATGTCGAGGCTGTCCTGGGCGGCAGCGATCGCCCCGGCCGCTTTCGCGACGCCTTCCGCCGTGGCGAGATCGGCTTCCACTGCGCGGCACGGGCCCAAGCGCGCAAGCATGGCTTCGGCTTCGCGCAACGGGGCGGCCTTGCGCCCGCAAATCCAAACCTCCGCTCCCGCTTCGAGCAGGCCTTCCGCGATCATCAGCCCGATGCCGCTCGATCCGCCCGTGACGAAAGCGCGGCGGCCGCGCACGCTGAACAAGGAGGCGATGTCCATCGCTGGGGCCCGCTAGCGCGGCGCCATGCGGATCGCGCCGTCGAGCCGGATTGTTTCGCCGTTCAGCATCGGGTTGGCGACGATGGCGCCCACCAGCGCCGCAAACTCATCGGGATGGCCCAGGCGGCTAGGGAACGGAACCTGCTGGCCGAGCGAACGCTGCACGTCCTCCGGCAGGGTGGCGAGCAAGGGAGTGAGAAAAATCCCCGGCGCAATGGTGACGACGCGCACGCCCAGCTGCGCAAACTCGCGCGCCAGCGGCAGGGTCATGCCCACGATGCCGGCTTTCGATGCGGCGTAAGCGGGCTGGCCGATCTGGCCGTCGAACGCGGCGATGCTGGCGGTGTTGATGATCACGCCGCGCTCCTCCCCCGCCGGTTCGGCGCCGACGAGGCGGGCGGCGAATTTCGAGGCGACATTGAATGTGCCCAGCAGATTGATCTCGATGACGCTGCGGAAAGCCTGCAGCGGCAGCGCTTCGCCGTTGCGGTTGACCGCGCGGGCCGGCGGGCCGACGCCGGCGCAATTCACCAGAATGCGCGCCTTGCCGTGCAGGCCTTCGGCCTTATCGAGCGCTGCGGAAACCCCTGCTTCGTCGCACACGTCGACCGCCGCGAACGCGCCGCCGACGGCGGAAGCCAATTCCTCGCCAAGCGCTGCATTGCGATCAAAAATCGTGACTTTTGCGCCGGCCGCTGCCAGCATCCGCACTGTCGCGGCGCCAAGCCCGGAGGCGCCGCCTGTCACCACCGCCGCGAGCCTCTGTGCGATCATGCCTTCCTCCGCTTCGCATCCGCGCTCTGCGGCGCCTGCGCTTTTCATCGGTAGCGCCGGGCCTGCAAAACTACAACGTGTTTTCCCTTTCGCGCGCGCCGTGCGAAACACGCGCACGCCCTGGAGGATGAAATGCCGGTGCTCAATGTCGCGACGCCGCCGTACATGGAAGACGAAGAGCTGACGATCTTCGCGCGCGGCGTCAGCCGCTTCCTCGACGACAATGCCGGCCCCGCGGAGGTGAACCGCTGGCGCGCCGAGGGCATCGTGCCGCGCGCGTTCTGGCGCAAAGCGGGCGAGGCGGGGCTGCTCGCACTCTCCACCGCCAGCGACTATGGCGGCATGGGCGGAGATTTCCGCCACGAAATGGTGCTGATGGACGCGCTGGGCCATCGCGGCATCGAGGGCTGGGACGTGACGCTGCATAACGCGATCGTCGCGCCCTATATCGAAACCTATGGTTCGCACGAACAGAAGCAGAAATGGCTGCCGAAGATGGCGACCGGCGAGATCATCACCGCCATCGCCATGACCGAGCCGGGAACTGGATCCGATCTGCAAGGCGTGAAAACCACCGCCCTGCGCGACGGCAACCATTACCGCATCAACGGCGCCAAGACGTTCATCACCAACGGGCAGAACGCCAACCTGATCGTTCTCGTCGCCAAGACGGATCCGGCGCAAGGCGCCAAGGGCATTTCGCTCATCATGATCGAAACCGAGGGCCTCGAAGGTTTCGAGCGCGGGCGCAATCTCGACAAGATCGGGCGCGACGCGGCCGACACCTCGGAGCTGTTCTTCAACGATGCGCGCGTGCCGACGGCCAATCTGCTGGGCCCCGTGGAAGGCCAGGGCTTCGTGCAGCTGATGCAGCAGCTGCCGCAGGAGCGCCTGTTGCTGGCGGTGCAGTGCGCGGCCGCGATCGAACATGCGCTGGCGGTGACGATCGATTACGTCAAGCAGCGCAAGGCGTTCGGCAAGGCGATCATCGACTTCCAGAACACGCAGTTCACGCTCGCGGAGATGAAAAGCGAAGCCACGATCGCGCGCGTGTTCGTGAATTATTGCGTCGGCCAACACCTGGAAGGCAAGCTCGACAGCGCCACCGCCTCGATGGCGAAATATTGGGTGAGCGACCTGCTGGGCAAGATCGTCGATCAATGCCTGCAGCTGCACGGCGGCTACGGCTACATGAACGAATACCCGATCGCCACCGCCTACCGCGACGCGCGCGTGACGCGCATCTACGGCGGCTCGAACGAGGTGATGAAGATACTGATTGCGCGCACGCTGTAGGTTTCACCCTCCCCGCGCGGGGAGGGTCCGCATCAATATCCCTGATCGAGGTCGACGAGATTGCGCAGCGGTTCGCCTTTCAGATAGCGGCCGAGATTCTCCAGGAACAACACCGCAGAGCGTTCGCGCATGCGCGTCTGCGACCGCCCCGAGAGATGCGACGTCATGATGACGCCGGGCGTGGACCACACCGGATCGTCCGGCGGCGCCGGTTCGGGCAGGACGACGTCGAGGAACGCGCCGGCGATCCGCTTGGCGTTGACGGCGGCCAGCAAGGCGGCTTGATCGATCGAATCCCCACGCGCGACGTTGAGCACATAGGCCGAGGGCTTCATCGCCGCGAGTTCCGCCGCGCCGATGAGGTTTCGCGTTTCCGCGGTGGCCGGCGCAGTGACGATCACCCAATCGAATTCGCCCAGGCGCGCGCGCCAATCGTCCGGCCCCAGCACGCCGTCGGCGCGGTTGGCCGTGCGGCGCACCGGCGTGGCCTGAACGCCCAACCCGCGGATGCGATCCCCTATGGCCTGCCCGATCGCGCCATAGCCGATGATCAGCGCCTTCGACTCGAATAGTTCGCCCACGCCGGGCGCGGGCACGCCGAAATCGGGCCACACGCGGGCTTCCTGAATTTTCATCACGCCGGGAAAATTCTTCGCCAGCACGAACATGCCCATGACCGCATATTCCGCGACAGGAATGGCGTTCACGCCCGCGCCATTGGTGAGCGCGATGCCGCGCGCCTTGAACGTATCGAGCGGCAGCCCGTTCACGCCCGACATGCCGGTCGACACCCATTTGAGCTTCGGGCCCGCCGCCAGCGCGCGCACAAACAGCGGCGGGCGGATCAAATCGAGCCAGCCGATCTCGGCGTCCTGCACGGCGTCCATCGCGCCGTCAGGCGTGGAAAACCAGACTGGCTCGACGCCGGGAGGCAGTTTTCCCGGGAGAAAGCTGCGGGTTTGTTCATGCGTGGCGAGCTTCATGGTCTCTCCCGTTTCAAATGACCTTCACGAGCGGGCGTCCCCCGCCCTGCCCGCTCTCGAAGCGGGCGAGGAACGCCTCCACCGCATGTTCGACGCCGGGAATGATCGTCGGCTGGTGGCGCAGGCGGCCTTCGCGCAGCCACCCCGCCATCTCCGCGCGCGCGGCGGCGAAATCGCGCAGGAAATCGTAGAGCACGAAGCCCTTCATGGTGAGGCGGCGCGTAATGAAGGCGGTGATGTTGCGCAAGCCGCGCGGATCCTGCCGGTTATATTCGCTGGTCTGCCCACAGATCACCAGTCGGGCGAACTCGCGCATGTTGAGGATGGCGGCGTCCGTCGTCTCGCCGCCGACATTGTCGAAATAGAGATCGTAGCCGTTCGGGCGGGCTTCGGCGAAAGCGGCGGCGAGATCGCGGCGCGCCTTGTAATCGACCGCGTCCGCGAAGCCCATCGCCGCCAGATCGGCGCACTTCTCCGGCCCGCCCGCGATGCCTACCACGTCGCAGCCCTTGAGTGCTGCGATCTGGCCCGCCACGGAGCCGACCGATCCGGCCGCGGACGACACCAGCACCACATCGCCCGCCTTGGCCTCGCCCACGCGCAGCAGGCCGAAATAGGCCGTGAGGCGCGGCGCGCCCAGCACGTCCACCGCGGCGGAGGCGGGAATGTCGTCGCCGAACACGGCCGGATCGAGCTTCTGCACCGCAGCACCGGCGATCACGCAATAAGAAGCCCAGCCCAGTTCGCCGGTGACGCGGTCGCCCTGCGCGAAGCCGGGATGGCGGCTCGCCTCCACCACGCCGACGCCGACGCCCGGGATCGGTTCGCCGATGCCCACCATCGCGGCGTAGGTTTTCGCGGTGAGCTTGGAGCGGATGCCGGGCGCCACCGTGTGGAATTCCACGCGCACCGCGATTTCGCCGTCTTGCGGCGCGGGCGGCGCGAAGCGCTCCAGCGCGAAATCGCCCGGCCGCGGCGCGCCCTCGGGCCGGCGCGCCAGCACCCATCTTTCTTCCATGCGCCCCTCCCAAGGCGTGTGCGCGGACGCGCAGGCTGCGCCGCTTGTATCAGCGCCGCCCCCGCCTTGACCATCGCAGCGCCGCGCAAGGGCTTGAATCGGCGCGCTAACGCAGCGACAACCCCCACCCGCATGACCACACCTGACAGCGCCGATCCCGCCTCGTTGCACGCCTGGTGCCTTGGGCAGCTCGCCACGCTCGCGGCCGCCCGCCGGCGCGATCCGCTGGCCTCCGATATCCGCACTTTGACGGTAAACCTGCTGGAGCGCGTGGAGAGCGGCGAACTCGACATCGCCGCCCTGCGCGGGCTGGTGAAGCGCATCAGCGACGAAGGCGCGCGCCGGCGCGCGGCGAAGCTGGCCGCGGCCAATCCCGCCGGCGATTGGCGCAGCCTCGTGAATTGGGCGCTCGGCGCGCTGAGCGAGGCGCCGTTCGAGGATCTGAAGCAGCGCCTTGAACGCCCGCTGGTCGGCGCGGTGTTCACCGGCCACCCCACTTTTTCACTTTCGCGCCCCATGCGCGCGGCGCTCGGCGCGCTGGCCAGCGGCGAGACGGTGGATCTCGCGGCGATCAGCCATCCCCCGGAAGCGGCCATCACGCTGAGCGAAGAACACGCCGACGCCTCCGCCGCGATCGCGCGCGCGCAAGTTTCGCTGCGCGGACTGACGGCGGCGATCTTCGACTGGCTGGAGCAGCACGCCGATGGGCCGTGGCATCGCCTGCGCCCCGCGCCGCTGCGGCTTTCGACTTGGGTGGGCTACGACCTCGATGGGCGCACCGACATCCATTGGTCGCAAACCATCCGCTTCCGCCTCGAAGAGAAGGCCGTTCAACTCAAGCGCTACGGCGAAGCCCTCGCCGCCCTGGGCGCGCGCGGCCAGAAGCTGGCTGAGCGCCTCGCGCGCGCCGCCGCCGACGCCGAAACGCAGGCCGAGCGGTTCGCGGGCGATCTGGAAGATCCCGACCGGATCGTCGCCGCCGCGAACCGTCTGACCGATGGCTCGCCCGATCGCCTGGTTTCCCTGGCCGAACCGCTGGCGGAGATGGACGCCTGGATCGAAGCCGAGAAGGACGCCGCCCAACGCAAGCAGCTCTGCGTGCTGCGCACGGAGATGCAGACTTTCGGCCTGGGCGCCGCGGGCATCCATGTGCGCGTCAACGCCTCGCAGGTGCGCGGGGCCGTGCAAGACGATCTGGGCCTATCCGCGCTCAGCGACTTCTTCGACCGCCGCGCGATGACGGCCGCCGCCCAGCGCGCCGCCCATGTCCGGCGCAGCGCGGTGAATTTCGGCTCCATATTCCAGGAAACGAAAACGGCGCGGCGCCAGCTGATGCTGTGCTCGGAAATTCTGAAGCATATCGACGCTGACGCGCCGATCCGCTTCCTGATCGCCGAGATCGAATCGCCCGCCACGATCATGGGCGCGATCTATCTGGCGCGCCTCTACGGCGTGGACGATCATCTCGACATCGCGCCGCTGTTCGAAACGCCCGACGTGCTGGAGCGCGCGGGCCGCTTCATGGAGCGGCTGCTCGATGAGCCGGAATATCTGGCTTATGTGCGCCGGCGCGGGCGGCTATGCGTGCAGTTGGGCTTTTCCGACAGCGGCCGTTTCATGGGCCAGATCGCCGCCGATCTGGCGATCGAGCGCGCCCACGTGCTGCTGTCGCGCGCGATGGCCGCGCGCGGCGTGAAGGACGTCGAGGTCGTGCTGTTCAACACGCACGGCGAATCGATGGGCCGCGGCGGCTATCCCGGCGGCATGAACGAGCGGCTGGACCACCTGCTGACGCCGTGGACGCGCGCGCGCTACGCCCATGACGGCATCGCGATATACGCCGAAATGAGTTTTCAGGGCGGCGACGGCTACCTGCATTTCGAGACCCCGGCGCTCGCCGACGCCGCCATCCGCGGCGTATTCGCCTGGGCTTTCAAGCGCCCGCAGAAGATCAAGGACGCCTTCTACGACGACATCAATTTCTCCTGGGACATCTATCGCGGCGTGAAGAGCTGGCAGGAGGCGCTATTCGCCGACACGCATTATCAGGCGGTGCTGCGCTCCTTTCCGGCGAACATGCTGCCGATCACCGGCTCGCGCCGGGTGCACCGCCAGAGCGGAACCTCCGCCGACGATGCGGCGCGATCGATGCGGGCCATCCCGCACAACGCGATCCTGCAGCAACTGGCGGTGCCGGCGAACGTTTCCGGCGGGCTGGGCTACGTGGCGGTGCGCGAGCCGGAACGCTTCGTGGCGCGTGTGGAATATTCCGAGCGGCTGCTGCGGCTGGTGCGCATGGCGCACGCGGCGCGCCGGCTCACCTCGATCGCCACCTTGCGCACCTACGCCGATCTCTACAGCCCCGATTTCTGGACCGTGCGCGCCGCGCGCGACGAGGACGATCAATCCTCCGACGTGTCGCTGCGCATCGCGGAGCGGCTGGATCACCGCGGACTCGACGTTTCGATCGACCGGCTGGCCAACCGCCTCTCCGGGGACCGCCGCCGCTTCGACGCCGTCAGCCGCGGCTTCCTGCCGCCTTCCGTGGGCGACCGCGCGTTCGATGCCGATCTCTATGTGCTGCATGCGGTGCGTTTCGTATGCATCGTGCGCGGTTTCATGCTGGCGGCGATGACGCCGCCCTTCTCGCCGCGCCACGATCTGACGCGCGAGGACCTGATCGATCAGGCGCTCGATCTGCGCTTCGCCGACGTGTCGGACGCGCTGGCCGCGATCTTCCCCGCCAGCACCGCCCCGCCGACCGCGTTCGACGCGCTGGCCGAACAGGCCGATGCCCCGGGCCCGCACGCCGGCTACGCCCATATCAATCGCGAACTCGCCGAGCCGCTGCGCGCGATCGATGCCGCAATCAAGGAGATCACGGTGGGGATCACGCACTTCTACGGCGCGTTCGGCTAGCGCAGCGCAGGGCCCGCTTCACGCGAAACAGGCCCCCGCGCCGGCGCTTCAGCGGCGCGCGGGCTCGCGCGCGGCGCGCGTTTGCGCCACCGGATCGTCGTTCGGGCCGAGCGCGCCGATCACCGCTTGCGCGACATAGGGCGCCTCGAGCGCGGCGATCTCCTCCGCGCTCAGCGCGATGTCGAGCGCGGCCAGCGGCGCATCGAGCTGGGCGAGCTTGGAGACGCCGATGATCGGCGCAGTGACGACCGGCTTCGACAGCAGCCACGCCAGCGCGATCGCCGCCGGGGCCGCGCCGCGCGCGTCGGCCACCTTGGCGAGCGCATCCAGCACGTCCTGATCGGCCTGGCGGCGATAGCGGCTGTTGCTCATCGGCCCGCGCGAGCGGGTGGTGTTCGCCTGGCGATTGCCCGCCAGCAGCCCGCCCGCCAACGGGCTCCACGGAATGAGGCCAACGCCTTCCTCCGCGCAAAGCGGGTTCATCTCGCGCTCTTCCTCGCGGTAGGCGAGATTGTAGTGGTTCTGCATCATCGTGAAGCGCGTGCGGCCAAGCTGATCGGCGCGGTTCAGATATTTCGAGAACTGGTAGGCGAACATAGAGCTGCCGCCGATATAGCGCGCCTTCCCCGCCTTCACGACATCGTGCAGCGCCTCGATCGTTTCATCGAGCGGGGTTTCGTAATCGAAGCGGTGGATCTGCAGCACATCGACATAATCCATGCCCAGCCGCTGCAGGCTCGCGTCGATCGATTGCATGATGTGCTTGCGCGACAAGCCCGACATGTTCGGCCCGTCGCCCATGGGGAAGAACACCTTGGTGGCGACGACGGCTTCGTCGCGGCTGACCTTGAACTCCTTCAGCGCGCGGCCGAGGATTTCCTCGCTTTGCCCGCGCGAATAGACGTTCGCGGTGTCGAAGAAATTGATGCCCGCCTCCACCGCCTTGCGGATGATCGGGCGGCTGTCCGCTTCGTTCAGCGTCCAATCGGCCATGCCGCCGAAGCTCATGCAGCCGAGGCAGAGACGCGACACTTTCGCGCCCGTGGTTCCCATACGCACATATTTCATGGGGATTTCCTCCGTGGATGGGGTCAGCCCGCAGCGTCGAGCGCCGTATCGAGCGCTTGGGCGATGTCGGCGATGATGTCGTCGGGATGTTCGAGGCCGATCGAGAGGCGGACATAGCCGTCCGACACGCCGGTCTGCAATCGCTCGGCCGCGGTAAGCTGGGAATGCGTCGTGCTGGCGGGATGGATCGCCAGACTGCGCGCATCGCCGATATTGGCGACGTGATAGAGCAGCTTCAGATTGTCGATGAAGCGCCGCCCGGCTTCGACGCCGCCGGCCAATTCGAAGCCGACGAGCCCGCCCATGCCGCCCTTGAGATATTTCTGCGCCCGCTCGCGCGCGGCGCCCTTCTGATGCGTGGGATGGATCACCTGCGTGACGCCCTTGCGCGCCGCAAGGTAGCCCGCGACCAGTTCGGCGTTGGCGCTGTGGCGCGCCATGCGCAGCGGCAAGGTTTCCACGCCCTGCAGCAACTGGAACGCGTTGAACGGCGAGATCGCCGCGCCCAGATCGCGCAGCAGCGTCACGCGCGCACGGATGATGTAGGCGATCGGGCCCAGCGGCTTGGTCGCCTCCGTCCAGATCGCGCCATGATAGGACTTATCCGGCGTGTTGAGCGCGGGCTGGCGCTCCTTGTGCGCGGCCCAATCGAAATTGCCGCCGTCGACGAGAAGCCCGCCGATCGAGGTGCCGTGGCCGCCCAGATATTTGGTGGCCGAATAGACGATCACCGCCGCGCCATGATCGAACGGCCGGCACAGCAGGGGCGCGGCCGTATTGTCCATGATGAGGGGCACGCCGAACGAGCGCCCGATGGCCGCCACCTCCGCGATCGGGAACACGGCGAGCTTCGGATTGGGTAAGGTCTCGGCGTAATAGGCGCGGGTGCGCGCATCGGTGGCGCGGGCGAAAGCTTCGGGATCGGCGGGATCGACGAAGCGCACCTCGATCCCCTGCTCGCGCAAAGTATTGGCGAACAGGTTCCAGGTGCCGCCATAGAGATCGGTGGAGCTGACGACATTGTCGCCCGCGGCGGCAAGGGTCTGCAGCGAGAAGGCCGAGGCCGCCTGGCCGGAAGCCAGCGCCAGCGCCGCCACCCCGCCCTCCAGCGCCGCGATGCGCTTTTCCAGCACATCGTTCGTCGGGTTCATGATGCGGGTGTAGATGTTGCCGAAGGCCTGCAGCGCGAACAGCGCGGAGGCGTGATCGGCGCTTTCGAACTGGTAGGAGGTCGTCTGGTAGATCGGCACC
>JBFWWB010000011.1:0-37529 GCA_050246435.1 Hyphomonadaceae bacterium
GCTGGCGGCGCTGACGATCGGCTGGACCGCGTGTCTGTGCTTCTTCGTGGCGCCGCTCGCCTTCCGCACCCTAAAGGGCCGCGGCGAGACGTTCGTGCGCCGGCTGATCCGCCAGGGGCATGGCGTGCTGGCGGTGAGTTCGCTGGTGGCGGCGGGCTTTTCGCTGCTGGCGGGGGCGATGGCCGGCGCGGCGGTGATGGGCACGGCAGGGCTGTTCTTCTTCCTCGCGCAATGGACCCTGGCCCCCAAGAACGAGAGCGAGACAGTACCCGGCGTTCGCAACACCGCCCGCAAGCATGCGCGCGTGGCCGCTTCCGCGCTGACGGCCTTCGTGATGCCGGTGGTGCTCGTCGGCATGACCCTGATCGGCTTCAAGGTCTGATCCCGCGCGCGATCGCGGGCCGGCGCTTTCGCGCACGGCCCGCACGCGGCGCCGGCAACCTTCTGGGCAGGGCGGATCAAGTGGCCGCGGGCGCTGCGGGGGGATAACGGCGCAAGCCGGCGTCAGGTGCCGCGCGCCGCAAGGTTTTTTGCATAGGCTGCACAACATTGGCGCATGCCCGGCTGCGGCGTTGATCGCCGCCGCGGCGCTCGTCATGATCGCGGCGACGCGCTAGCGGGGACATTGTGGACACACCGAAACCGGCGCCGGCGGGTCTCGCCGCCGTGGGGCGCTGGCAATGGGCGCTTCTCGCGGCGCTGACGATCGTACTCGTTGTGCTGTTCTACAAGGGCGGCGTGGGCGGCGCCTTCTTCCTGGCGCCGCTGCTGGCCGGCGTAGTGTGCGCGCTGTCGGGCTCGTCCATCCGCATCCCGCAAAGCTCGACGCTGGTTTCGCAGGCGGTGATCGGCTGCATGGTCGGCAGTTCGCTGGACGCGAAGATGCTGGGCTTCATGCTCGCCAGCTGGCCGGTGGTGATTTTCGTGGTGTTGAGCACCGGCGCTGCGGCCACCGCGATGGCCTGGGTGCTGGCGCGCACCGGCCGTTTCGACGCGCAGACCGCGGCGTGGGGTTCGATGCCGGGCGCGGCCAGCATGGTGGTGAGCATGGCGGCGGAGCTGGGCGGCGACGCGCGCCTCGTGGCCTTCATGCAATATGTGCGCGTGATCATCGTGGTATCGACGGCGTCGCTCGTCGCACACCTGTTGACGGGCGCCGCGCACGGCGGCGCGCCGCCCCCGCCCGCGCCGCTGCTGGCGCATCTGCGCTCCGCCGATGTCGGCTTCGTGCAGACGGCGCAAACTTTGATCGTCGCGGCGATCGCATTCACCGCCGGACGCTTCCTCAAGATTCCGGCGGGTCCGCTGATCATTTCGGCCACGCTCGCCGCGATCCTGCACCTTAACCACATCCTCGACATCAAGCTGCCCTTCTGGCTGCTGGCGATCGCGTATGTGGCGGTGGGCTGGTACGTCGGCCTGCAGTTCGACCGCCAAGTGCTGACCTTGGCTTTCCGCAGCGTGCCGGTGATGGTGATGGCGATCTTCGTGCTGATCGCGATCTGCGCCGCCGCCGGGGCCGGCGTTTCGCATTTCCTCAATGTCGATCCGTTGACGGGTTATCTGGCGTCGAGCCCGGGCGGGCTCGATTCCATCACCATCCTCGCGCTGGACAACAAGACGAACCTCTCGGTGATCGTCACGATCCAGACGCTGCGGTTCTTCGCCGTGCTGCTCGCCGCGCCCTATCTCGCGCGCAGCATCAGCCGCTTCATCTAGGCGGCGCCAGCGGCCTGCGCTTCGGTGCGCTGCACCTCTGCGAGCGCGCGGGCGTAATATTTCCGCATCCTCCACACCGCGATCGTGCCGATCGGTCCGAAGATCAGCGCCACCGTCGTGAAGCCGTAGCCGATGGCGAACGGGCCGCTGTAGAAATTCTCGGAAATGAACGCCGCCAGCGGCGGGCCGACGGCGAAGCCGATGAGATTGTTCGCCAGGAGATAGAGCGCCATGATCCGCGCGCGCATGCGGCCGGGCGTGACATATTGGATGATGAGCGGGATCAGAACGCCGCTCGCTACGCCGAAGAAGCCATTGAGCCCCGCAGCGACGAGCACGATCCAATCCGCCTTCGCGCAGCCGATCGTGGCGATGGCCAGCCAGGAGATGGTGACGGTGACGCTCATGATGGTGGGCAGCGCGTCGAGCCGGCCCTTCTTCATCCAGTAGCGCATCGCCGCCGGCCACACCGCCGCCCCGCACACCGCCGCAATCATGCCGACGGTGCCGTAGAAATAGCCCGACTGCGCCGGCGTCATCCCGTGCGCGCGCACCAGCAGGGTGGGCGCCCACGCAGAAGCGGCGAAACCGATCGTCGTCAGCGCTGCGGCGCAGACGAACAGGCAGCCGTACAGGCCGGCCTCCTTGCGCACATAAGACAGCGCCTGGCCGACGGATTTGAAATCCTTGCCCTGCTCGGCGGCCGCGGCCTCCTGATGGCGCGGCGGCTCACGCACGCCGAGCGCGAAGATCAGCGCGAGGATGAGGCCCGGCGCACCGACGAGCACCAGCGTAAAGCGCCACGGCTCCATGCCCGTGGCCGCGGTGTAGCGCGTCGCGATATCGAGCGCGCCGGCCCCGATCACGAAAGCGCCGGAGCCCATGTAGGAGCTGACGGCGTTGTAAACGGTGGTGGGCGCGGTGCGTTTGTCGCGCGGGAAAAAATCCGCGATCAGCGAAATGGCCGCCGGCGAAAGCACCGCCTCGCCGATCGCCACGCCGGTGCGCAGCAGCAGCAGGTGCATGAACGTGTCGGCGAATGCCGAAAGCAGCGTGCACGCGCTCCACAGCACGACGCCGGCGATCACCAGGCGCACGCGGTTATGGTTGTCGATCATGTGCGCGAGCGGCAGGCCGATCAGCGAATAGACGACGCCGAAGCCCACGCCGTAGAGCACGCCCAGCGCCGTGTCGCTGATGTGGAGGCTGGCGGAAACCTGCGACGCCAGCAGCGACAGGACCAGCCGGTCGATGAACGACATGCAATAGAGCAGGACGAGAAGGACGACGGCGAACCAGGCCTTGCCCAGGCCCGGCGCTTCAGCTTGGCCGCTTGCCGTCATGTGCTTTCCCTATCCAACGCCCCCGCAGGGCGGCGTACCCTAACGGCGGGCGCGCCCCGCGCCCTGCGACTTGGCGAAGCGCTTACGCGGCTGGCGTTCACATGCTCGCGAGCAGCGGCCGCCTAACGCGTCGTCATTTGGAGGGAAATCGACCTGGTGGAGCCGAGGGGGATCGAACCCCTGACCTCTACATTGCGAACGTAGCGCTCTCCCAGCTGAGCTACGGCCCCGTCCTGGTCGGAAGGGGGCGGATATGGCGCCGCCGCGCGGCCGAGGTCAATGGCCGAGGTCGAAGCCAAGGTGAAACGCGCGGCGCCGGCGGGCCTCCCAGCGCTTTGCAACCGGGAGCGACGCACGTTACAGGGGCTTAAACGAAGGAATCCCATGGGCGCGCTTCTCTGGCTGATCAACGCCGTTCTGTCGCTGATCATCTGGATCCTGGTCATCAACGCCATCTTGAGCTGGCTCATCGCGTTCGACGTGGTGAACCGGCGCAACCGGCTGGTCGACACGATCTGGACCTTCACGCAGCGCCTGACGGAGCCGCTGCTGCGCCCGATCCGCCGGGTGGTTCCGCTGATCGGAGGGATCGACCTCTCCCCGATGATCCTGATCCTGCTGATCCTGTTCCTGCAGCGGCTCATCCCCGAGCTGGTCGTCCGCTTCGGCCTGGTGTGAGGCGATGGGCGAAATTCTCGATGGCGCGGCGGTGGCGGCGGAGCTGCGCGGCGGCGTGGCCACGGCCGTCGCCACCCTGAAAGCCCGTCACGGCGCCGTCCCCTGCCTCGCCGCCGTGTTGGTGGGCGACGATCCGGCGAGCCATGTCTATGTCGCTGGCAAGGTGAAGGACACGCACGAAGCCGGCATGCGTTCGCTGGAGGTGCGCCTGCCGGCGGAGACGACCGAGACCGATCTGATCGCCCGCGTCGCGGCGCTGAGCGCCGATCCGGAAGTGGATGGCATCCTCGTGCAGCTGCCGCTGCCTGCGCATATCGAGGCCAACCGCGTGCTCGCAGCGCTCGATCCCGCGAAGGACGTGGACGGGCTGACCGAGATCAGCGCCGGGCGTTTGGCGCTGGCCAAGCCGGGCCTGCGCCCCTGCACGCCGGAAGGCGCCGTAATCCTGGCCAAGCGCGCCGCGCCCGATCTCGCGGGCAAGCATTGCGTCGTGCTCGGGCGTTCGATTCTGGTGGGCCGGCCGGCGGCGCTCTTGTTTCTGGCGGAGCATTGCACCGTCACCATCGCGCATTCGCGCACGCGCGATCTGCCGGCGTTGTGCCGCAGCGCGGACGTGCTGGTGGCCGCCATCGGCAAGGCGAAATTCGTCCAGGGCGATTGGATCAAGCCGGGGGCGATCGTGATCGACGTCGGCATCAATTCCGTGCCCAGCACGAAAAATCCGGGCAAGCGCGCGCTCGTCGGCGACGTGGATTTCAAGGCGGCGCGCGAGGTCGCGGGCTGGATCACGCCGGTGCCCGGCGGCGTCGGACCGATGACGCGCGCAGGGCTGCTGCGCAACACCTTGCGCGCGGCGTGCGCGCGCCGCGGATGGGAAACGCCGGCGATTTGACATGCCCGACCGGAAGAGGTCCTCGCTTGCCGCCTTTCAGGGGGAGGATACGGCGACCCCAGTGCGTGTGCTAGACAACCGCAAAACGGGAGATGCCTCATGAAAACGCGCGCGGCCGTGGCATGGAAAGCGGGAGCGCCGCTTTCGATCGAAACCGTGGATCTCGAAGGCCCGAAGGCCGGCGAGGTGCTGATCGAGATCATGGCCACCGGCGTGTGCCACACGGATGCGTTCACGCTTTCCGGCGCCGATCCGGAAGGCCTCTTCCCCGCCATTCTGGGCCATGAAGGCGCAGGAATCGTGCGTGAAGTGGGCGCGGGCGTGAAAAGCGTGCGCGCGGGCGATCACGTCATCCCGCTCTACACGCCGGAATGCCGCGAGTGCAAAACCTGCACGTCGCACCGCTCCAATCTGTGCACCGCGATCCGCGGCACGCAAGGTCAAGGCCTGATGCCCGACGGCACGAGCCGTTTCTCGATGAATGGCGATCGGGTGTTCCACTATATGGGCTGCTCGACGTTTTCGAATTTCATCGTGCTGCCCGAGATCGCGGTGGCGAAAATCCGCGAGGACGCGCCGTTCGACAAGGTCTGCTATATCGGCTGCGGCGTGACCACGGGCGTGGGCGCGGTGATCTACACCGCCAAGGTGTGGCCGGGCGCCAACGTGGCCGTGTTCGGCCTCGGCGGCATCGGCCTCAACGTCATCCAGGGCGCGCGCATGGCCGGCGCCGACAAGATCATCGGCGTGGACATCAATCCCGCGCGCCGCGCCATGGCCGAGCAATTCGGCATGACGGATTTCGTGAACCCCGACGATGTCGGCCGCGACAAGGTGGTGCAGGCGATCGTCGATCTCACCGGCGGCGGCGCGGATTTCTCGTTCGAATGCATCGGCAACGTGCAGACGATGCGCCAGGCGCTGGAATGCTGCCATCGCGGCTGGGGCGAAAGCATCATCATCGGCGTGGCCGGGGCGGGTCAGGAAATCGCCACGCGGCCGTTCCAGCTGGTGACGGGACGGGTATGGAAGGGCACCGCCTTCGGCGGCGCGCGCGGGCGCACGCACGTGCCCCAGATCGTCGATTGGTACATGGACGGCAAGATCGCGATCGATCCGCTCATCACGCACGTGATGCCGCTGGAGAAGATCAACGACGCGTTCGACCTCATGCACCACGGCGAAAGCATCCGCAGCGTCGTGACGTTCTGAGGCGCTAGCGCGCCTTCTTCGCAGCGTTCCGCTTGCGCGTGGCGGCGGCCTTTTTCGCAGACGCGCTGCGCGCGGCGGCGGGGCGCTGCGCCGCGGCCTTGCCGCCAAGGCGGCCGCCCTTCTTCGCTGCGGCGCTGACATCCTTCACGCCGCGTCCTGCGCCGGATTTGTTGCCGCCGCCGCTGTCCTTGTTCACCGTCGCCCAGGCGCGGCGCGCAGCTTCCTTTTCCGGCACGCCGCGGTCCTCGTAACCTTCCTCGATATGGCGGGCTTTGCGCTTTTGCTTAGCGCTGTAGCCGCCCTTGTCACCGCGCGCCATCGCGGGCCTCCTCGCGGGGGCGCTGAAAGCGAAGCTCCAAAGCCTTGGCGCCGATCTCGGCTTCCGGCCGGCCCAGCACGGCCGCGATCTGCGCCGCCGGCACGCCGCCCTCCCACAGCGCGCGCAGCTTGGCCACCGCCTCCGGCCGCCAAACGGCGCCGGCGTTCAACGTGACGTTTTCGGGCATGTCCCTTCCTCCGGCGCGCCGATACGGCGCCATGCTGGATCAATGCAGGAAGGATGCGGGGGTTTCGCCGCGCACTGCATCGGGCGGCGGCGTTCCGTTTTGGCGCAGACGACGTCTTAGGCGCGTGCGGCGCGCTTTTTGCGAGCGTCGGGCGGCAGGCGTTCTCACGAAAGGCGAATGGCCATGAAGAAGCTGTTGAAGAACAAGTCGGGCGCGACGGCCATCGAATATGGCCTGATCGCCGCCCTCATCGCGGTCGTCATCATCGCGGCCGTCGGTTCCCTGGGCAACAAGGTCGCGACCAACTTCAACAAGGTCGCGGACGCGATGGACAACTAGGCGGACAAGCCGCTTAGGTTCACGGCGCAAAAAAGAAGCCGCCTCCCCGTGGAAACGGAGAGGCGGCTTTACCGTATTTCGGCGCGGGCGATTTACCGCCAGGATTGCAGCAGCGAATCCATCGTCGCGTTGGCGAGCGCGGTGCCCATCGCATCGACAGGCGCCTGTTCGATCGCGCGCTCGAATCCGCCGTTCGCGGACGGCCGGAAGCCGAGATCGCGCGGCGGCGTCGACGCATTGGTGACCGAGCTGCCGAGGATTTCTCCATCTTTGATGCGGATGATCGTCGTCTGGAAGACGTAGCCGGTGCTGCTGTCCGGATCGGGCGCGAGCAGGATTTCCACCAGGATTTCGGCGAAGCCCTGCAGGCTTTTGGCCTCCACCGCGAGCAGATTGGCGCGGTCGCCCGCGGCCTTGCCGGCGGCGGAGAAACGCAGCGCCGCGCGACGATCGATCATGCGCACGCCGGCGGCGAGCATCGCGCTTTTGTACTTGCCCTGTACCTTCCAATCCGGCGCAGTCGCCATCTGGGCGGCGCGCTTGCCCGGATCCTCGGAATATTCGCGCGACTGCGCGATCACGGAACGCCCGCCCGGCGTGTAGTAGGAATCGACGCTCAGTTCCGACACCCAGGGGGTGACGACGCTATCGGCGAGTTCACGGTTCCAAAACACCACCACGCGCGGCTTGCCGTGCGCGGCGTAGGCGCGCGCGAAGGACGAGTTCACCGCGGCCGAGGCCGAAACCGCCGGCGGCGGCGGGGCCAACGTTTCCGGCTGCCCGGTGCGGTATTGCGCGAACGCCGGCGCGCTGGCGCACAGCACCGCGAACGCCGCCGCGGCGGCGATGAGCTTGCCCATCAGGTTCCCTCCTGCACCTCGACGAGGAATGACTTCGCGGAGGCCCCGAGCGACGACGTCGTGAAGCCGGTGAGCGAGCGCGGCGACAGGAAGGAGCGCTTCCAGGCGCTCGCCTGCTCCGTCACTACGCCGCCATCGCCGAAAAATTGCGCCCGGCTCTGCACCTGCAGCGGATGATCCGTGCAATTCAGCAGCTGCACCGTGACGAGCACCGTGCCGGTCGCGCCGCGCGTGGCGGACACGTTCTGCACGATGATCTTGTTGCGGATGCTCTTCGAGACGATGTTCACCGTGTTGAGCGGCATCGGCACCACGGTGCCCGGCGTCGCGCCCGCGAGCGCGGGGCCGGCCACTTCCGGCGCCGGGCCCATCAGCGGGCGCATGTCGCACTGCACGGGCGGGCGCACTTCGCGCGCCTGCGCGGATGGCGCGCCGAAGACCACGGCGGCCGCGCCGAGAACGAGCGCCGCGGCGCCCGGCCGCAAAACCTTAGCCATCATTTTCTCTTCCCCTGCTGGACGGTGACGCCGGGAGCCATATCGGGCACGTTGAGCGCGCTGTTCGTGCGCGCCCAAACCACCCGGCAATTCGGCTGGCCGAGCACGCGCACGATGGCCTCGCTGGCCACGCCGTCCGCACCCGTTGCGACGACCTTCACCGGCGCATCGGCCGTCAAGGTCATTGGATACAGATACACTTTCTGCGGAAGATTATCCCACTGCCGGATATCGGCGGCGGGCGTCATCTTTGCGGCCATGGCGGAAGCGAACAGTCCCCCGAGCATGGCGACGCCGCCCATCGCGGCCATATTGTTGTTATTGCTGAAATAGGATTGCTGCATCATCGCCGCGCCGACGGTGGTCAGCGCTTGGCCGGTGGCGGCAGTGCCAGCTTTCGTTTTCGCCTTGTTCGACAGCAGCGTGTCCATCTGGCGGTGGCCGCGCGACGTGGCTTGCCAGAAGAGGTCTTCCGCTTCCACGGCGGCGGCCGGCGCGTCATTGACGGCGAAGGACGCGGCGGGAGCGATATCGCTTTCCTGGTAGGTCAGCGTTTCCTTGTATTTGCCTTCGCCGACTTTTTCGGGCGCGCCGCCGGTTTCGAAAATCACCAGCGTGTTCGCCGCCGCATCGGGCGCGGTCAGCGCCGGCTTCAGCCGCGCGGCTTCCGCGAACGATTCCTCGGCGACGGTGGCTTCGCCGGCGCACTTGCCGGCCCAGCCGCGCAGATACGCAAGTGAGGCGAAGTCCTGGCTGTTCTCGACATTCTCGGTCAGCGCATCCTGCAGTTGGCCGCCCTTGAAGGACGCTGCGGCGTTTTCGTAATCGCCGGCTTCGAGGAACAGCAGGCCGCGATAATAATACACCATCGCGCGCTCATAGCCTTCGCCCAGGAAGCGCTTGGACGCTTCCTTCGACCAGACCGAGCGAGCCTTCTTCGCATCATCCGTATCGGAGAAAACCGCTTCGATCGGCGTGCGCGCTTCATCGAGCGTCGTCGCGGCGATCTTGGAATCGCCCAGCTGGAAAGCGGCGAGCGCGGAGCGCATCTGGTTCAGCACGGCGGCGTTCTGGCCATCATCCAGCACATGGGCGAACAGCCTTTGCGCGTCGGCGGGTTTGTCTTGGAGGTAGGCGGCCTTGGCCTCGGGCGTCACTACCGGCTCGGGCGCGGTCTTCGCTATCGCGGCCGGCGCAAGCATCATCGCGACGGCCATAGCCGTCGTCATCGCTAGTCTGCCTCTCATAAAGTCCCCCCTTGGATCGCCCCCGAACTACCTCACCTGTAGACCACGTCGTTCTGGGCGGCTTTGCCGATATCGAACGCTTCCGATTCCCACACGATGATGCCGGTTTCGAGATCGGTCAGCTGGAAGGTGATCAGCGTGTTGCGCTGCGTCATCCCCGTCTTGGAATCGATCGCGTCCTGGCTGCGGATGGCGCCCGTGAGCTGGTAATCCGCGCCGGCCATCGCCTTGGTGAGGCCGGTGGTGCCGACATCGACCGTGCCGGCGCGCTTCAAATCGCGCTCCTGTTGCACGCGTGCGATGCTGGCGCGGTTGATGAAGAAGATCTTGCCCGCGGCGTTGCGGTTCAGCCCGGAGCGCAGCCGATCGGTGAACAGGCCCTTGTCGAGGATCTGGCTGCTGAAATTCTTGATCTCGGATTCATCGAGAATGACGCGCGCCGGAGTCGCCCGCGAAACCAGCGCCGGCGTGTTCAGCAGATCGCGCAGCATGCTGTCCGAAATGGAGGCGATGTCGTCGGACTGGACGCCGACGCCTTGCACGGCGGCCGGCGCGCCCGGCGCGACATAGGTTGTTGGAGCGCCCGCGGTGTTGGAAACGCCCGACGCACACGCCGACGCGAGCAGCGCGAAAGCACCCGCGCAAAGCAACCTTTTCCGCATGAAACCCCCCACCCGTACGGTGTTAAAAACACCGCTCCCGCGCAACACTTACGCCTCGGCGGGTAATTTGCAAGCGGGTTAATCGCGCGTCCGGGATGCGCGCGGCGGCTGCCGCGCGGCGCGAAAAAATGACGATGCGTCGCGCAGCAAACGGCGCACGCGGAGCTACAGCATCGAGGGAATGACGCGATCGGGCGGCTTATGTCCGTCGGCGAAGGTCTTGATGTTGATGATGACCTTCTCCCCCATATCTATGCGCCCTTCGAGGGTGGCTGATCCCATGTGCGGCAGCAGCACGACGTTCGCGAGCTTTTTCAATTTCGGGTTGATCGCTGGTTCATGTTCGAACACGTCGAGCCCGGCGCCGGCGAGCTGCCCCTTTTCCAACATGCGCGCGAGGGCCGCTTCATCGATGACTTCGCCGCGCGCGGTGTTGACGACGAAGGCGTGCGCCTTGAGCAGCGCTAACCGGCGCGCCGACAGCAGATGATACGTCGCCGGCGTGTGCGGGCAGTTCACCGACACGATGTCCATGCGCGAAAGCATCTGATCGAGGCTTTCCCAATAGGTGGCCTCGAGCTCCTGCTCGACGGCGGCGGGAACACGGCGGCGGTTGTGGTAGTGGATCTGCAGGCCGAACGCGCGCGCACGCCGCGCCACCGCCTGGCCGATGCGCCCCATGCCAATGATGCCGAGGCGCTTGCCCCACACGCGGCGGCCGACCATCCATGTCGGACTCCAGCCGATGAATTTGTCGGACTCGATGACCTTCACGCCTTCGACGATGCGGCGCGGCACGGCGAGGATCAGCGCCATGGTGATGTCAGCCGTATCGTCCGTCAGGACACCCGGCGTGTTGGTCACGGTTATGCCGCGCTGCACGGCGGTGGCGACGTCAATATTGTCCACCCCGGCGCCGAATTGCGCGATCAGACGCAACTGCTCGCCCGTGCGCGACAGCACCTTGGAATCGAGGCGGTCGGTCACGGTGGGGACGAGCACGTCGGCGCGGCCGACCGCGTCGACCAGCGCCTCCTGCGTGAAGGGGCGATCCTCGTCGTTGAGTTCGGCGTCGAACAATTCGCGCAGGCGCGTCTCGATCGGGTCAGGCAGCTTGCGCGTGACGACGACCTTGAGGGAACGCGTGGCCATGGGCGCTGAATCTTCCGTGTCTTCCCGCGATGGGGCGCGGGCGCTTCCTGCCTATCAGCCGCTTGCCTACCAAACCGGCCTAGACCTGAAAAGCAAAGGCGCCCGTTAAGCGGCCCTTCACGCAAAATGGCGACAAAACCGGCTGACAGCCCGGCGCCACGGATCAGAATGCTCCCTCGCCTTTTCGCCGCCCTCGCGCTCCTGTGCGCGCTTTCGCCGCCCGCGTACGGCGCCCCTGTCATCGGCCCCTCCGGCCTGGCGGTGCCGCGCTATGAAAGCTTGAAATTCGGCGAGGTGAATGGCCGGCTGGGCCCCAGCATGGAGCACCGCGTGCTGTGGACCTATCACCGCCGCGGCCTGCCCGTGCGGGTGATCGCGGAAAGCGACGTCTGGCGGCAGGTGGCCGATCCCGCCGGGGACGTGGCGTGGGTGCATGTCGCGGGCTTGAGCCCCAAGCGCACCGTGTTCGTCGACGGCGGCACCGAGACGGCCCTGCGCGCCGCCCCGCGCCCGGAGGCCCGCCCGGTGGCGCGGCTGGGGCCGGGCGTCGTCGGCGTGCTGGAAGCGTGCCGCGCCGGCTGGCGCAAAGTTCGTGTGAACAATTATAGCGGCTGGATCGAAACCAGCGCGCTCTGGGGTGGGGAAACCTGCGACCCGAAGGCGCCCTCCTGAGCCATCCGGCTTGAGCCGCCTGCCTACCCCTGCTAGCGCAGGCGCTTCGCATGTCCCGATATCCCTCCTCCTTCGATTACGAAGCGCTTGTCGCCTGCGGCAAAGGCGAGCTGTTCGGCCCCGGCAACGCGCAATTGCCGCTGCCCCCGATGCTGATGTTCGACCGCATCACCGAGGTGACGGCCGACGGCGGCGCCCACAAGAAGGGCCGCATCGTCGCCGAGTTCGATATCCACGCCGACCGCTGGTTTTTCGCCTGCCACTTCGTGGGCGATCCGGTGATGCCGGGATGCCTCGGGCTCGACGCGCTGTGGCAGTTGGTCGGCTTCTTCCTGGGCTGGAGCGGCGGGCCGGGCAAAGGCCGCGCGCTGAGCGTGGGCGACGTGGAATTCCGCGGCCAGGTTACGCCGGACGTAAAATTGGTGCGCTACGAGATCGACTTCAAAAAAGTGATTCTGAGGAAGTTGGTGATCGGCGTAGGCGACGGGCTCGTCTTGGCGGACGGCCAGCCCATATATAGGGCGCGTGATTTGAAGGTCGGGCTGTTCAGCGCCGAGCAACTCGCCGCCGGCATGAAATAGGCGGCAAAACCGATGGCCGAGCTTACATTCGGTCAGGTGAGCAGGGAGAGGCGATAGTGCGCCGCGTGGTCGTGACGGGCATGGGCATCGTCTGCCCGATCGGAAACAACACGCAGGAGGTGACCGCCTCGCTGCGCGAAGCGCGCTCCGGCGTGCGCCGCGCGCCGGATTACGCCGAGCGCGGCTTCCGCTGCCAGGTGCACGCCGCCCCCGATCTCGACCCCGCCGCCATGGTCGACAAACGCGTGTTCCGCTTCATGGGCGACGGCGCCGGCTGGGCGTACGTCGCCATGGAGCAAGCCATCCGCGATGCGGGGCTCGAAAAGTGCGACGTCTCAAACGAGCGCACCGGAATCATCATGGGCTCGGGCGGACCCTCCACCCGCGCCATCGTGACGGCGGCGGACGCGACGCGCGAAAAGGGCGCCAAACGCGTCGGCCCGTTCGCAGTGCCGAAAGCGATGAGCTCGACGCTTTCAGCCACGCTGGCCACGCCGTTTGAGATCAAAGGCGTGAATTATTCCATTTCCTCGGCGTGCGCGACGAGCGCGCATTGCATCGGCAATGCCTACGAACAAATTCAGTTCGGCAAGCAGGACATCATGTTCGCCGGCGGCGGCGAGGAATTGGACTGGACGCTCTCCGTGTTGTTTGACGCGATGGGCGCGATGAGCGGCGGCTACAACGAAACGCCGGAGCGCGCCTCGCGCGCGTTCGACAAGAACCGTGACGGCTTCGTGATCGCCGGCGGCGCCGGCGTGGTTGTGCTGGAAGAGCTGGAGCACGCGAAGGCGCGCGGCGCGCGCATCTACGCCGAGCTCGCCGGCTACGGCGCGACGAGCGACGGCTTCGACATGGTGCAGCCCTCCGGCGAAGGCGCGGCGCGCTGCATGCGGATGGCGATCAAGGATCTCGACCGGCCGGTGGACTACATCAATCCGCACGCCACCTCGACGCCGGTGGGCGACCTGAAGGAGATGGAGGCGGTGCGCGCGGTGTGGGGCGGCAAGGTGCCGGCGATTTCCGCCACCAAATCGCTGACCGGCCACTCGCTGGGCGCGGCCGGCGCGCAGGAGGCAATCTATTCGATCCTGATGATGAACCACGGCTTCATCTGCGAAAGCGCCCATATCGAAGAGATCGATCCCGTGTTCGCCGATCTGCCGATCGCGCGCGAGCGGATCGAACGCCGGCTGGATTGCGTGCTGTCCAACTCGTTCGGCTTCGGCGGCACGAACGCCAGCCTCGCCTTCACGCGCTACGCCGCGTGATGCTGGCGCTGCGGCCCAATTGCGAATGCTGTGACAAGGATCTGCCGCCGGACTCCGTGGAGGCAATGATCTGCACCTATGAGTGCACGTTCTGCCGCGACTGCGTGGAGACGAAGCTCGGCGGGATTTGCCCGAATTGCGGCGGCAATTTCGCGCCACGCCCGATCCGTCCACCGGAGAAACTGCTGAAGAATCCCGCCTCCACGCAGCGCGTGCTCAAGCCGCGATAAAGTTCGTTCTTCACAGCCATTGCTGCGACAAAATGAATCGAATTTCGCCGAGGGGGTTCCCCACAGAATCGAACAGCGATTCATGATTCCCGCTGGACCGGGAGGCCAGCAGGAATGGCGCTTCCGCGAAGAACTGCGATCCATGACGATGTGCTGGCAATTGTTGATCTGTTGATCGCTGCTGGACGCACGCCCTCTCCCAAAGCTCGCCAGCAAGCCATTCGAACGGTCCTGGAGGACAGCCTTCGTCGCATAGGCTCCACAGAAATCACGGAGGCGAGTGACGCCGGTGAGGCGCCAAAAGAGCTTTTTGTGAATCGACCACTGCTCGCGACGGGAGTGCGAGAAACCGGCGTAGAGTTTTTTGATCGAGTCTGGCGAGACGACGTGCGTCGAGGGCTTGGCGGTCCAGCGATCAGGCGTGCAGACCCAACATTCTACGCGTGGCTTGCGCAAACGAAGGACGAGGGCGGTCATTCACTTTTGGGCGTGCTCGTGCCTCCGACAAAGCCGGGCCGAAAACGCGTCTCCGGAACGGCGCTTGACATATCCCAAGCGAGAGAGCGAAAGCGAAAGCGCGACGAAAAAAGGTATCTTCGCCACAAGAGTAAATAAGTAGAATCTGTCGCCGCATAAACGGAAAATTAACCTCTAGCGGCGACGATGGCCTTTCAGGAGGCTATCATGTGGAATGTCATCCCGCTCGCGCTGCAACTCGCCCTCGCCGCATTACGGGCCGCACGCACAATTTGGACGACCAAGAGAAGCGCGCCAGCGCCAAGCTTGAGCTCCCGCTCGTCTGTGTGGATGTTCGTCAAGCAAATGTCGACAACGCTGCTCACCGCCGCATGCGCTCTGGTGCCGGTCTGGATTCAGTTTCTTGAATTACGCGACATAGCGCGCGGTAGCGCCGGACTCTGAGCTATCTATGTGGCTGACACCAGACACTAGATGCGATCCCGATGGCGTGCGGCCGTGCACCATCCAACGCTTGTGTTTATGAGCCCCAGTTTTCGCTGGGGCCGAGCTTCTGCTCCAGCGATTCAGCTGCGCTCCACCCTCTTGGCGGCTTCGTCGAGCGCTGCGGCGAAGGCCTCGGCGCTTTCGTCCGTCCAATCCGCGCGCTGCAGGCGCAGGCGCACCGCAGTGCGGATATTTTCGAGCGCACGCTGGACTGAAGCCGGCGCAGCGCCGCCGAAACGCTCCCGCACGCCCGCGATTCGGGCGAAGAGCGCATCCGCATGGGTTTTATTTTCTTCGAGGAAGGCGCCGCCCGCCTCGGTCAAAGAGAAGGCCTTCTTGCCGGCCGCCTCTTCGGCTTGGGCGTAGCCCTGCTCCTCCAGCATGGTGAGCGTGGGATAGACGACGCCAGGGCTGGGCGAATAGACGCCGCCGAACGCCTCCTCGATCGCCTTCATGATCTCATAGCCGTGCCGCGGCTTTTCCTGGATGAGGCGCAGGATCACGAAGCGCAGATCGCCCTGGTCGAACATGCGGCCGCGCCGGCCAGGCCCATGGCCCCAGCCCCGCTCCCTGCCGTGGCGGCCGTGACCGCCCCAATGGCCTTCGTGGCGGCCTTCCGAGCCAAACTTGCCGCGCATGGCTTCCCTCAAACGCTCGCGATGAAAATGACGATGGTGCATTTCTTACTCCGATGCAACAAAGATATATCATATAAAGATATATCTTAAGTGTTCTGACAAAGTCAAGCCCCGCGGCAGTTGACCGGTTTGGCCGCGCCCTGCATGAGCGGGCCTGCGCGCGAAGGAGGGCAGATCGTGGCGGACGAATGGACCATGCCGGCGGGGACGCTGATGGCGGGCAAGCGCGGGCTGGTGATGGGCGTCGCCAACGACATGTCGATCGCCTGGGGCATCGCCAAGCAGCTGGCCGCTCAAGGCGCGGAACTGGCCTTCACCTATCAGGGCGAGGCGCTGGAGAAGCGCGTGCGGCCGCTGGCGGAGAGCATTAAGGCCGACCAGAGGCTCGTGCTGCCCTGCGACGTGACCGACGATGCGGCGCTGGATGCGGCGTTCGCGGCGCTGAAAAGCGCGTGGGGCGGGATCGACTTCCTCGTCCACGCCATCGCCTTTTCCGACAAGAACGAATTGCGCGGCTCCTTCGTGGAGAACACGACGCGTGAGAATTTCCTGCGCACGATGGACGTGAGCGCATTTTCCTGGGTGGCCTGCGCGAAGCGCGCGGCGGCCTTGATGCAGCCTGGCGGTTCGATGGTGACGCTCACCTATCTGGGCGCCGAGCGCGTGCTGCCCAGCTATAATGTGATGGGCGTGGCGAAGGCGGCGCTGGAAGCTTCAACCCGCTATATCGCACGCGATCTGGGGCCGAAGGGCGTACGCGCCAATGCGATCTCCGCCGGGCCGATGAAAACGCTCGCGATCGCCGGCATCCAGGGCGGCCGCGGCCTCATCTCAACCGGGCGCGCGTGGAGCCTGATGAAGGAAGACACCGCGATGGAAGGCATCGCCGGCTGCGCGCTGTGGCTGCTCTCCGATCTCGGCCGCTCCACCACCGGCGAGGTGATCCATGTCGATGCGGGCTTCCACGCCGTGGGCTTGCCGGAAGGCGTGGAGGCGTGAGCGCCCTCACGGGCAAGACGATCGTCATCACGGGCGGCACGTCCGGCATCGGGGAAGCGGCCGCGATCGAGCTGGCCAAGCAAGGCGCGCGCATCGTGTTGGTGGCGCGCAGCCAGAAACGCGCTTCGGCGACCTTGAAGAAGCTGTATCCTGCAGGCGAGCACGCGGTGCATTACGCCGATCTCTCGACGTTGGCGGAGATGAAGCGCGCCGGCGCGGAGATCGCTGCGGCGGAAGAAAAGATCGATGTGCTGATCAACAATGCGGGCGCGATGTTCGACCGGCGGCGCGAAACCGCAGACGGGCTGGAGCAGACGTTCGCCGTGAATCACATGGCGTATTTCGTGCTGACGCATCTGCTGCTGGCGCGCGTGCAGGCGGCGGCGCCCAGCGCGCGCATCATCAACACCTCCTCCGCGATGCATCGCAGCGGCCGGCTGGATTTCGACGATCTGCAGCTGTTGCGCGGGTACAGCCCATGGACGGCCTACTCCAACTCGAAGCTGTGCAACGTGCTGTTCACGCGCGCGCTGGCGCGGCGCCTGACGGGCAGCGGCATGGCGGTGAACGCGGTGCATCCGGGGCTAGTCAATTCGCGCTTCGGCGACGATAGCGGCCCGCTGCTGGGCCCGGCGTTCCGTGCGGTGAAGCTAGGCGGCCTCACGCCGGCGCAGGGCGCCAAGACGATCGTGTGGCTTGCCGCCGCGCCGGAAACCGCCACGCTCACCGGCGGCTATTATGAGCGCTGCGCCCCGGGCGAGGTTTCGCCGGCGGCGCAGGACGATGCGGCGGGCGACCGGCTTTGGGCGGAGAGCGCGCGGATCGCGGGCCTGTCCGCCTGACGCGGCATGCTGGCGGCGAATCGCGAATCGCTTTGCCCTCACGGCATGAGCGATCTCGTCTGCATCGAAGAAGCGGAAGCCGGCTGCGCCGTGCTGCCCTTCGGCATCGGCTTCCCCACTCTGGCGGACGCCGCGAACTGGCTGCGCGCACATGGCTATGCGCCGCAATCCAGCGATCTCATGGAATGGGCGCGCGAGCGCTCAGAGCCGCTGCAGGTTGGCCCGGCGGTAAGCGGGCGCGAAGCCCGCGCGCTGGATGTTGTTGAAGGAGGGCGCAGCCTCGCCCTCGAACGGGATGCCCGTTTCCGTCGACAGCAGCGGCGAGCCGGCTAAGCGCGCCGCCTCAATGCGCGCAGCGAGAATAGCCGGCTGCGCGCGCCGGCCGCGATAGCTGGGCAAAGTGGCGCCGAATCCGAACCAGGCCGCGCGCGGCGCCAGATAAACGGCGCCCGCCGCGACGGGCGCCGCACCATCGAACGCGGCGAAGCAGCGCCAATTCGGCCGCCCCGGCAAAGCAGAAAGCCAGCCGCCGATGATCGGCGGCATCCCGAACCCCGCAGCGGCGGTGACGCCGAACGCTTCGGCGTTCGCCGCCTGGACTTCGCGCACCGCAAGCTGCGTATCAACCACTGGGGCGGGCGTGGGCGCACGCGTGAATTTCATCCAGACGCGCTTGCGCGGCGCAAGGCCGCGCGCTTCGCCGAGCGTCTGCAACGCCGCATCGCCCTCCACCGCTGCAACGCCCCATTCTTTGAGACCGGACGCGCCTAAGGCGTCGAGCGCCGCATCCAGTGTTTCGCCGCGGGGCAGCTGCGCGATCCCGAAGCCGACGAGACGATTCAGATCGAGCTGATCAACCGCCAGCGCCTGAATCAGCAGGCCATCGTCCAGCCGGCGCGCGGAAAGCCCCAACGCCTCGCGCACGCGCGGGGGCGCTGCGGCGTATAGATCGGCGAGCGCGTCCCGCTCCGCGGTTTCGATGGCGATCGTGCGGGCGTCATGCATGGCGCAAGCGTACGCCTGCGGCGCAAAAAGAAAATGGCGGACCCGCAAAGGACCGCCATTCTTGTCTCTTCGCAGAAGCGCCGGCTTCAGGCCGCGTCTTCCTTTTCCTTTTTGCCTTCGAGATCGGCGCCGGTTTCCTGGTCCACCGCCTTCATCGAGAGGCGCACCTTGCCGCGATCGTCGAAGCCCAGCAGTTTCACCTTCACGATATCGCCTTCCTTGACGACGTCTGACGGCTTGGCCACGCGCTCGTTCTTCATCTGCGACACGTGGACAAGGCCGTCCTTCGCGCCGAAGAAGTTCACGAAGGCGCCGAACTCGACGACCTTGACGACCTTGCCGTCATAGATCTGACCGACTTCCGGCTCGCTCGTGAGGCCCTTGATCCACTTCACCGCCGCTTCGATCGAATCCGCGTTGGCGGAGGCGACCTTCACGGTGCCGTCGTCCTCGACATTCACCTTCGCGCCGGTCTTCTCGACGATTTCGCGGATCACCTTGCCGCCCGTGCCGATCACGTCGCGGATCTTATCCGTGGGGATCTTGATCTGCACGATGCGCGGCGCGTTGGCGCCGACATCCGCGCGCGACACGGAAAGCGCCTTGTTCATCTCGCCGAGGATATGCATCCGTCCGGCATAGGCGCGCTCCATCGCGACGCGCATGATCTCTTCCGTGATGCCCGCGACCTTGATGTCCATCTGGAGCGAGGTGATGCCCTGCTCCGTGCCGGCGACCTTGAAATCCATGTCGCCCAGATGGTCTTCGTCGCCCAGGATGTCCGTCAGCACCTCGAACCCGTAATCCTCGAGGATGAGGCCCATAGCGACGCCAGCGACCGGGCGCGTCAACGGCACGCCCGCATCCATGAGCGCCAGCGACGAGCCGCACACCGTGGCCATCGAAGATGAGCCGTTCGACTCGGTGATCTCCGACACCAGACGCAAGGTGTAGGGGAATTGCTCCGGCCCCGGCAGCACGGCCTTCAGCGCCCGCCAGGCGAGCTTGCCGTGGCCGATTTCGCGCCGCCCGGCGCCGCCCATGCGGCCGGTTTCACCGACGCTGTAGGGCGGGAAATTGTAGTGCAGCATGAAGCGCTCTTTGTAGGTGCCGCCGAGCGCATCGACATATTGCTCGTCTTCCGCGGTGCCGAGCGTGGCGACGACGATCGCCTGCGTTTCGCCGCGGGTGAACAACGCGCTGCCGTGCGTACGCGGCAAAACACCGACTTCGGCCACGATCGGGCGCACCTTATCGACGGGGCGCCCGTCGATCCGCGCCTTCTCCTTCACGACGCGCGAGCGCACGATGTCGCTTTCGACTTCCTTGAACGCATCCTTGAGCACCAGCGCGTCCATCCCGTTCGGGTTCGCGTCGCTTTTCGCGAGAGCGGCCTTGGCCTTATCGCGCAGCGCGCCGACGGCGGCGTAGCGTTCTTCCTTCTTCACGATCTTGTACGCATCGCCCAGTTCGGCGCCGACGAGATCGGAAATCTGCTTCTTCTGCGCGGCGAGCGAGACGGGTTCGAAATCCCACGGCTCCTTGCCGGCCTTCTCCGCGAGTTGGATGATCGCATCGATCACCGGCTGCATGCCGCGATGGCCCATTTGCAGGGCCTGCAGCATCTGCGCCTCGGTCAGCTCCTTCACCTCCGATTCGACCATCATGATCGCATCGGCTGTGCCGGCCATGACGAGATCGAGATCGGAAGTCTTCATCTGCTCGATCGTCGGGTTCAGCACGGGCTTGCCGTCGATCCAGCCGACGCGGCTGGCGCCGATCGGGCCCATGAAGGGCACGCCGGAAATCGTCAGCGCGGCGGAGGCCGCCACCAGCGCCAGGATATCGGCTTCGTTCTCGTTATCCCACGAGAGCACAGTGACGATGACTTGCGTTTCGTTCTTGAAGCCATCGACGAACAGCGGCCGGATCGGCCGGTCGATCAAGCGCGAGATCAGGGTTTCGCGCTCGGTCGGACGGCCCTCGCGCTTGAAATAGCCGCCGGGAATGCGCCCTGAGGCGAAGGTCTTTTCCTGATAATTCACGGTGAGCGGGAAGAAATCCTGCCCGGGTTTGGCTTCGCGCGCGGCGACGGCGGTGGCGAGCAAGGCGGTTTCGCCCCACGTCGCGTACACGGCGCCATCGGCTTGGCGGGCGATCTTGCCGGTTTCGAGCGTGAGCTTGCGCCCCGCCCAATCGATCGAAACGGAATGCGTATTGAACATCGGACTCATCTCCAGGCGAGCGAGCCCCTTGCCCGGCCGCCTTGGTCGCTGGCTTGCGCCGGCCGGATTGCCGGACGGTCCAGGCGACACATCATGCTCGGCCTCGGAAACGCGCGTACGCGCGCATTGAGCCCAGCCGCCATGCGGGCTGGGCCTCGGCCACGCCGCCCCGAGGCCGAGCCCGGGCGGCGGCGCGCCGCATCTTTTTAGCGGCGGAGGCCCAGACGCTCGATCAGCGTCTTGTAGCGGCCGTCGTCGCGGTCTTTCAGGTAATCCAGCAAGCGCCGGCGCTGAGACACCATCTTCAGCAGCCCACGGCGCGAGTGGTTATCCTTCTTGTGCGTTTTGAAGTGCTCGGTGAGGTTGACGATACGCTCGCTGAGGAGCGCCACCTGCACTTCCGGGCTGCCGGTGTCGCCGCCGCCCGTCGCGTAATCCTTGATGAGCGCCTGCTTGCGCTCCGCCGTAATCGACATCGGGAAACTCCTTACCCGAGATGAAAGACGCGGGTGGGCTTAAACCGGCCCGCCCGCACGTCGCCCAAAGCCACGGCCTTGCCATCGCATAGCGCCACCGCCGCGCGCGAGGCGTCCTGGCCTGCGATAGTGCGGGGGCGGAACTTGCGCCGGACATCCTCCGCCACGTGCGGCAGGAGAACGATCGGGCGGCCTTGCTTGAGCCTGAACGCATCCTCACCGTTAACGGCCAGCGCCGGGATGTCGGCCAGCGCGGTCTCTACGGGTTTGAGGCGTTCGAACGCGGCGCCCTTATGGCTCAAATCCTTCAGCGCGTCGAGCCCGATCGCCTCGGCCTCGTCGAACGGGCCAACGGCGGCGCGGCGCAGCAGGGTGACGTGGCCTTCCGCGCCCAGGGAGGCGGCGAGATCGCGCACCAGGGCGCGGATGTAGAAGCCCTTGCCGCAGCGCGCAGCGATCACCGCGGTATCGGCGTCGGGCGTGTCGAGCAGCTCCAGCGCATGGGCGACGACGGTGCGAGGCTTCAGCTCCGGCGGCGCGCCGGCGCGCGCCAGATCGTAAGCACGCTCGCCATCCACCTTCACCGCGCTGAACGCCGGGGGGGCCTGCTCGATCTCGCCCAGAAACCCCTGCAGCGCGTGCTCGATCGCTTCGCGCGTGGGGCGCGCCGCGCTTTCGGCGATGACCTTGCCTTCGCGGTCCTGCGTATCGGTGGATACGCCCCAGCGGATGGTGAAGCGGTAGGCCTTATCCGCTTCCATCAGCCAAGGGACGGTTTTGGTGGCCTCGCCCAGCGCGATCGGCAGGATGCCGGACGCCAGCGGATCGAGTGTGCCGGCGTGGCCGGCCTTGTTGGCGTTGAACGCGCGGCGGACGGCGGAGACGGCCTCAGTGGAGGTGACGTCCTCCGGCTTATCGAGCACCACCCAGCCGGAAATGTCCTCGCCCTTCTTGCGGCGGCTCATGACGCGTCGTCCTCGTCATGGCGCAGATCGCGCGCAACCTCAGGGCTGTTGAGCAGGCGGCCGATATGGCCCGCCTCGTCATAGGACGCATCGGGGATGAAATGCAGCGACGGTGTGAAGCGGAGATCAACCGCGCGCCCCAGCCGTCCGCGCAGGAAGCCGGCCGAGCGCGTCAACGCACGAGCGATCTTCTCCGCGTCGCCACCGCCCAGCGGCGCCACGAACACATGCATGTGCTTCAAATCGGGCGACGCGCGCACCTCGCCTACGGTGACCGAGACGCCTTGCAGATCGGGGTCGCGGATTTCGCCGCGCGCCAGAATATCGACCAGCGCATGACGTACGAGCTCGCCCGCACGCAATTGGCGCTGGCTCGGCCCCGCCGCGGCGTGGCCCCTTCCCTTGGATTGTCGCGAAACCATCTTCCCCTGCTCCGTCCGCGCCGGAATCGAACCGGCCGCGACGCTCAAACCCTGTATCAGGCGGCGGCGTACTGAAACGCCCCGCACAATTCCGGATCGACCCCCGCGCCGGGCGCCGTCTTCCCCTTGAACGAGGCGACACGCAGCGCCCACTCGCCGTCCTTGCCGACGAACTCGCTGACCGCGACGAATGTGGTCACGCCATCGCCGCAGAGGCCCGCGCGGGCCGCCGGGGCCAATTGCTCGTCCTTCACGCGATAGACGAACACGCGCGCGCTGGGATCGAGATTCATCAGCACTGCAAACGTCTGCCCAGAGACGCCGGAGGCCTCCGCGCCGCGCAATTCAGCGTCACGCTCTGCGGTGACGGTGATGCCGTTGCCGAATGCCAGCATCAGCGGGCCGCCGCGCAATTCGATGCTGGTGGTGACGCTGCCGGTTTGCGCGCGGGCGAGGTCCGTGCGCGGGCGCCATTGGCGGCGATCGCGGCCGGGCTCGGCGCTGGCGACATCGTCCACATCCGTATCGGGCGTGGTGATGAGATCGGTGGGATCGACGTGCTTGCCCGCTTCCGCCTTCGGCTTGAAGCCGGGGATGCGGTCGCACGCCGCCGTCAGCGCGAGGAGGCCGGCGAGCCCCAAGGCGGCGGCGAAACGCGCGGCGGCGTTGCGGCGATACGGAGCCTGCATGCGCAGAAGCCGCCCCGCCGCGTCACAGCGACCGCTGCACGACTTCGACATTGTAGCACTCGATCAGGTCGCCTTTTTTCAGGTCCTGATAGTTTTCGAATCCCATGCCGCATTCTTGGCCCGAGGGAACCTCGTTCACGTCATCCTTGAAGCGCTTCAAGGTTTGCAGCTTGCCGCCTTCGTGGATCACCACGTTGTCGCGCAGCAGGCGGATGCTGGCGCCGCGCACCATGCGCCCCTCGCTGACGCGGCAGCCGGCGATGCGTCCGACCTTCGAAATCTGGAAGACTTCGAGGATTTCCGCGTTGCCGAGGAAGGTTTCGCGGCGCAGCGGCGCAAGCATGCCGCTCATCACGCCTTTGATATCGTCGATCAGGTCGTAGATGATCGCGTAGTAGCGGATTTCCACGCCTTCGCGTTCGGCCAGCTCGCGCGCCTCCTTCGAGGCGCGGACGTTGAAGCCGATGAGCGGCGCATTGGACGCCTTGGCGAGCGAGACGTCCGACTCGCTGATGGCGCCGACGCCGGTGCTCATCACGCGAGCGCGCACTTCTTCGGTGCCCAGCTTTTCGAGCGCGCTGGCGATGGCTTCGGCGGAGCCCTGCACGTCCGCCTTGACAACGACGGCCAGTTCCTTGGCGGCGCCGCCTTCCTTGAACTTCGCCATCATCTGTTCGAGCGAGGTGCGCGCGATCGGAGCGGCAGCCTTCTCGCGGCGGGCGCGCTGACGGTATTCCGCGACTTCGCGGGCGCGCGTTTCGCTCTCAACAACGTTCAGCACATCGCCCGGTTCGGGCACGCCTTCGAGGCCCATGACCTCGACCGGTTCGGCCGGGCCCGCCGACGTCACCTGCTGATTGCGCTCGTTCACCAGCGCGCGCACGCGGCCCCATTGGCCGCCGGCGACGATAATGTCGCCGCGGCGCAAGGTGCCGTTGCGCACCAGCGCGGTGGCGACGGCGCCGCGGCCACGCTCGAGCTTCGATTCGATGATGGTAGCTTCGGCCGGGCGATTGGGATTGGCTTTCAGATCGAGCAATTCCGCGCGCAGCAGGATCGCTTCGACGAGATCGTCGAGCCCGGTTTTCTTCACCGCCGAGACGCGCACGACCTGGACATCGCCGCCGACGCCTTCGTGCAGCACTTCGTGCTGCAGCAGCTCGTTGAGCACGCGATCTGGATTGGCGTCCGGTTTGTCCATCTTATTGATGGCGACGATCATCGGCGCGTTCGCCGCCTTGGCATGGGCGATCGCCTCAACCGTTTGCGGCATCACGCCGTCATCGGCGGCGACCACGAGCACGACGATATCCGTGACGTGCGCGCCGCGCGAACGCATCGCGGAGAAGGCCGCGTGACCGGGCGTGTCGAGGAAGGTGACGCTGCGACCGTCGCCCACTTTCACCTGGTAGGCGCCGATATGCTGCGTGATGCCGCCCGCCTCGCCGGCGGCGACATCGGTGGAACGCAGCGCGTCCAACAGGCTCGTTTTGCCGTGATCGACATGCCCCATGATGGTGACGACCGGCGGGCGCGCCTCGAGATCGGCGTCGACGTCCTGCGCGCCTTGCAGGCCCTCTTCGACATCCGATTCCGCGACGCGGCGCACGGTGTGGCCGAAATCGGTGACGATCAGCTCCGCCGTATCGGGATCGAGCACGTCGTTGATCGTCGCCATCGTGCCCTGATCGAACAGATATTTCACGATGGCGGCGGCGCGCATGGCCATCCGGTTCGACAATTCTTGAATCGTGATCGCTTCCGGGATCGTCACCTCGCGGACGACGCGCTGCTGATCCTGGCCGCCGCCGCCGCGGCGGCGCTCGCGTTCCTTCTCGCGCGCACGGCGCATGGCGGCGAGCGAGCGACCGCGACCGCCCTCCTCGTCGTCCGCCATGAGGTTGACCATCTCAAGCGTGAGCTTGCCCTTGCGGCGCTCCGGCTCACCCTTGCGGATCGGCTTGGCCGGCGGCGGGGCCACCGGGCGGCGGATCGGGCGCAAAGCGGCGCCGCCGGGCGCGGCCTTGCCGCTGGCCTGCGGTTCTTCATTCGCCGCGGGCGCCTGCGTTGCGGCGGTGCCGGCTGCTGTTGCTGCTGCTGCAGCGCTCTGCTCGGCCTCGATCGCCTCGACGGCGGCGGCGCGCTCTTCCTCTTCGCGCGCCTTTTGGCGTTGCGCGTCTTCGAGGAGACGGCGGGATTCTTCCTCTTTGCGCAAGCGTTCGCGGCGTTGATCCTCATCGGCGCGGGCGCGCGCGAGGGCTTCCGCGCGGCGCGCGGTCTCCACGTCGGAAAGGTTGCCGCGGGACGCAGGCTCGGGCCGCGTTTGCGGCGGCGGCGCGGCGGGCTGCGCCGGGGCTGCGCGGTTCTGCGGAGGCTGTTGCGGCTGCGCGGGCGGCGCTGCGGCCGGCGGCGTCTGCGGCGCGGCGCCGGGACCGAGGCTGCGGCGCTGCTTCATCTCCACCACGACCGACTTCGACCGCCCGTGGGAGAAGCTTTGCTTGACCGTGCCGCTCGCCGTCGTGCGGGTCAGCGTCAGGGGCTTCCTGCCGCTCGCCGGCGCGTCCTTGTTACCTTCGCTCATTCTCTCTCGCACACTTCAACAATTTCGGCCGAAGCCGACAAAGCGCAGCCAAGGCCTTAAAAATACGGGCGAACGGCGCGACGCGCTTTACGCGCAGGGCGCCGGCTCGGCCGCATCGCTCCCATCCGTGCGTTCCACGCGCCAGGACTCGGGCGTTACGGCGCGGAAGCCTGAAAGACGGCCGATTTCGACCGCCCATAGCCGCGCCATGCGCTCTTGGAGCCAGCAGGCATGTACCACACGATCCCTTCCCAGCGCCATGCCCAATTCCGCAGCGGTGAAGCACCCGACCATGGCGATCGGCCTTCCGCCGGCGGCGCGGCGGAGCTTTTCACGCCCATCCGCGGCCCCATCGGCGGCCTCGATCAAACCATGCACAGGACCGCCCCGCAGAGCTGCCTCCACCTGATCGAAACCGAATGTGATCGCGCCGGCCTTGCGCCCCATACTGAGAATATCCAGGCAGCGCCGCGCCAAGGCGGCCTCGACGGCATCCGCCAGATCGGACGGCGCCTTCACCGCGGCCTTGAACGCGCGTGCAAACGCATTGCGCTTAACCGCCGTCATGACGGTTTCGCGATCGGCGCGCGCCCAGGCGCCGCGCCCGGGCAGCTTCGCGGCCACGTCCGGCGTGACGACGCCATCCGGGGAAAGCGCGAAGCGCACCAAGTCGGCCTCCGGCGGCGTATCGCCGGTGACGACGCAGCGCCGCTCGCGCGCGCGGTCTGACGAGGCAGCCGCCGTCACGCGTCTCCGAGCGCTGCTTCGGCCTCAGCTTCTTCCGCTGCGGGCTCGACCCAGCCTGCGGCGACGCGCGCCTCCATGATAAGGGCTTCGGCCTGCTGCGGCGTGAGATTGAAGGATTCGAGGACCCCCGGTTCGCGCACGCGCTCGCCGTTCTTCGTTTCGAACCAACCGCGCAGATCGTCCGGCACGAGGCCTGCGACGTCTTCCAGCGACTTGTAGCCCTCCTCGCCCAGCTTCACCGCCATCGGCAGGGTGACGTTGGAGAGCGCGACGACCTCGTCGGACACGCCCAGTTCGCGGCGGCGCGCATCCTGCTCGGCCGCGCGCGCATCGAGATATTCGCGGGCGCGGGCCTGCAATTCCTGAGCGATCTCTTCGTTGAGGCCATCGATCACGGCGAGTTCGTCCACTGGCACAAAATCGATGTCCTCGATGGATTCGAAGCCTTCGGAGGCCAGCAGCTGCGCCATCATCTCATCGAGATCGAGCGCCGACATGAAGAGCTGCGTGCGCGCGGTGAATTCCTTCTGGCGGCGTTCGCTTTCCTCGGACTCCGTCAGGATGTCGATCGTCCAGCCGGTGAGCTGCGACGCGAGGCGCACATTCTGGCCGCGCCGGCCGATGGCCAGCGACAGCTGCTGCTCATCCACCACCACCTCGACGCGGTTTTCCTCCGGCTCGAGCACTACCTTGGTGACTTCCGCAGGCTGCAGCGCGTTGACGATGAAAGTGGCGGGATCGGCGGACCAGGGAATGATGTCGATCTTCTCGCCCTGCAACTCGCCAACGACGGCCTGCACGCGGGCGCCGCGCATGCCGACGCAGGCGCCGACGGGATCGATCGAGCTGTCTCGGCTGACGACGGCGATCTTCGCGCGGCTGCCGGGATCGCGTGCGGCGGCGCGGATTTCGATGATGTTGTCGTATACTTCCGGCACTTCCTGCGCGAACAGGCGCTGCATGAATTCTGGGCGCGCGCGCGACAGGAAGATTTGCGGGCCCTTCGCCTCGCGGCGGACATCGAAGATATAGGCGCGCGTGCGATCGCCCTGGTGCAGGTTTTCGCGCGGGATCGCCTCGTTGCGGCGGATCACGCCTTCGGCGCGGCCGAGATCAACGACGATGTTGCCGTATTCGACGCGCTTCACCACCCCATTCACGATCTCGCCGACGCGATCCTTGTATTCGCTGAACTGCCGCTCGCGCTCAGCTTCGCGGACCTCGTGGTTGATGACCTGCTTGGCCGTCTGCGCGGCGACGCGGCCGAAATCCATCGGCGGCAGGACTTCGGAATAGACCTTGCCGACAGTGGCTTCCGGATCGCGCTTCAGCGCGTCCTCCAGGGTGACGTCGGTATAGGGGTTGAAGGCGCGCGCCTGGGCTTCGAGATACGCATCGTCGACCACGGTGGTGCAGCGCAGCAAAGTGAGCTCGCCGGTTTTCGGGTCGATCTCGGCGCGGATGTCGTGCTCGACGCCGTAGCGCGAGCGCGCGGCCTTCTGCATCGCGTGCTCCATCGAGGCGAGCACGAGCTCCTTCTCGATGCTTTTCTCGCGCGCGACCGCTTCCGCGATCTGCAGGATTTCGAGCCGGTTGGCGCTTACGCCTGTGGCCATGATGGATTCTCCTTCAATTCATCTCGTTTTGCGCGGCTTCCGCGCGTTTCAAATCCGCTTCGATCAGCTTGTCGGTGAGCACCAGGCGCGCTTCGGCCAGCGCCGAGAACGGCGCGCGCAGCGGCCCGGTTTGCGTATCGAACAGAATGTCTTCGCCTTCGACGCCCTGGATGATCCCGCGGAAACGGCGGCGGCCTTCGATCATGCGCATCAATTCCAGGCGCGCTTCGTGGCCGGTGAAGCGGGCGAAATCTTCGAGCCGCACCAGCGGGCGATCGATGCCGGGCGAGGATATCTCCAGATCGTATTCGCCGGCGATGGGATCCTCGACATCGAGCGCGGGACCGATCGCATGCGAGAGCGCCTCGCAATCCTCGATGCCCATGCCGCCATCGGCTGCGCGTTCGGCCATAATCTGCAGCTTCTTGCGCCGCATCCCCGACACGCGGATACGCACCAGCACATAGCCCATATCGGCCGCCAGCGGCTCGATCAGGGCGGCGATACGTTCTTCGAGCGGGTTGGACGCTTTCACCTGTGCGCAGGCCCTTAGAAAACCAAAAGCGGCGGCCCCGGGGGACCGCCGCTAAACGCCTCATCCGAGGCGATCAGCGATGTATCGTGCGCCTCATGTAATACGGCGGGCGGCGTTTGTCAGCCCCTCAAAACTCAGCGCAGCGCCTGTTCCAAGAACGTCCGCACGTCGGCGGCGGTTTGTGCGGGCGCCTCCTCGTGCGGGGTATGGCCGAGCTCAGGATAGAGTATGAAGCGCGCGCCGGGAATCGCGTCGGCCAGCGCCTTGGCGGCGGCGGGCGGCACGAAGCGGTCTTGCTCCCCTTCAAGCACCAAGGCAGGCGCGCGGATGGCGGCGGGATCGGCGTCCGCCGTGGGGAAGCCGCCGGAAGCGAGGCGCAGCACGGTTTCGCGGTTGCCCTCGGCGCGCCAAAGACGATCGGCGCGGCGCACCAACGCTGGCGTGATCAGCCTTTTATTCGCCACGCCAGATTCCAGCGCCTGGCGCCACACCAGCGATCCGCTGACCCAGCGCGCCGCCAGCCGCGCGACGGGATTGCGCGCCAACGCCGCACGCCGGCCCATGCGCTGGCGCAAACCGTCGGGAAACGGGCCGCCTGCATCCACCACGATCAAAGCAGCGACGCGCTCGGGCCGCTGCGCCGCGTAACGCCATGCCAAGCCGCCGCCGAGCGAATTGCCGCCGATGACGATTTTCTCGATGCGCAGCTGATTCAGCATGGCGTCGATCAGCGCGCTCTGCTCGCCCATCGCCAGTGCGCGGCCGGGCGCGATGCGCGTGAGGCCGTGGCCCGCGAGATCGAGCCGCAGCACACGGTAGCGATCGGAAAGCGCCGAGGCCCAACCATCCCACGCGTAGGAAGACGAGCCGATGCCGTGCAGCAGCAGAAGCGCCGGCGCATCGCGCGGGCCGCTGTCGCGCACATGCAGGATCGAGCCATCCGCCAGGGTGAGGAACATCGAATCCGGCGCGCGATATTCCGCGACGATACGATCGCGCGGGATATCGAAGCGCAGCGTGAGCATGGCTGCGAGCGCCAGCAAGCAGACGAGCAGCGCGCCAAGGCCGAGCAGGATTTTCACGATCATCGCCGGGCGAACCGCAAGAAAACCGGCGTGCAATCGCCGAGGCGCTTTTGTTCGTAGCGCGTGGAAACGTGACCGGGCCAGGGCGCGCGCCAATCGGCGGCGCTTTCCGCCAGCCAATCGAAATCCGGCGCGCGCACGAACACCTCAAGAATCCAGGCGGCGTAGTGCGCCCAATCGGTGGCGAAGCGCACTTCGCCGCCGGGCTTCAGCACACGCGCCAGCGCGGCGGCGAATTCCGGCTGCGCCAAGCGGCGCTTCCAGTGGCGCTTCTTGGGCCAGGGATCGGGGAAAAGGATGTAGGCGCCGTCGAGGCTGGCGGGCGGGAGCGCCGCCAGCAGATCGCGCGCATCGCCATGATGCAGGCGGACGTTCGCGACGCCCGCTTCCTCGATCCGGCGCAGGCAGGCGGCGACGCCGTTCAGGAACGGCTCGGCCCCAAGGAACACCGTCTCGGGATGCGCGGCGGCTTGGGCGGCCAGATGCTCCCCCGCGCCGAAGCCGATCTCGAGCACGACGCGCGAAAACGGCGCGACCGCGGGCGCAGCGGGCGGGTGAAGGCCCTCCGGCGTATCCGCTGCCGCCAGCGCAAGCGGCGCGTCGAGCGCGATCGCCAAATGCGGCAGCAGGCTTTCCATCAAGCCTGCTTGCGCAGGCTTCAAGGCGCGGGCTTTGACGCGGCCGAACGAACGCAGGCGATCCACGCCTCGGCGTCGCGCATCGGCGCCCAGCGCGTCAACCCCGCGCGGGGATCACGCGAAAATCAGCCGGCCTTCGCGGGATTGATAATGATGGTGAAGGGCAGCCCATCCTTGTGGCCCGGCAGGTGCAGCGCCCCCATGCCGACGACAACGCCCTTCGGCGTATGCTTCATCACGCCGTTCAGTTCGTAGGTCACACGCTCATGCGCGAAGATCGTGCGGTTGGCGTACTCGATGAACGCCTCAACCACCTCGTCAGCAGGGCGCTCCAGCAGATCGGGCCGTTCCTCGAACTCGTAGACGCCCTCGGCGCCGTTGTCATAGCTGCTGATCCGCGCCCGATAGAGCACCATACGCCCCGCCCCCGTGTCCGAGCGTGTGGCCTAGGCCCGATGCATGACGCCCGCGTGACAGCCGCCGGCAGCCTCAGGCAAGGCCGCGCAGATTGGCGGCGAGATCGGTCTTCTCCCAGGAGAAGCCGCCGTCCGCATCCGGCGTGCGCCCGAAATGGCCGTAGGCGGCGGTGCGCGCATAGATCGCCCGATTGAGCTTGAGATGCTCGCGGATGGCGCGCGGCGTGGCCCCGCCGATCATCTCCGGCAGCACGGATTCGAGCTTCGCGGGATCGACCCGGCCGGTTTCGTGCAGATCGACATAGAAGGACAAGGGCCGCGCGACGCCGATCGCGTAGCCGATCTGGATCGTGCACTTATCGGCGAGGCCCGCGGCGACAACATTCTTCGCGAGATAGCGGCAGGCATATGCGGCCGAACGATCGACTTTCGTGGGATCCTTGCCGGAGAAAGCGCCGCCGCCATGCGGAGCAGCCCCGCCATACGTATCGACGATGATCTTGCGCCCGGTGAGGCCGGCGTCCCCGTCCGGCCCGCCGATGACGAAATTGCCCGTGGGATTCACGTGCCATTCCGTTTCCTTGGTGATGAAGCCTTCGGGCAGGATTTTTAGAATGTAGGGCCGCACCAGGGCTTCGATATCTTTCGGCGACAGCCCCTCCTTGTGCTGCGTGGAGAGCACGATCGAGGCGGCGCGCACCGGCTTGCCATTTTCGTAGACGAGCGTGACCTGGCTTTTCGCGTCCGGCTCCAGTTCGGGGCGGGCGCCGGAATGGCGCGCCTCGGCCAGCACGCGCAGGATGTTGTGGGAATACTGTAGCGTCGCCGGCATCAGCTCGGGCGTTTCGTTCGTCGCGTAGCCGAACATGATGCCCTGATCGCCCGCGCCTTCATCCTTGTTGTGGCCGGCGTCCACGCCCATCGCGATATCCGCCGACTGAGCGTGCAGATGGCAGGCGTATTCAGCGTTGGCCCAATGGAAGCCGTGCTGCTCGTAGCCGATGTCGCGGATGGCGGCGCGGACCTTCTCTTCCAGGCCCAGGATCACGTCTCCCGGGCCGCGCACTTCGCCCGCCAGCACCACGCGATTGGTGGTGACCAGGGTTTCGCACGCCACCCGGGCGAATGGATCGGCGGAGATGAAGGCGTCGACGACCGTATCGGAGATGCGGTCGGCCACCTTGTCGGGGTGGCCCTCGGAAACGCTTTCGCTGGTGAAGACGTAGGAATTGCGGGCCATCTGGCCTCCCCTCGGGACCGAACAGCCCCCTCATATAAAGACTTCTTTATATGAGCAAGAGAGCCTTGTGATTACTTTGCGGGCTTTTCGCCGCGCGCCTCCGGCTCGTCCTCGACCAGCGCCCGCACCAGCTCCACCACGCGGCGGCGCACCCGCACATTCTTGATGCCGCTGAACAGCGTCATCAGCTGCAACCCTTCGGGCGTGGCCAAGGTGTCGAACATCATGCCGTCCGCCGCGGTTTCGGCGACCCCGCGCGCGGCGTTGGGGCTCAGCCCGTCGAAGAAATAGGTCACCGGCACATCGAGCGCCGCGGAAATGTCGAACAGGCGTGAGGCGGCGATGCGATTTACGCCCTTCTCGTATTTCTGGATCTGCTGAAAGGTGAGCCCCAGGAGATCGGCTAGGCGCTCCTGCGAGAGACCCGCCTCCAGCCTGCGCGCGCGCACGCGCTGACCCAGGCTGCGGTCAATCATGTTGGCGCTGCGCTCGTCGTTCATCCCTGCACGTCCCGCTTTCGTCCCAACGCGACGCCCAGAAGCAGGACGAGCGCGAATGTCACCCCAGGTCCCAGCCCGCCGAAGCGCGCGAAAATCGTCGGCGGCAGCGGCTGCGGCAACGCCGCCTCCGCAATCCCGCCCTTAAGGCCGGTGGCCGCAATCGGACGCCCATAGGGATCGATAATGGCGGAAATGCCGCCGGATGCGGCGCGCGCGAGTGGCAAACCCTCCTCAATGGCGCGATAACGGGCCTGATTATAATGCTGATATGGGCCCGAGAGGCCGCCGAACCAGGCGTCGTTCGTCAAATTGACGATCCAGTCTGGGCGCTCCGCGCCGCGCGGAACGAGACCGGGAAAGATCGCTTCGTAGCAAATGAGCACCGTGGCCGGCGGCGCGCCCGGTACGATCATGCGCATCGGCGGATCGCCCGGCTCGAAGCCCGAGCCAATCTGTTGCAGCGCTTTCAGCCGCAGGCCTTCCGCCAACGGCGCGATTTGGCGCCATAGCGGGATGAACTCGCCGAATGGCACGAGGCGGCTCTTGTTATAGATCTGGCCGAGGCGCGCCGCGCCGCTGGCGCCAGTCAACACGACGGCGGAATTGTAGAACACCGGGCCGCGCCGGCTCGGCTCGGACCGCACAGCGCCGACGATCAAGGTGCGCGGGCCGAGTTTGGCGCTGATCGCGTCGAGAAAATCCGGCTGCTCCAGCAACAGCACCGGCACCGCGGATTCCGGCCAGATATCGACGTCGGCGCGGCTGGGGCGCGGGCCATCGATCAGATCGAGATAGCCGCGGAACACACGCACCTCGTTGCCCGGCGCCCATTTCTCCTCTTGCGTGAAGCCGGCGTCGGCCACGCGCACAATGGTTTTGCCGGGCAGCGCGGCGGCAGCCCGCGTCAGGCGTTGATCGCCCGCACCCCAGGCGAGGCCAAGCGCCAGCGCAGCGGTGAGCAGCGGCGCGACGCGCGCGCCGGCGGGGCCCGCCCCGCCGAGCGCCGCCGGCGTGGACAACGCGAGCACTGTGAGCAGCGACAGTCCGTAAACGCCGATCATCGAGGCGGCCTGCGAAATCGCGCCGCCGGCCGGCCACACATAAGCCGGCAGGTTCCACGGGAAACCGCCGAACAGATGCCCCCGCGCCCATTCCGCCGCCATGATCGCCACGGTGAACACGACGATGCGCACGGCGCCGGGCCGCCAAAAGCGCATCATCGCCGCGCACGCGGCGCCCCAGAACAACGCTAAGCCGGCTGGCAACGCCAAGGTCGCCGGAACCATGAAGATGAGCGCGCCATCGACCTTCTCGAACGACGCATAGACCCAGTAGAGCCCGCCCAGAAAATAGAAGAAGGCGAACATCCAGCCGCGCGCGAATGCGGCGCGCATCGGGCGCGGGCGGCGCGCGGCGCCATCCAGCAGCCAGATGAGCGCGACGAAGCCGATCGCCAGCGCGGGAAAGAAAAAGACCGGCGCATAGGCCAAATTGCTGAACAACCCGGCCCCCGCGGCGACCGCATAGCGCCGCCACGCCGCCAACTCTTCCAATTGCGCGATGCGCGCAGCGAGGCTGCCGCGCTCCGCCACAAGGTGCGTCACGCTGCGGCCTCGGGCGAAGGCGTCGGCGGCGCCGCCTTGATGCGCAGCCGCTTCACGCGGCGGGGATCGGCGTCGACGATCTCGAAATCGAATCCGGCAGGGTGCTTCAGCACCTCGCCGCGCCGCGGCACGCGCCCGGCGAGCACGACGGCGAGGCCGCCCGCGGTGTCGAATTCGCCCTCGTCTTCCGATAGCACGAGGCTCGCGCCCAGCGCCTTTTCCAATTCATCGATGCCGGCGCGGCCATCCGCCTCGAACACGCCGCCGCGCGCCTGCACTAGGGCGGATTCAACATCGTGCTCGTCCGCGATGTCGCCGACGATCTGCTCCACCACGTCCTCGATGGAGATGAGGCCGTCCGTGCCGCCATATTCATCGACCACGATCGCCAGATGCACGCGGCGCGCCTGCATGTTGAGCAGCACCGTGGGCAGCCGCATCGAAGCCGGCACGAACAGGATTTCGCGCTTCAGTTTAGGCAGCGGGTGATCGCCCAGCTTGCCCGGCGCGACGCCGCTTTCATCCGGCGTCAGCAGCACCATCAGATCCTTCACGTGCGCGAAGCCCAGCGGATCGTCGAGCGTTTCGCGGTACAGCGGCAGGCGGGCGTGCTGGGATTCCGCGAAGACGCGCGCGGCCTCGCCCAAGGTCGCATCGATCTCCAACGCGACGATGGCGGCGCGCGGCGTCATCACATCCGCGACGCGCAGCTGATCGAACCGCGCGGCGTTGAGGATCATATCCTTCTGGGCGCCGGGAATAGCGGAGGTTTCGGAGGAATCCGCCAACGCCTCGGCGACGGCGGCTTCCGCGCCGCCGCCGCGCTGGCGCAGCGCGCGCAGCACGCGCCGCCAGATCGATCGCTTCGGCTGAGAGGCGGGCGTATCGCTCATGTCTCGTTCGTCAGATAGGGATCGGCGACGCCCAGTTCCGCCAGGATTTCGCGTTCGGCCGATTCCATCACCTCGGCGGCTTCATCCGCCTGATGATCGAAACCGCGCAGATGCAGATAGCCGTGCGTGATGAGGTGCGCGGCGTGGGCGGCGAACGTCTTGCCTTGCGCCTCAGCTTCGCGCGCCACGGTTTCCCACGCCAGCGCGACATCGCCGACGCCGAAGCCCGGCGCGGCGGGAAACGCCAGCACGTTGGTGGATTTATCGATGCCGCGGAACGTGCGGTTCAACTCGCGGACCGCGGCGTCATCGGCCAACAGCACGCTCAGCGCGCCTTCCCCAGGAACCGCACCGCGCGCCGCCGCCAGCACGCGCAGTACGAACGCCGCGGCGCCGCCGGGCAATTCCTCCCATCGCGGGAGTTCGACGCGTATGTCGGTTTCGTCTTCAGGCATCGCCAGGCGCGCCGCGACGGCGGCGATCGTCCGCATCATAGGCTTCGATGACGCGCGCGACGAGGCGATGGCGCACCACATCTTGTGCAGCAAAGCGCACTGTCTCCACGCCGGGCAAACCCTCGAGGATGCTCAGGGCGTGCGCCAGGCCGGACCGCACGGAGGAAGGCAGATCGGTTTGCGTGGGATCGCCGGTAACGACCATGCGCGAACCTTCGCCCAGGCGGGTGAGCACCATTTTCATTTGTAAGATAGTGGCGTTCTGCGCCTCGTCGACGATCACGAAGGCGTTCGAGAGCGTGCGCCCGCGCATGAAGGCGAGCGGCGCCACCTCGATCTGGCGGCGATCGCGCCGCCCCTTCAATTCGTTCTCGCCCATCTGGCTGCGGAACGCGTCCCAGATCGGCTGCAGATAGGGATCGACCTTCTCGGCGAGATCGCCCGGCAGGAAACCCAGCCGCTCGCCCGCCTCCACCGCCGGGCGCGTCACCACGATGCGATCGATCGCCTCCTTGCGCATCGCCTCCACCGCGGCAGCGACGGCGAGGAACGTCTTGCCTGTGCCGGCCGGGCCGACGCCGAAGATCAGATCGATCGCAGGATCACGCAGCGCCTCGACATAATGCGCCTGGCGCGGTGTGCGCAGCGTGAGGCCGCCCAGCTGCTGCAGCTCCACAGGGCCGCGGGGGCGCTCGCCGTCCGTCATGGCGATGGCGGCGAGCACGTCGCCCTCGGCGATCTTGCGCTTGCGCGCGTAGAGGTCGACCAGCGCCGATACGATGCGGTCGACCCGTTGGAAATCCGCATCCGCGCCGGCGGGGCCGCGCACGACAACCTCGCCGCCGCGCGCATCGATGGCGACGCGGTGCGCGCCGGCGCCGCGCGCGCCGGGCGTACGGAACGCCTCCTGGATCAGCGCGAGATGGCGATGCAGCGGGCCGAACACAGCCTGCGCGATCGCCTGATCCGCGATCGGGATGACATGTTCATGCGCCGCCGCCGCATCGGTGGAGCGCGCGCTCACGCCGGGACGCCCGCGAGCGAGTTGAGGCTGGCGCCTTCGATGCGCACCTGCGCGATCGAACCGACCGGCGCGTCCGCCTCGAAATGCGCAGACTGCAGATAGGGCGTGCGGCCGTGGCGCTGGCCAGGCCGGCGCCCCTCGCCCGTCACCAGCACCGGCAGCACACGGCCGATCTGCGCGGCGTTGAACGCGGCCTGCTGGCGCATGAGCGTTTCTTGCAGCCGCGCCAGGCGCTCGGCCTTCACCGTCTCATCCACCTGGCCAGGCATGGCGGCAGCGGGCGTGCCGGGGCGGCGGGAATACTTGAACGAGAACGCCTGCGCGAAACCGATCTCTTCGACGAGCGCCATCGTGGCTTCAAAATCCGCGTCGCGCTCGTCGGGGAACCCGACGATGATGTCCGTCGACAATGCGAGATCGGGCCGTGCTGCGCGCAGCCGCGCGACGATGGCGTGGTACGCCGCGATATCGTGGCGGCGGTTCATCGCCTTGAGGATGCGGTCCGAACCGGACTGCACCGGTAGATGCAGATGCGGCATCAGCTTCGGCTCTTCGCCGTGCAACGCGATCAACTCGTCCGTCATCTCCAGGGGGTGGCTGGTGGTGTAGCGCAGACGTTCGACGCCGGAAACGCACGCCAGCGCGCGCAGCAGCCGGGCGAACGGCCACACATCGCCCGCCTCCATCCCACGATAGGCGTTGACGTTCTGGCCGAGCAACGTGATTTCGCGCACACCCTGCGCGGCGAGGTTTTCCGCCTCGGCGAGGATTTGGCCCGGCGGGCGGGAAAATTCCGCGCCGCGCGTATAGGGCACGACGCAGAAGGTGCAGAATTTATCGCAACCTTCCTGCACCGAAAGGAATGCGGCGACGCCATCGGCGCGGCGCGCCTTGGGCAATTCGTCGAACTTTTCCTCGGCGGTGAATTCGGTGGCCAGGCGCTCGCCGCGAGCGCGCGCGGCGCGCGCGATCAATTCCGGCAGCTTGTGATAGGCTTGCGGGCCGACAACCAGATCGACCGCCGGCTCACGGCGGAGAATCTCCGCGCCCTCGGCCTGCGCGACGCAGCCGGCGATCGCGATCGTCATCGCCGCGCCTTCGGCGGCGCGC
>JBFWWB010000012.1:0-36481 GCA_050246435.1 Hyphomonadaceae bacterium
ATGAAGCGCAGCCAGATCGGAAAGCACTGCCCAATGCAGGCGGCGGCGCCGGCGATCAGGCCCGCTTCCGGTCCCGCGAAATGCCGCGCGATCAGCAATGCGGCGGCGGCCTTGCCGCCATCCAGCAGCAATGTTGCGAGGGCGATGTCCTTGCGTCCGGTGCGCAACACATTGGTCGCGCCGATGTTGCCGGAGCCGACCTTGCGGATGTCGCCCAGGCCGGCCAGACGCGTCAGCAGCAGGCCGAACGGGATCGATCCCAGCAGATAGCCGCCAAACACGGCTGCGACGTGTCCTACGCCCAACATGTCAGTGCGCCATATGGATCGTTTCGCCCGCCACGATCGTGCGCCGCGCGATCCCGCGCAGCGTGCGCCCATCGAATGGCGAATTGCGCGATTTGGAAAGCAGCTTCTCCGCGTCGAACGCGAATTCCGCGTCCAGATCGACGAGGATCAGGTCGGCCGGCGCGCCCTTGCGCAAGCGCCCCTGCGGCAGGCCCAGAAGCTCGGCGGGGCGCACGGTCATCGCGCGCACGATCGCCAGCAGCGGCAACCCGTAAGAGAAATGCAGCGACAACGCGCCGGGCAGCAGCGTTTCGAGCGCCGCGGCGCCTGTGGCGGCTTCGCTGAAAGGCAGGCGCTTGTCCTCCGCGGGGCGCGGATCGTGGCCGGAAACGATCACGTCGATCAGGCCGCTCGTCACAGCTGACGCAAGCGCTGCGCGATCCTCCTCCGCGCGCAGGGGCGGGGCAAGCTTTGCGAAGGTGCGGTAATCGCCGATCTCGCTTTGATTGAGCGCGACGTGGTGCACGCTGACGCTGGCGGAGACCGCGGCGCCCTCCTGCTTCGCGCGCTCCAGCGGGCGCAGGGTTTGCGCGCAGGACAGCAAGTCGAGCATCAGGCGCGCGCCGGTGAGCTGGGCGAGCGCCAAGTCGCGCTCGGCCATGATCGTTTCGGCGGCGGCGGGAATGCCTGGCAGGCCGAGCCGACCGGCGAGTTCGCCTTCGTGCATGGCCCCGCCCTGCGCGAGATAGGGATCCTCCGGGCGGTGCGCGACGAGTGCGCCGAACGCGGTGGAATAGGAAAGCGCGCGGCGCATCACCAGGCTGTCGATCACCGGCTTGTCGCCGTTGGTGAACATGACGGCGCCGGCTTCCTGCAGCAGGCCCATCTCCGTCATCGCTTCGCCCTTGAGGCCGCGCGTCAGCGCGGCGGCTGGCAGGATGCGCGTCTTGGTGCGGGCAGGCGCGCGGCGCAGCACGAAATCGACGAGGCTTTGATCGTCGATCACCGGATCGGTGTCGGGCATGACGATCATCGTCGTGACGCCGCCGGCGGCTGCTGCACGCCCGGCGCTTTTGAACGTTTCCTTGTGCTCCGCGCCCGGCTCGCCGGTGACGACGCGCATGTCGATCAGGCCGGGCATCAACGCCATGCCCGCGGCCTCGATGATCTCCGCGCCTGCCGCCTCGCGCATATGCGCGCCCGCATCGAGGATGACCTCGCCCTCGATCAGCACGCCGCCCGGCCCGTCATAGCCGGAGGCTGGATCGATCAGGCGCGCATTGCGGATCAGAATGCGCTTGCTCATGCGCTCACGATTTCCGCGCGCTCAGAGAAAGCGTGGTGGAGAAGCCGATCGCGATCAGCAACGGCGTCCAGATCGGCAGCGCGCCCAAGCCCGGCGCATCGAGCGCTTTGGCTAGGTGATCGTCCACGCACCACCAGAGCAGGAACATCCACATCGGCCGTCCTCCGCATCACGCCGCAGTCTCCGCGTTCGCCGCCAGCGCTTCCAGCACGGCCATGCGCAGCGCCACGCCCATTTTCACCTGGCGCTCGATGAGGCTGACGTTCGGATCGTCGGCGACGTTGCTGTCGATCTCGACGCCGCGATTCATCGGCCCCGGATGCATCACCAGCGCGCCCGGCTTGGCGAGCGCGAGCTTCTCCGCGTCAAGCCCGTAGAACCAGAAATATTCCCGGCTGGACGGAATGAGCCCGCCCACCATCCGCTCACGCTGCAGGCGCAGCATCATCACCACGTCGGCCCCTTTGAGGCCCTCTCGCATGTCGTGAAACACGCGCGCGCCCCAGTTGCGCGCATGTGCGGGCGCCAAAGTTGGCGGGCCGATCAGGCGCACCTCCGCGCCCAGCAGGTTGAGCAGGATCGCGTTCGAGCGGGCGACGCGCGAATGCAGAATGTCCCCGCAGAGGGCGACGACGACGCCCTCGATGCGCCCGAGCGCGCGCCGGATCGTCAGCGCGTCGAGCAGAGCTTGCGTAGGATGTTCGTGCGCGCCGTCGCCGGCATTGATCACCGCGCACGCCACCTTGCGCGCCAGCAATTGCGCGGCGCCGGAAGCGCCGTGGCGCACCACCAGTAGATCGGGGCTCATCGCGTTGAGGGTGGCTGCGGTATCGATCAGCGTTTCGCCCTTCGCCACCGAAGACGTGCGCACATTCATGTTCACGACGTCGGCGCCCATGCGCTTGCCCGCCAGTTCGAACGAGCTTTGCGTGCGCGTGGAATTCTCGAAGAAGAGGTTCACGAGCGTGCGCCCGCGCAACGTGTCGAGCTTTTTCACGCGCTGATCCAGCAGCGGAATGAAATGCTCGGCGCGGTCGATCAGCGCGAGCGCATCCTGCGCGGTGAGATCGGCGATGGCGATGAGATGGCGCTGGCGGAAAATCGGCGCGCCTGCTCTCGCATCGTCGCTGGTTTTGCGGGCGTTCATGCGCGCTGGCGCGGCGAATCTGAAAGTCGCCCCACTTCGATGGCGGGCGCCGAGCGAATTTCAGATTCACAAGCCACGCCAGGACTCCAAATGGGCAAGCGCTCCTTTGGATTTGAAGTTCGCTTTGCGACCGATCCCGAGGAATTCGCGAACTTCAACTCCGGAGCGCTTGTTCGCACATTTGGCGCGCGCGCGGCAAGCTGCGGCGGAACTGTGGCTAAAACTCTGAGCAACGCCGCTTTTCAGCCGCGCGAATCAGGAACTCCAGGCGTCGCCGCCGCGTCGGGGCTGTGCGGGCGGTCGGAGTGGAGATTGGAAAATGGATGAGCTCAGTTTCAAGCCTGCCGGGGCGGCCTTCGTGGCGGTCGTGGCGGCCTTGGCCCCGAGCCAGACGGTCCACGCAGCGCCTCCCGCGCAAGCGCCCGGCTTGGCGGCCGTAGCGGCCCACGATCGGGCCCGCGCGCAGGAGACGGCGGCCCGCGACGCCTTGGGGGAGGCGGCCGCCCGCCTCGGCCCAGCGGCCCCGTTCAGCGAGTTATCCACAGAGACAACCCCCCGCCAGCCCATCCTGGCGAAAGGACAGCTGGGCTTGCCGTTCGAGGAGTGACATCCAGGGAAGGCTCCCGTTGGAGGAGCGGCGCATCGATGTTGGCGGTGCGCTCAAGGTGGGGGCGGTCAGCGTTTTTCGATCGCCATCGTCGCGCAAGCCGCCCCCATCGCCCTCGGTTTTTCAGGCTTCGAGGCGCCCCAGCCGCTCCAGGGCGGATTGCAGCAGATACGCCGCGGCGGCGCTGTCCACGAGGCGGGCGCGCTGGGCGCGGGTCGCCTCGGCGGCGATCAGCGCGCGGGTGACGGCGGCGGTCGTCAGCCGCTCGTCCCAGAACATGATCGGCGCGTCGCGGACGCCCAGCAGATTGCGCGCGAACCCACGCGCCGATTGCGCCGCTGGGCCGGCGCTTCCGTCCATGTTGAGGGGCAGCCCGATCACCAGGCCGGCGCAGCCGCGCGCGTCATACAGAGCAAACAGGCGCGCCGCATCCGCCGCAAAGCGGGTGCGGGCGATCGTTTCCACCGGCGTCGCCACGCGGCGGCCGGGATCGGAGGCCGCTACGCCGATGCGCTTGGCGCCGGGATCGACGCCCAGTAGCGCGCCGGAGGGCGCCAGGGCGGCGGCGAAATCGGAAAGCGCGAGAATAGGCAAGGTCCGCGATGTGGGGGCGGGCCGCGCCTGACGTCAACCGGGCCAACTTGCGTGTGCGCGGGCGCGCTGTTAGCTCGACCGCTCCCAAGGAGAGACCCAGTGATCGACGAGCAGACCGTGCGGCGCGTGGCGCACTTGGCGCGGGTGGCGCTGCCGGAGGCGCGCGTCGCCCCGATGGTGAACGAGCTCAACACGATCATCGCCTGGATCGAGCAGCTGAATGAGGTCGATATCGAGGGCGTGCCCGCGATGACCAGCGCGGTGGAGGCGAAATTGCCGATGCGCGATGACGTCGTGACCGATGGCGGCAACGCCGCCGCAGTGCTCGCCAACGCGCCGAAAACCGAAGACGGCTTCTTCGTGGTGCCGAAGGTCGTCGAATGAGCGAACTCACGCAGCTCACCTTGGCCGCGGCGCTCGACGGCATGGCCAAGAAGCGTTTCTCCTCGCGCGATCTGACGGACGCCTTCCTCGCCGCGATCGAGAAGGCCAATCCGCACGTGAACGCCTATGTCGCCGTGACGGCGGAGAGGGCGCGCGCGATGGCCGCGGCTTCCGATGCGCGCCGGGCCAAGAACGAAGCTGGCGCACTGGAAGGCGCGCCGCTGGGGATCAAGGACCTGTTCTGCACCGCCGGCGTGCGCACCACCGCGTGCTCCAACATTCTCGGCGAATTCACGCCTACCTATGACAGCACGGTCACCGCCAATCTTTGGCGTGACGGCGCGGTGATGCTCGGCAAGCTCAACATGGACGAGTTCGCGATGGGCTCGTCCAACGAAACCAGCCGCTTCGGGCCGGTCGTCAATCCGTGGCGGCGCGCCGGCGGCAATGCGCAGCTTACGCCGGGCGGTTCTTCCGGCGGTTCGGCTGCGGCGACAGCGGCCGATCTTTGCCTCGCAGCCACCGCGACAGACACCGGCGGATCGATCCGCCAGCCCGCCGCCTTTACCGGCACGACCGGCATCAAGCCGACCTATGGGCGCTGCTCGCGCTGGGGCATCGTGGCGTTCGCGTCGTCGCTCGATCAGGCGGGGCCGATCGGGAAGAGTGTCGAGGATTGCGCGATCCTGCTGCAATCGATGGCTGGTCACGATGCGAAGGACTCCACCTCGCTGCCGGTCGATACGCCCGATTTCCGCGCCGCCGTCGGCAAATCGGTGAAGGGCATGAAGATCGGCGTGCCGGCGGAATACCGCGTCGGCGGCATGCCCGGCGAGATAGCGAACTTGTGGGATGCCGGCGCCGCTTGGCTGAAGGATGCGGGCGCAGAGATTGTTCCCATTGCGCTGCCGCACACCAAGTACGCGCTGCCCTGTTATTATATCGTGGCGCCCGCGGAGGCTTCCTCCAATCTCGCGCGCTATGACGGCATGCGCTTCGGCGCCCGCGCCGAAGGCCGCGATCTCACCGAAACGTACGAACAAACGCGCGCGCGCGGTTTCGGCGCGGAGGTTCAGCGCCGCATCCTGATCGGCGCCTACGTCCTGAGCGCGGGCTATTACGATGCGTATTATCTGCGCGCGCAGAAGGTGCGCACGCGGATCGCGCAGGACTTCCGCGCTGCGTTCGAGAAGGTCGATGCGATCTTGACGCCGACGACGCCGTCCGCGGCCTTCGCGCTCGGTGAAAAGAGCGGCGATCCGCTGGCGATGTATCTGAACGACATCTTCACCGTGACAGCGAACCTCGCAGGGCTCCCGGCGCTCTCGCTGCCGGCGGCGCTCGACGCCCAGGGCCTGCCGCTGGGGCTGCAGGTGATCGGCCGCCCGCTGGATGAGGCGGGCGTGTTCTCGGTCGCCGCGGCGCTGGAGAAGGCGGCAGCCTTCACGGCGCGCCCGGCGCCGTGGTGGGCCTGAGGGCGCGCGCGGGCGGGGCGCGTTTACAGGGATCGCGGCGCGGGCCATAAGCGCGCCGCCGGAGAGGTGGCCGAGTGGCTGAAGGCGCACGCTTGGAAAGCGTGTTTACGGGCAACCGTAACGAGGGTTCGAATCCCTCTCTCTCCGCCAGACTCTTGAAAAATAAGCCGAAAGTTTGCGTAGTCGGCGTTTTTGTTCACGAAATTGGTCTCCCTTCTCATGAATCGGTGCGACGCGCGCGCGCCCTTCCGGATGGCGGGACGGACGGGGCCGAACGATGGCGGACGATCGGGGCTGATTTCCTTCCGATGCCGCTCCTGGATGCGACGGCCGAAGCGGCGCTCACCGCCACAGGCCAACTCATCCTCGATGCGCGCCGCGCACGATCTCCGCGCCGCCACCGCGCCAACGACCGCGCCGTGGATCACCTCCACCGGGCGAAGCCGTTCGAGAGCGAGCGCGAGCGAGTCGAGCATCTTTTCACCGTGTATGAGACTATGCGCGCGCCGCTAACGAGCGGATAGGCGAGCGACGATAGAAGGCATCGTCCATCTCGCCACGGGCGCGGCGACTAGGAGATCGAGTTGGCCCTGAGCCGCGCATTCGCTATCAATTTGGCCGGACGGTCTTCGAGACCGAGTGATCCGAGGCTCCGAGGCCAAACTTAGTCCAATAAAAGAGAGGATTCTAAGGTGGAAGAAGCCCCGATGTTGACCTGGCAATTGCCAGCGATCACCGAGCCTTGGACGCGAGATTTCGAGTCAATATATCTCGAACTGCTCGGGTCTCAGATTCGGCTGGTCAAAGGCAAGAAGTACACCACCAGAGTGATCGAGGCGGGCGCGGGCGAGCCCCTGATCTTGCTGCACGGCGTTGGCGGCACGGCTGAATCCTGGTTTCGCAACATCCGAAGGCTCTCAGCGGACTTCCACGTTTGCGCCATTGATCAACTCTTTCACGGCTTTTCGAGCAAGGAGGCGCCTGGCATTCAAGATCGCCAGGAGGCGATGCTCGATCATCTCGCCGACTTCATGGATGCAATGGGCTTCGACAAGGCCCATTTCGAAGGGGAGTCGATGGGCGCAGGAAACGCCTTTCGCTTCGCCTTGGCTCATCCTGACCGCGTCGACCGCATCATTCTCAACACGGCTTCGCCTCTCGTCCTGGCGCTCCAGGGGTTCCGGCCTCCCTTCAAGAGTGTCGAGTCACTGCGCCATCTCAGCCAGGCGGTCTCGGACAAGCCGAACCGTCGGACGGTGCGGACGCGCCTCGAATGGCTGATGACGACGCCGGACCGCGTCTTCGACGAACTTGTATCGGTGCGCCTCGCCTTTGCTTCGATGCCTGAGCTGCAGGCGGCGCAGGCGCGTCCTGCGGGCGGCGGTCACGCCGCGCCGAGCGGCCATGCTCCCACGCTGGCCGAGGAGTGCGCGCGAATCCGGGCGCCTACGCTCGTGCTCTGGTCCCAATACAACCCGGACAGCGGCCCGGATCGGGGCGAGCACTTGGCCAAGCTTATCCAAGGCGCGAAGTACTACTGCATGGCTGATGCGGCCCACTGGCCCCAGTACGAGCACCCGGAGGAGCACGACAGAGTCGTGACCGACTTCCTCAAGGGACCAGCCAGGACCTAAGCGCCGTTCGACCGCACTGCGCTGCGCGCGGTGCGGCGCGGTGTTCCTTCCGGCGAGACGGGATCGTGCGAACTGCGCGCGCGCCAAGGCGTTCGCTGACGTGATGCGCGGTTGGTTTTGCCGGCCCGGCGCTCGCCCAAGGTTCTTCCAACGAAGTCATCGTCACCGGCACGTTCATCGCGGGGACGGCGGAAACGGCGGCTCTGCCGGTCGATGTGATCGGCGCCGATGAGTTGGAGCGTCAGGGCAACCCGACCTTGGTCGATATGATCAAGAACCTGTCGGTGAGCACCGGCATCATCGGCGACCAAAACCAATACGCGAGCAACGGCCAGTCGCCGCAAACGGCGGGCACCGCCACGGTCAATTTGCGCGGCCTCGGTCCGCAGCGGACCCTGGTGCTGCTGAACGGCAAGCGTCTCGCGCTGCACCCGACGCGCAATGGCCCGGTCGACATCAACACCTTGCCGCAGGCCGCCATCGGCCGCGTCGAAGTGCTGAAGGACGGCGCGGCGGCCACCTACGGGTCTGACGCGATCGGCGGCGTGGTGAACTTCATCACGCGCAAAGGCTTCAGCGGGCTGCAGCTTTCGGGTGAGACCCGTTACGTGCCGGATGCGGAAAATCCCGACTATACGGCCAGCGTGCTCTATGGCTGGACGGGCGACCGCGGCGACATCCTCGTCAGCGGCGGCTGGCAGTATCGCGGCCGCTTGCGCGCGAACGCCAAGGAGTTCAACGATCGGCCCTTCTGGGGCAATCCGGACGCCGGCTTCTCCTTCACCAACAACCCGACATCGTTCCAGCCTCTCGTCGGCGGCACTTATAACGCGCCGACTGCGGCGAACCCGGCCGGCACATGGACGGGCGGCACCGTCAGCGCGCAGATCCGCGATCCGGGCTGCATGACGGTCGGCGCGGTGGCGACGGTCACGGCGGGCGCGCAAACGTGCGCCGCGCGGATCGCCGGCGCTGCGGTCAACACGATCGACCCGTCGAAGCGCTTCCAGCTCTACGGCGAAACCAATTACGACATCTCGGACAACGTGAAATTCCACGCCGAGGCGTTGTTCGCGCAAACGTTCGTGGTTCAGCGCAGTTCGCCGGCCTATCCGTCGACCTTGAACACGCCGTCGAACGTGACGACGCCGATCGGCTCCAGCGCGACCGGCGCATTCACGGCGGGGTCGATCATCGGCTCCTATTTCACACCGGCGACCAACCCCGGCTTGGCGCTGTTGATGACGCAATTCCCGGCGGCGTTCCCGGCGGGGACGACCGGCGTGCGGTGGGCTTCGGGTCTGAACTTCCGGGCCCTCGGCCTCGGCGGCAACCCGATCATGGACACCGAAGGGCTCGGGCCAGACGGCTCGTTTTCGAAGGGCATCACCGACGCATGGCGCGTGAGCGCCGGCCTCAATGGCTCTTTCTTCAACGAGGCGCTCGGCTGGGACGTGAACTCGACCTACAGCGTCAATCGCTATCGCTCAGTGGCGCAGGCCGAAGTCCTCGACCGCATCCAGTATGCGTTGCGCGGCTACGGCAACCTGGCCAGCAACCCGAATGCGTGCAACGCGACGACGACGAGCAATTTCACGACGAATGCGGGCAACGCGGCGGTGGGCTGCTACTGGCTCAACCCGTTCTCGAATAATTTCGCCGTGAATGCGCCGTCGAGCGTGGCGGCCTCGCAGCATCCGGGCCAGGCCAACCCGCTGTTCAGCCCCTCGGTCGCGAACAATCCGGACATGATCGAGTGGATCTGGGACAACAACAACACCGACGCTTATGCGCGTCTCTTCGTGACGGAAGCCGTGTTGAACGGCGAACTCCCGATCGAACTCGGCGCCGGCAAGATCGGGTGGGCCGCGGGCGGGCAATTCCGCCGCAGCACCTACAACACCGATTACGCCGACACGAACGATCTCGGCGTCAATCCATGCATCGACACGATCGTCAACAGCCTGAAAGATTGTAAGGGCACCAACCCGACCGGCATCTTCGTGCTGCAATCGGGCCTCAACCCAACGACGATTTCGCAAAACGTCTGGGCGGCGTTCGTCGAGTTCAACCTGCCGATCTCGGAAGCCATCGGGGCGCACCTCGCGGCGCGCTACGAGGATTACGGCGAATCCGGCGGCGGCAGCACGTTCAATCCGAAGGTCGATCTACGTTGGCAGGCTTTGGATTGGCTGGCGTTCCGCGGTTCGATGGGCACCACCTTCCGCGCCCCGCCGCTGACCCTGCTCGACCCCGCGCCCGTGGTCACCGGCACGTTCCTCGCGAACGCGTTCCGCGCCACGTCGCTGGCGGGTAACGCCAACCTGCAGCCGGAAACGGCCACGACCTACACGCTCGGCACGATCATCCAAGCGGGTGGGCTCAAGGCCACGATCGACTACTGGAACTTCGACTTGAAGGATCCCTTCGTGTCGGAACCGGCTGGCACGTTCTTCAACGTGATGTTCCCAGCCAACAGCAATGTGAACTGCGGCAATCCGGCGTTCGCCACTTTGCAAGCCCGATTTGAATTCGGGCCGACGGGCGTGTGCGCGTTGGATAACGTGACGCTGCTGAACATCAGCTACATCAACCAGGGTGGTGTGAAGACGGACGGCGTCGACTTGGCGGCGGACTACACCTTCAACGACCTTCTCTTCGACAGCAGCACCTTCACGGTCGGGACCTCGATCGGATGGCTCAACAAGTACGCGGTCGAAGCGCAGGTCGTGCAGGGCACTACGCTGGCGCCGGCGTTCGACGCCGTCGATAAGCTGAACTACCTCACGGGTTACGCCTCCCTGCCGCAATGGAAGGGCGATGTGCACTTCGAGTGGGAATCGGGCCCGCATAACGTTCGCCTGCAAGCGAACTATGTGGACGGCTATTTCGATCAGCGGACGACGCCGTTCACGGGCAACATCACCTACATCGATCCCGGCACGGGCGCGACGATCGTGAGCCCGCGGACGACGGAAGGCCAGAACATCAAGGAATTCATCACGGCGGACATCACCTATCGGGTGCTTCTGCCTTGGGACTCCACGGCGGTGTTCAACATCAGCAACATCCTCGACACGCCGCCCCCGCTGGTGCGGCAAGAGGTGAACTACGACGCTTCGGTCGCGAGCGGCGTGGGTCGGACATTCAAGGTCGCATTGACCAAGAAGTTCTAGGCGTCACGCGCCTGGAAGCTGCGTGATCCCCTCCGGACCGCAGATATCTAAATCGGCGAGCGCAAGCTCGCCGATTTTTTGCGCCATCAGCCGGCGATCTTGGCGACCTCTTCGATCTCCGCCGGCGTCAACACCCACGCTCCGGCTTTGACGTTCGCCTCGATCTGCTCGACGCGCGTGGCCCCGGCGATCACTGAGGAAACGATCGGGCGGCCGAGCAGCCAGGCGAAGGCGAGTTCAAGGATGGAGTGGCCGCGCGCGCCGGCCCACGAAGAAAGCGCGTCGACGATGTCGAACGCCGCATCGTTCATCATCGCTTCCCCGCGCGCCTTCCAGAACGGACTGGCGAAGCGGGTGCCCTCGGGGGCCGGTTGCCCGCGCGCATATTTGCCGGTGAGCAGGCCGAGCGCGAGCGGGAAATAGGGCAGGAAGCCCAGGCCGAAGCGCTCGCACGCGGGCAGGATCTCGGCTTCTGCGCCGCGCTGCAGAATGCTGTAATCGTTCTGTGCGGAAACGAAGGGCGCGAGATTGGCGCTGCGGGCGACCCAGGCCGCGTCGGCGATCGCCCAGCCTTTGAAATTCGAATTGCCGACATAGAGCACCTTACCGGCGGTCACGAGATCGTCGAGGGCGCGCAGCGTTTCTTCGATCGGCGTTTCCTCGTCGGGCATGTGCATCTGATAGAGATCGATGCGGTCGGTGCCCAGGCGCTTAAGGCTTGCCTCGGCCGCGCGCACGATGTGGCGGCGCGAGCCGCCACGGTCGAGCGCACCTTCGCCCATCGCGCCGGCGAATTTGGTGGCGATCACCACCTGATCGCGCTGGCCGCGCAGCGCTTCGCCCACGAAGGATTCCGATTTGCCGGCGCCGTAGACGTCGGCGGTGTCGAACAAGGTGACGCCAAGGTCTAGCGCGGCGCTCACCACCGCTTTCGATTGCGCCAAATCCACGCGTGAGCCGAACGCGCCGCAGCCGAGGCCGATGGCGCTCACCTTCAGGCCAGTCTTGCCGAGTTTGCGGAGCTGCATGGATCCTCCTTGGGGTGCGCGGCGTAGCTGGCGCCGGCCGGCATTTTCCGCTTTTAGAATTTTGCGCGCCCACGCGCGCAGAACGGGAGGCGCTGCATGTACACCCTAGGACCCGCCGCCGCCATCGCTTTGGCGCTGCTGATCGCGCCAGCGCACGCGCAAGGGATCGAGATCACGCCGATGGAAACGCGGGCGCCAGCGCCGGGTGCTGCGGAGACATTCACCGGCGCGGTGACGCTGTCGCCCTTGTTCCAGGCGCGCCCGGAGCGGCCATCCGTCGGCGCGGAGGTGCGCTTCGCGCCGGGCGCGCGCACGGCGTGGCACAGCCATCCCGCAGGACAAACGTTGATCGTCACCGCCGGGAACGGCTGGGTTCAGGCATGGGGCGGCGAGAAACGCGCGATCAAGGCGGGCGACGTGATCTGGACGCCGCCGGGCGTGAAGCATTGGCACGGCGCGGCCGGTGATCACGCGATGACGCATTTCGCGCTGCAGGGCGTCGTCGATGGCGTCGCGGTGCAGTGGATGGAGCACGTAAGCGATGCGCAATATGACCGCTGACGCGCGCCTCAGAAATCGGTCGCCACGCTCATCAGAGCGCTGCGCGGATTGGCGAGGAAGAAGGTGCCGGAGGGGTTAATCCGCCAGGCGAAATCGTCGAACACGTTCAGCACTTGCGCGCGGAAGGTCGAATTGCGCCCCGCGAGATGGAAGCGATAGCGCAGGCCGACATCGACGGTGGTGAACGCTTCTGCATCCAGCTGCTTGCCGCCAAGCGCTGCGAACGTGCGCGCCGTGGCCGGCCGCGCGCCGGTATAGGTGATCGCGGTGTCGAGCGAGAGGCCGCTGATCCACGGCGTGCGGTAATCGAGATTGACGCGCAACGTGGTCTCCGGCTGGCTCACCGGCTTGGAGCCGATGATCCCGGCGTCGACGCCTTCGCCCGTCACCTCGGGCTTCTGCAGCACGGCGCCCGCAACCACATTCAGATGCTTGGTGAGCGGCCCGGCGAGTGAAATCTCGATGCCCTTGTGATGCTCGTCGCCGAGATTGCGGTAGAGGCGCGTGGGATCGAGATTGAAATACGGCTTCGTCACGCTGAAATACCCGACGACGAGGCGCAACTGCTCGCTGAGCGCGTAGCGCACGCCGAAATCATATTGCCGAGTATGGATCGCCGGCGGCGCCTCCTGCGCGTTTATGGCGTTTTCCGGTGCAAACGGCAGTTCTTCAAGACCGCGGGTGAAGCTGCCATAGGCCGCCAGCCGTTTTGACAGCGTGAGCGCCAATGCGCCGTTGACGAAAAGCGGCTTGTCGCGCGTGACGGCGATGGCCGCGGCCGGCGGGGTGATGGTCTTTTCGTAGTCGAACTGCTGCACGCCGAGCATCGCTTCGCCGACGCCGCGCCAGGCCAGCTGATACTGCGCGCCGGCTGAATATTGGCGCACCTGATCGGAAGAGCGCGGCCCGTAATTCCATTGCGGCTCCGGCAGATCGATGCGCTGGCCGATGATTGCGGGCGCGACCGTCGCCACCGCCGTGCCGCCGAAATTGCGCTCCGAATCGCGGCCGCGGACGTTCAGGTGCACGGTGTGGCGAAAGCGGTCGCCGACGAAAAGCCCGGTGAGCCGCGCTTCGCCGGAGAGATCCGGCTGCTGCAGCGGCCACTCGTTGGTGGCGACATGCTGACCGGAAAGGCCGTTCTCATCGACGTTGAGATAGAGATCGGCGATCGTGCCCTGGCTCGGCAAGTTCTGATGAAACAGCCCCGTGTGGAGCGTCCAATTATCGTTGAGCGCGGAGCGCGCGCGCAGGCCATAGGCGCGATTCCACCCGTGCGATTTGGTCCAGCTCTGGCCGAAATACTTCGAATCCACATCTGGCGGCAGGAACGGTCCCGCCGTCGTCACCACCGGGTTGAATTTGTCCTGAATGGAAGCGTAGCCGTAGAACAGCATGATCTCGGTGTCGCTCATCGGCCGCCAGCGCGAGACGACGCCCCAGGCGCGCGTATCGAACTGATCGTTCGGCACGAGCATTTCGTTGCGATAGAGCAGGCCGCCGGAAACGCCGAACTTGCCGTCCACCACCGGCAATTGCCAATCGAGCTCGAAGGAATAGCCCTCGTTGGCGCCGATCTGCGCCACGGTGGAAAGCGAGCGGTGTTCCTGGAACGGGCGCAACGTGTAGTCCACGATGCCGGTCGGCGCGGGGAAGGGGTAATTCTGCGCCGTCAGGCCGACGCGGATGGTGGTGCCAGCCAGAACACGCGTGACCATGCCGCGCGTATCGAAATACATGCCCTCGATGCGCGCGTTGCCGGCGGATAGCGGACTGAAGCCGCGTGTGTCGCGATCGCTGTAGAGACCGCTGCGGTCGTTGCCGATCTGCACGCCGAAGGCGTCGTCGGCGGAGCGCGTGGCGTTCTCGTTTGCGCGCGATTGCGCAAGCGCCTCCGGCGCCAGCCACGTCGTCAGCAGCAGCGCCAGGGCGCCTGGTTTGATCTTCACCGCGATTTTCCCCCGCTATCATCCCGCTCGCGTGCGAACGGCTTCGCGCTTTAATGGTTGGACCATTTGACGGCGAGCCCCGTCAAGGCCTGGGCCGGCGGCGGGGCGGCGGTCTGGTTCGGTTTTGGGCGAGTTTCGCCTTGGGCGTGCAAAAAACGATGATCTTTCGCTGCTAGGGGCCTCGCGCAGGCTTGTGAGTGTATTTTCGCCGGCGGCGCCCGCTATACGGGAACACATAGGGAGGAACCCATGGCGACGATCATGCTGATTCATGGCGCTTGGCTCAATGCGAACAGTTGGGAGCATTGGAAGGCGCGGTTCGAAGCGGCAGGCCACATGGTCGTCGCGCCGAGTTGGCCCCATGACGACGGCGAGCCGGCCGATCTGCGCGCCCATCCGCGCGCGGCGCTGACGCAGTTCGGGCCGAAGGCGATCGTCGATCACTACGCCGCCGCAATCCGCGCGCTGCCCGAGGCGGCGATCCTGATCGGGCATTCCGCGGGCGGCGTATGGGTGCAGCATCTGCTAGACCGCGGTTTGGGCGCCGCCGGCGTGGCGATCGATCCGGCGCCCACGCCGGGCGTCGGCCTCGGCCTCGACACCGCGATCTCGGCGCTGCCGGTGCTGGGCGATCCCTTCAGCGGATCGAAAGTTGTGCAGATGACGAAGGCATTCTTCGCCGCGCGTTTCGCCAACGGGTTGCCGCGCGATCTCGTGGACGCGCATTTCGAGCGTTACATCGTGCCGACGGCCGGCAGAGTATATTGGGACGGCGTGCTCTCGGGCGGGGCGGGACCGATAACCTGGGCCAGCGCGACCCGTCCCCCGCTGCTGCTGATCGCCGGCGGGATCGACAAGATCGCCGAAGCGGGAATGACCAAGGCCATCTACGAAAAGCAGAAGCGCGCCGCTTCGGTGACGGAATTCAAGCTTTATCCCGATCGGTCGCACTGGACCTGCGTGGAGCCTGGCTGGGAAGAGGTGGCCGATTACGCCCTGGGCTTCGCCACGCGCAACGCGCGCGCCGCGCAACCAGCCTAGGCTAGCGCCCGCGCCACCAGCGGATCGCGCGCTTTTCCAGCAACGCGAACAGCGTGTGCAGGGCCGCCCCCATCAGCGCCAACACGACGAGCGCGGCGATCATTTGCGCCGTTTGCAGCCGGTTGCCCGCTTCGAGGATGCGCCACGCCAAGCCCTGCGCGCCGCCGGAGCCGGCGGCGAATTCCGCCACCACCGCGCCCACCAGCGAAAGGCCGACGGCCACCTTGTGCCCTTCCAGCAGGAACGGCACGGCCGAAGGGATGCGCAGCTTCAGCAGGCGTTGCAGCGGATTGGCGCCGTAGAGATCGAACAGCCGGTTCAGATCGGGATCGGCGGCGTTGAGGCCGCTGACGGCGCCGGAATAGATCGGGAAGAAGGCCACGATTACCGTCAGCGCGATGACGGCGCGATCGGGATAATCGATCCCCGCCCAAATCTGCACGAGCGGCGCGAGCGCCACCACCGGCGTCACCTGCAGCGCCACCGCCAGCGGGCGGATGCTGCGCTCCAGCGACTGGCTCAGCGCGGCCCCTGCCGCGATCGAGCAGGCGATGAAGCTGGCCACCGCCATCGCCGAAAGCGCCATCGAGAAGGTGCGCCACGCCGAGGAAAGCAGCAGCGGCAGGTTGGCCCAAAGCGCCGCCGCGACCGCGGAGGGCGGGGGTAGGCGATAGCTGGGCACATGCAGCGCCCGGCAGGACACCTCCCACAATACAAGCAGGAATACGGTCGCGGCGAACGGCGCCAGCGCGCGCAGGAAGCGGATCATGGCGCCTGCTCCATCGCCGCGGCGAGGCGCTCTGAAACGGCCTCCACCGTTTCGCGGAAACCCTGCGTGGTGCGGAACTGCGCCGGGCGCGGCGTCGGGCCGGGCACGGCGGCTTCTCCCGCAATCCGCCCGGGCCCGCGTGTCATCACCAGCACGCGCGAGGCCATGTAGACGGCTTCCTCCACGCTGTGCGTGACGAACACGATGGCCGGGCGATACTCCGCCCAGATCGCCAGCACGTCATCGGCCAAGGCGCGGCGAGTGATTTCGTCCAATGCGGCGAACGGCTCATCCAGCAGCAGCACCTTCGGGCGCGTCACCAGCGCGCGCGCCAACGAAACGCGCATCGCCATGCCGCCGGAAAGCTGGGCGGGCTTCGCCGCCAGCGCAGCCCCGAGCCCCACGCGCTGCAGCGCCGCCGTCGCACGCGCCACCGTTTCGGCGCGCGGAACGCCGGCGAGCTCCAGCGGCAGCGCAACATTGGCGAGCGCGGTGAGCCAGGGCGCCAGGGTCGGCGCCTGGAACACGACGGAGGTCTCGCCGCGCGCCGCGGCGCGGCGCACGCCCCCGCGCGTCGGCCCTTCGAGGCCGGCGAGCAGGCGCAGCGCCGTGGACTTGCCGCAGCCTGACGGGCCCACAAGCGTCATGATCTCACCCGGCGCCAGCGCGAACGAAACGGGCCCCAGCGCCCGCCCGCGCGCGCCGTACTCGACCTCGACATGTTCCAGCGCGGCGACCGCGATGGCGCTTTCGCCTGCGTCCGCGATCGCGCTCTGCCCGTCGCTCACTGTGCGGCCGCGCCCGGCAGGAATTCCAGCGTGTAGCCGGTGCGGTAATCCAGGTTTTCTTCCGGATGCGCCTGCTTGTAGGCGTTGGTGTAGAAATCGGCCCAGCGTTCGTCGGTCATCGCGCCGGGCGTGGAGCTTGCGTCGCCGACGATGCCGTAGCTGCGCATTTTTTCGCGCGCCTGATCGAGTACGTCCTGCGTCATCTCCGGATTGTCCTTGAGGATCAGCGCGTCCCCCGCTTTCGGATCGCCATAGAGATATTCCCGCCAGCCCGCCGCCGTCGCCTCCACCACCGCGCGGACGATCTCGGGGCGCTCTTGGATCAACTTGTCGGAGACGATGAGCATGCTCGCATAGCCGGCGTAGCCGTTGTCGGCGAGCAGAAACACGAGCGGCTTCAGCTTGCCTTCCTTTTCGATCGTGAAGGGTTCCGAGGTGACATACCCCTGTTGCACGACGCGCTTGTCGGCGAGGAAGGGCGCGTTGTTGAAATTGTACTTCCGGATCTGGTTATCGCTGTATTTGTACTTGGCCTTCAGCCACGGCCAGAACGCCGTGATGGAGGCATCGCCCAGCAGCACGGGATGGCCTTTGACGTCAGCCAGAGTCGTGATCCCGGCGTCGGGATGCGCGATCAGCACCTGCGGGTCCTTCTGCATGAAGGCCGCCACCGCGCGCGCAGGGATTTTGTTCTTCACCAGATCGAGCACGATGAAGCTGTTGGAGCCCACGCCCATGTCCACCGCCTGCGAGGCCACCAGCTGGGGCACGTTCACGCCGGGCCCGCCAGGCACGATCGTCATGGTGATGCCGCGCTTGGCGTACTCGCCCGCCGCCACCGCTTGGTAATAACCGCCTTGTTCGGCTTGGGCGCGCCAGTCGGTCGCCAGCTTCAGCGCGACGGGGCCGGAGGCAGCCTCCTTCTTCTGTGCGGGCGAGCATGCCGCCGCCAGCAGCAGAAGCGCCCCCGCGGCGCATGTCATGGCGAAACGCATCATCCCCAGCCCCCTCGATTATGCTTCAAAGTCAGTAACATCGCCCCGGATGGGAGCAAAGCGGCTTCATCGGCGCGGCGCTAGCGCACCGGGAAGTCGAAATAGGTGTCAGGCAAGGGCTCGCGGTCGAGCGTGAAATGCCACCATTCCTGCTCGTAGGGGCGGAAGCCGCGCGCGATCATCACCTCGCGCAGCAAAAGGCGATGCGCGCGCTGCGCCGGCGCCACGCCAGCCGCCGCCGGCCAGGAGCGCGTATCGAACAGATCGTAACCGCCGCCCATGTCGAGTTCGGCGCCGCTCGCAAGATCGATGATGGTGAGATCGATGGTGGAGCCGCGCGAGTGGCCCGAGCGCTCGGCGATGTAGCCGAGCCGGAAGAGGTCGCCTTTGTCCACGCCGGGATAATGTTCGGCCTTGCGCGCCAGCGCCTTGGGATCGCGCGCCCAGCGCACGAAATCGTCCACCGCGCGGCGCGGGCGGAAACAATCGAACGCCTTGAGGCCGAGGCCGAAAGGCTTCAGGTCTGCTTGCGCCAAGGCGAGGGCTGCGGCCGCCTCGCGCGTCAACAGGCAGATGGGCTTTTCGTAGCCCTTGATCGGGCGGCCGACGAAATTGTCCGCGCCGGCATAGCGCATGTCGATCACAAGGCCGGGAACGGCCGCCGCGGCGTCGACGAAGCGATCCGCCGGACGCGCTTGCGCTTGCGCCCGCGGCGCAAGCGCAAGCAGCGCCGCCGCCGCAAGCAGGAGAAGAAGCATACGCATGGGCTCACGCCTTAGGGCGCCGCCACGCACGCTCAAAGGCTCTTTTCGGCGACGCGCTGCGTGCGCGCCAGCTCGCGCACGTCCCCGCGCAAGCGGGTGAAGCCCTGCCACGCCGTCGCCGCCAGGATGGCGGAGGCGATGAACAGCCATTCGCCGAGCCCGGGAAACGCAAACAGCAGCGCGCTCGCCGGCCAGCCGACATAGAGCGCCATGCCGAGGAACGGCGCGAACGCGCCGCGCACGCCCGTCAGCATCACATGCACGCCCATATAGGCCGAGAGCTGTTCCTTCGGAGCGAAGTCGTTGTGGCCGAGCTGCCAGGCGAGCCCGCCCCCGGCGTTGACGATGCTGCTGACGATCCGCCCCGCCGCCAGCCAGAGCAGCGATTGCTGATGCGCGCCCCAGAACATCAGCATGATGCCGATCAACCACAACGCATTCTGCTTCGCGCGATACTCGACCACGTGCACGCGGTCCAGATAGCGCGCCCAGAGCGGCAAGGTCGTCAGGGTCAGGAAGAACGGGATGATCAGCGTGATGCCGATGCTGGCCATGTAGCTGGCGCCCATCTGCTTGGACACGAGAAACACAAGCGGCGGCTCCAGCATCATGGCCGCCACGCCGGAGGTGAATTGATAGAGCTGATAGCGCGCGTACAGCTTGTCGTTCTTCAAAATCTGCAGCAGGCCGCCGCGCGCGTCCTCATGCTTCAGCAGGCGCCGTTCGAGCACGAGATGGCGCTTCTCGCCCACCACGCGCACGCCAGAAAAGGCGACGACGCCGACTGCGCCGAACAGGGTCGCCCCGGCATAGATCCAGCGGAAGCTGTCGGGGTGCGCGTCAAGCGCGAAGCTCGCGGCGGAGGTGGTGACCACTACGATGGCGCTGGAGATGAGCTGCAACCGCCCTGTCAGCCGCGCGCGCTGCGTGCGGCCGTAATTGAGGCTCCAGATTACGCTGCGCACGGTGACGATGCCGGCGATCAGCATCCGCGAGGCGATGACGGCCGCCACCAGCAAGCCGGCGCCGAATGCCGTGCGCGGGCTGAGCGCGATCATCAGCACGCACACCAGCACCAGCGCCTGCAGCGCTGCGATCATCGGCGCCTTCGGCCGCGCCGCAGCGACACGGTTCCAGGCGAGGCTGGAGAGGTTGCCGAACATCGGCGAGGCGGAGATCACCGCCAGCACCCACGGCTCCACGTCGAACGCCTTCGCCGCCACCACGGCCACGAAGCCGCCTTCCAGCGGGCTGGTCGCCACAGGCAGCGTCAACTCGGTGATCTGTTCGCGGCGAAAACTTCGCGCCACGACCGGTTCAAGCTCCGGCAGGCCGAGCGCACGCTTCAAAAGACGCATGGTTCCGCAAGGAGGGAAGACTCAGGCGCCAGTCAAGGCGAGGACCGTGAAAAGCGTTGGCCAATCTGCCGCATGTTGGTGTGCAAAAATCCGTGGGCCGCGCCGCCCCTAGCGCGCCGGCGGGCGCGGTGGTTAGGTTTCGCGCTGCGAAATCAAATGCGCTGGGGGATGGCGTGGGCGAAGACGAGTTCGACCTCTGGGATTTGCGCGTGGAGGTGGTGGCTCCGGAAGGCGCGCGGCTTTGGTGCGGGGCGGCGCCTGGCGACTATTTCGAGCTGCGGGGCGAGATGCTCCATTTGCCCCCTGGCCAAGGGTTTTCAGTGTATTCGCTCGCCGCGCTGCTGCCGCTGCTGCCGGCCAAGCAGCGCCCCACGGCGGCTGCGGACTGGATGACCAGCGACGCCGAGGTCGCGTGCCCGGATCCAAACTGCCCCAGTCGCTTCCGGATCACGCGCACGGGGTTGCGCCGCTTCCGCCGCGCCGACGTCACCGCCGGGCGCGCGCCATGACGGTGGAGACGCGCGAACTGGCGCCGGGCTACCGCATTTCTCGGGTCATCCGCGGGGGATGGCAGCTGGCGGGCGATCACGGCGCGGTGGACCGCGACCGCGCGGTTGCGGATATGCGCGCCTTCCTCGACGCCGGGATCATCGCGTTCGACGGCGCCGACATCTACACCGGCGTCGAAGAGATGTATGGCGCCTTCCGCGCGACCCTGTCGCCGGCGGACCGCGCCCGGCTCAAGGTGCACACCAAGTTCGTGCCCGATTGGGACGCGCTGGCGCGCTGCGATGGCGCCTATGTGCGCGGCGTGATCGAACGCTCGCTGATGCGGCTGCGCGCCGAACGGCTCGATCTCGTGCAATTCCATTGGTGGAATTACGACGTGCCGGGCATGGCGGAAGCCGCGCTCGAACTGCGTGCGCTGCAGCGCGAGGGCAAGATCGATCTGATCGGCGGCACCAATTTCGATACGCCCGCCGTGCGCGCGTTGCTTGAAGCCGGCGTTTCGGTGAAGTCGCTGCAGATCCAGTACTCGCTGCTCGATCGCCGGCCGGCGCACGGCTTGGCCGAATTCTGCGCCGGGCGCGGGGTCAGCCTGCTGTGCTACGGCGCGCTCGCCGGCGGCTTTCTCACCGAACGCTGGCTGGACGCGCCGGCGCCAAGTGAGATCACGAACCGCAGCCTGATCAAATACCGCCTGATCATCGACGAATTCGGCGGCTGGGACGCGTTCCAGGCGCTGCTGCGCGCGCTTGCCGCCATTGCGCGCCGGCATGGCGTGTCGATCGGGGCGGTGGCTACGCGCTGGGTGCTGGATCAGCCAGGCGTTGCCGCGGCGATCGTCGGCGCGCGCTACGCCGACCGGCTGGACGAAACGCTCGGCGTCTTCCGCTTCACGCTCGACAGCGAGGACCACGCCGCCCTGGACGCGCTGCTCGCCGCGCATCCGGGCCCCCCGGGCGACACGTACGCGCTGGAGCGCGACCGCAACGGCCCGCACGGGCGCATCATGAAATACAATCTGAACGCGGCGTGACGCGCGTCTAGAACGCCAGCATCTCGCGGCGCACGCGGCCGAGAAAGCGCTCCGCCTGGCCTGGCTTGATCGTGTTGATGCCGTAGAGCGCGATATAGCGGTTCGCCGTGCCGGGCTTGCTCACGATCGGCAGAAAGCGCGTCGCGTTCGCGCGCGGGGGATCGCTGACGAAAAAGGCCTGCCAACGGTGCACGCCATAGGTCGTCACCGTCGCCATCTTGCGCAGATTGGTGAGGCCGGGGGAAAAGCGCGACGCTTCAAGCTTGAACGACACATCGAGCAGGAAAACGCGATCGATATAACCCTTCAGAATCGCCGGCCATCCGAAATTCCACACGGGATGGCAGAAAACCAGCCCTTCCGCCGCTAGCAAGCGATCGACGTAAGGCTGCACGCGGCGGCGGTTTTCCGGCGTGTCGTGATAGATTTCGCGGTCCTCCGCGGAGAGCACCGGATCGAAGCCCTCGGCGTAGAGATCGAGATCGTCGACCGTGTGGCCGGCCTGCTGCAGCGAGTCCACCACTGTGCGGTGGATGTGCGCGGAGAGCCCGTCCTGCAGGGGATAAGCGTAGACGACATGCACCTTCATGGGGTCGCGCCGGCGCCCATCGCGCGCGCGCCGCGGATCACGGCCCAATCCTCGTCGTCGATGTCGACGCGCTGGCCGGCACGGATCAATTCCGCAAACCCGTCGTTCGGCGTCATCACCGTGAGGCAATAGAGCTTGCCGGCGCCGGTGTTCTCGATCTCGTGCCAGGATTGCGGCGGCACGAGCATGAAATCGCCGGCGCGCAAATCGCGGCTTTCGCCTTCGCTGGTCGCACGGCCTTCGCCGCTCAGCACGTAGAACATCTCGGCGCCGACCTCATGCCTGTTGGGCGGCGTCTTTCCGCCGACATCGAATATCTCAACGATGGCGACGAAATCCCCCTTGTCGACCAGGGGGTCGAACACAAGCACCATCTTGTTCGAGTCGCCGGGGGAGATTTTGTAGGCTGCGTAACTTTCGCGTGATTTGACGATCATCGCGGCAGCCCCGCGATGACGGCGTCCGCGGTGGCGAGGAAGCCGAAGCACTGGCGAACATTGTAGCGCGTGGCGTCCGTGCAGAAGGCGGGCGAGGTGGTGGCGGCGCAATCGTCGAGATAGATGCAGTCGTAACCCAGGAAGTGCGCGTCCTGCAGTGTGCACAGCACGCATTGGTCGGCGTTAACGCCGGCGAACAGCAGAGTCGAAACGCCCAGATTGCGCAGGATGCTGTCGAGCGGGGTGTCCCAGAAGCCGCTGAAACGGAACTTGTCGACGAAAATATCGCTCGCCGGCGGCGTCAGTTCCTCCACGATCGCCGCGCCCCAGGAATCCTTTTCCAGCACGCGCGCGCCGGTGCCCGGCGTCGCCATGCCGAGCCCGACGCCGTCGCCGTTGGGATTGTACACATGGTGCAACCCTGGGCTCAGATTGAGTCTGTCCGGGCGGTTGCCCCAGTTAACCCAAACGATCGGCGCGCCCGCCCGGCGCAGCGCCGGCAGCAGCCGCTGCAGCGGCGCAATGGGCGTGCGCGCGAGCGCGATGTCGACGCCGATATGGTGCAGCCAGCCCCCGGGAGCGCAGAAATCGTTCTGCATGTCGATCACGATGCAGGCCGTGCGCGCGAGATCGAGGCGGACATCCTGGGGATCGGCCTTGAACGCCGCCGGCCGCGGACCCGCAGGCGTACGCACCAGATCGGCTGCGCCCGCCGAAACGCGCCAGAGATTGGCCGGCGCGGAGCCGATGGGCTTCAGATCCGAATTTTCGCTCATGGGCGCGTCCTTCGCGTGATGCGGCAAGCGTGCGCTATTGTCCGCCGCGCGCGCCGCGGCCGCAATTCCTGAAGCCGTGGAAAGCGGCGTTTTCCGCGCCGGCGCCCAGCGCCTTGGCGCGCGATCACGCAGGCTCCGCGGCGAGCGGCGCACGGCGGCGGTAGAGCAGAATGGCCGCCGCGGCGCCCGCGCTCACGATGGCGCAATACCAGAAGAGCGAGACGATGCTGGTGGCGTCGACGATATAGCCGATGATCGCCGGGCCGATGATCGCGCCTAGCGCCCACACGAGCAGCAGTCCGGTTGTCGCCGCGGCCAATCGGTCCGCCCCGGCCTCGTCCGCCATATGCACGAAGGCGACGCCGTAATAGCTGAGCGAGCCGGCGCCCCAGAGCCCGAAGAAGAACGCCGCGACATAGAAGGGGATCAGCCCGTCGAGCATCGCCAGCGCGCCGGCGCCGGCGGCCGCCAGCGCAATGAGGCCGACGATCACCAGCCGGCGGTCCATCATGTCGGAAAGTTTTCCGGCGGGCCATTGCACCACCAGCCCGCCGAGCCATGCCGCCGCATAGAATGTCGCAGCGGTTTCGCCGCCGAAGCGTTCCTGCGCGTAGAGCGGTGCCAAGGTCATCATGCCGGAATTGACCAGCCCGGTGGCGACGCACGCGACCACCGCCGCGGGCGCGATTTTGTAGAGGCCGAAAAATCCCAGCGGCTGCGCGCTCGCCGGCGCGGGCTGCTCGCGGCTGGTGAATGCGATCGGCAGCAGCGACAGCATCATGATGATCGCCGAAACCATCCAGGGATCGGGCGCCGTCGGCGCCGCGCCGCTCACGAGGAAAGGTCCGAAAGCGGCGACCGCCTTGTAGCCCACCTGATTGAAGCCGATCACATGGCCGCGCTCGTGCGAGGGGATCGATCCGGCGAGCCAGCTTTCCCCGGCGCAGAACATCAGCGCCACCGTGGCGCCGGCGGCGAAACGCAGGGCCATCCAGGCCATGACGCCATCCGCCCAGTTCAGCGCCAGAGTGACGACCGCCGTCGCCGCAGCGCCCGCGGCGAACAAGCGGGTATGCCCGATGCGCGCCAGGTAGATCGGACCGAACCAGGCGCCGGCGACGAATCCGGCGGAGTTGGCCGCGGTGATGAAGCCGATGTCCGTCTTGGTGAAGCGCGCGCCATCCATCGCCAGCGGCAGATGCACCCCCAGCACGCCTTGCCCCAGCTGCAGGAGCGCGAGCGCCAGGATCAGCGACGCGACGCTGCGTATCGAGCCCATGCCGCGCCGTTCGCCCCCTGGAGCTTCCCGCGGCGCATCAGGCGCAGGTTTCGCTCGCCGCGTGTGTAGTGCGCTTCGGGCGGCGGTCACAAGCGGCTTACGCCATAGGGCCTAGGCGTCAACCAGCGGATATGGCAACGTCGCTGCCCAGGGGACACGCCCTAAAAGAGAAAAGAGGGGGGAGGAATGCGCTCGCACGCTTGGGCGTTGCTGTTCACGGCGGCGTGTTTCAGCGCGCCGGCCTGGGGGCAATCGCGCGCCGGTGAAAACGCCACCCGCACCGCCGACGACGCGTTCGGCGTCGCCGTCGGCAACGACCGCATCGGACTCTACAACGAGCGCGACGCGCGCGGATTCAGCCCGCTCGCGGCGGGCAATGTCCGCATCGAGGGCCTCTATTACGACATGCGCGGGATCATCCCCTCGCGCGTGCTGGCGAGCACGGCGATCCGCGTGGGCCTCGCGGCGCAGAATTACCCGTTCCCCGCGCCCACCGGCATCGCCGACTACACGCTGCGCGCGGTGCAGTACAAGAACACGTTCTCCAACGTCATCGTGCTTGGCCCGAACGCCGGCTATTCGATCGAGTTCGACGGTCAGCGCGTGATCGTGCCCGACAAATTCGGCGTCGCGTTCGGCATGTGGTCGCGCAAGGACGATCAGGTGCCGGGCGACAGCAACGGCTCGATGGGGTCTTATGCGATCGTGCCGCGCTGGAAGCCGTATGACGGCGCCGAAGTCACCGCGTTCCTTACGTATGGCGGCATCCTCGAAGACAAATTCAATCCGCTAGTCTTCACGTCCGGGCCGTTTCTGCCGCCCGACATCTACGCGAAATTCTTCGGGCAGGATTGGTCGCTCGCGAACACCTACTTTTTGTCCTACGGCTCCTTCGCGAAGCTGCCGATGGGCGATCATTGGACGCTGAACGCCGGCGTATTCCGGCACAATACGCATACAGACGGCCTCGTCGCCGATCTTTATCTCAACACGGATCAGGCGGGCCTGCCCGCTACGCACACCGTCACCAAGGAGTGGCCGCAGAAGAACCCCAGCGTTTCCGGTGAGGCGCGCCTAACGGGCGTGTTTCAAGGCGAAAACCTGCGCCAGACTGTGCACGTCATGACGCGCGGACGCACGTTCGAGCGTTTCTTCGGCGGCTCCGCGCGCGCGAACATCACGCCGGTGCCGGTGGGCGAACCGATCTTCATTCCAGAGCCGGATTGGACCTACGGCGTCAAATCGGTCGACGCGGTACAGCAATGGGCCGTCGGCGCGCAATATCAGCTCGCCTGGAGAAAGCTGGGCGAAGTGTCCATCGGCGTGCAGCAGGTCGACTACAAGAAGGAAATCCGCTCGCTCTCCGGCGCCCCGGCGATGAAAACCACCGACAAGCCGACCTTCGTGAACAGCGCGGTGGCCGTGAACGTGACGCCGAAGCTGGTCGCGTATGCGAGCTTCGCGCAAGGCCTGGAAGAAGCCCCCATCGCGCCGGAAAACGCGCTGAACGCCAACGAAGCGCCGCCCGCGATCCACACCGAGCAACACGATTTCGGCATCCGCTACCGCATCGCGCCGCGGCTCAATTTCATCCTCGGCTACTTCGATATCGAGAAGCCTTATTTCAACGTCGATGCGGGCCGCGTGTACCGCAACCTCGGCGATGAAACGCACAAGGGTTACGAAATCTCGCTTGCCGGCCCGGTGACAGGCCGGTTGAATCTGGTGCTCGGCGCTGTGTTGCAGAAGCCCGAGGTGTCGGGCGAGGCGGTGCAGGCGGGCCTCATTGGGCCGAAGCCGGTGAGCCAGGCGGAGACCACGCTTCGGCTCAATCTGGATTACCGAACGCCGTGGATCGAAGGCCTCTCCGTCGATGCGGCGTGGGTTTATGTTGGCGAGCGTGCAGCGACGTCGCGCACGTTTACCGAACTCGGCGGCAAACAACTGAATGTGAAGGACTACCAGACGCTCGATCTCGGCATGCGCTACCGCTTCAAGATCGGCACGCACCGTTCGACACTTCGCGCGCAAGTATTCAACGTGTTCGATACATTCACCTGGAAAGTGTATCCCTCCGGCGGTCTCTACGTCACGAACCCGCGCAATTTCGGCATGAGCCTCGCGACGGACTTCTAAATGTAGATTTGCCGCTGGCCCTTGCGGCGCCGCTATGCCAGGATCGAAAGGTCAGACCATAGCGGGACGAGGGAGGGGGCATGCGCGTACGCGCATCGGCGCTGTTGCTGGCTGTGGCGTGCATCGCATCGCCTGCTTGGGCCCAGCGCGCGGCGGAGAACGCCACGCGCGCGGCCGATGACGCGTTCGGCGTCACCATCGGCAACGAAACCATCGGCCTCTACAGCGATCGCGATACGCGCGGCTTCAGCCCGCTCGTGGCGGGCAATGTGCGCGTCGAGGGCGTGTATTTCGATATGCGCGGCGTCATGCCGTCGCGCGTGCTGGCGAACACCACGATCCGCGTCGGCCTTTCGGCGCAGAATTATCCGTTTCCCGCACCCACCGGCATTGTCGACTACGCGTTGCGCCCGATCTCGGATCGCGATGCGTTTTCCAGCGTGCTCCGCCTCGGCCCGAACGAGGGTTATTCGGTGGAGCTCGACGCCGAGCGTACGATCGTGCCGGGCAAACTCGGCGTCTCCGGCGGATTGATGTGGCGCGACGATTACCAGATGCCGGGCGATCTGCTGGGCACGCGCGCCATCGGTCTCGTGTCGCGGCTGCGCCCCGACGACGATGCCGAGGTGTTGGGTTTTTGGGGCTTCGGGCGCGCGCTGCGGCGCTTCAATCCGTTCGTGTTCACGGCCGGCGCGTACCGCCCGCCGGACGTCAAGGCGAAATATTTCGGGCAATCGTGGTCACGCACCTATCTCGATTACCAAACCTATGGCCTGCGCGCGCGCCGCCCGCTCGGTGAGAATTGGAGCGTGAACGCCGGCCTCTTCCGTCACACCGGCGACGGCGACGGGCCGGTGGCGGATCTTTATCTCGCGACGGACAGCGCCGGGCGCGCCGCCACGCATCTGGTGACGGACGAACAGGTCCAGCATCAGCCGATCACCAGCGGCGAGGTGCGTGTGTCGGGCGTGTTCACCGGCGAGCGGTTGCGCCACACGGTGCACTTCTCTGCACGCGGGCGCCATTCGCAGCGTAAGTTCGGGGGCGCCGCCAACGTCGTGCTGCCGGCGATCTCGCTGCTGAACCGCGAATGGCTGGATGAGCCGGCGTGGACCTACGAGCCGCAATCGAAAGACACCGTGCGTCAATGGTCCGGCGGGGCGCAATATCAGCTCGCATGGCGTGGCCTTGGCGAGATCGCCGTCGGCGCCTTGCAAACGGACTACCGAAAGGTGATCGCGGCGCCCGGCGGCGCGTTGAGCGTCGTCGAAGACAAGCCCTTCTTCGTGAACGCCGCCGCCGTGTTTACGCCGACCCGGCGGCTCGCTGTCTATGGCAGCTTCACGCAAGGACTGGAGGAAGCGCCGATCGCGCCGGAAAACGCGGTGAACGCGCAGGAGGCGCCGCCCGCGATCCATACCGAGCAATTCGATTTCGGCCTGCGTTACGCCATCGCGCCGCAACTGCGCCTTGTCGTCGGCTATTTCAATGTCGAGAAGCCGTATTTCGCCGTCGATGCGGTGCGCGTGTATCGCAATCTCGGCGACGAGACGCACAAGGGCTACGAAATATCGCTCGCCGGGCCGCTGACGAAGCGCCTCAACGTGGTCGCGGGCGCGGTGCTGCAGAAGCCGGAAGTGACGGGTGAGGGCGTGCGCCTGGGCGCCATCGGCCCCAAGCCCGTCAGCCAGCCGGAAACGACGCTGAAGCTCAATCTGGATTATCGCACGCGCTGGGTTGACGGCCTATCCGTCGACGCGCAGATCGCCCACACCGGCGCGCGCGCCGCGACGACGCGGATGTTCGCGGAATTGGGCGGGCGCCAGCTCGATGCGGAGGCGTTCACTACCGTCGATCTCGGCATGCGCTATCGCTTCAAGACGGGCGCCCATGCCTCGACGTTCCGCGCGCAGGTGTTGAACGTATTCGATGATTTCGCCTGGCGGGTCTACCCATCCGGCGCTTTCTATCTGGCGAATCCGCGTAACTTTCAAATCAGCCTGGCGACGGATTTCTGAGCGATGACGGATGCGGTGGCGCACGGCGAGGCGGGGCTTCGGCGCGCGCGGGAAAAAGGGGAGACTGCGATGCGTATGGGCGCATTGGCGCTGGCGGCGGCGTTCACCTGCTGCGGCGCGAACGCGTGGGCGCAATCGCGCGCCAGCGAAAACGCCACCCGCGCCGCGGATGACGCCTTCGGCGTGCAAATCGGCAACGAGCGCACGGGGCTCTACAGCGACAAGGACGCGCGCGGCTTCAATCCGCTGTCCGCCGGCAACGGCCGCCTGGAAGGCATGTATTTCGATACGCGCGCCATCATCACGCGGGTGATTTCCAGCACGACGATCCGCATCGGCCTCACGGCGCAGAATTATCCTTTTCCCGCGCCGACCGGCATCGTCGATTACGCGCTGCGCCCGTTTCCCGAGCAGCGCACATTTTCCAGCTTGCTCCAGGCTGGGCCGAACGAGGGCTATTCCGTCGAGATCGATGGGCAGTTGCCGCTGGTGGAGGGCAAGTTCGGCGTCGCTGCGGGCGCTGCGTACCGCGCGGATTATCTGGTGCCGGGCGATGAATCCGATGCGCGCCTCGTCGGTGGCGTCGCGCGCTGGCGGCCATACAAGGACGCTGAGGTCGCCGCTTGGATCGGCTACGGCTCGGCGAAGAACGATAAGGCCGCCCCCCTCGTGTTCACCGCCGGGCCTTATGCGCCGCGCGGCGTAAAGGTGAAATATTTCGGGCAGCAATGGTCGAAGAATAACGGCGACAATAACGGCTACGGGCTCTACGCCCGCAGCGCGCTGTGGGAAAATTGGAAACTCGATCTCGGCCTCTTCCATCAGAATATCAGCAGTCAGGGCCCGTACGCCGATCTCTATTTCGACGTGGATCAGAGCGGCCTCGCCGGCCGGCATGTGATCACCAACGAACTGCCCCAGGAATCGCCCACCGATTCCGGCGAGGTGCGCCTTACCGGCGTGTACGAAGGCGCGCGCTTGCGCCATACGCTGCATGTCGCGCTCCGCGGGCGCCATGTGCAGCGCAATTTCGGCGGCACAGCCTCTGCGGTGGTTGCGCCGCTGACAATCGGCGTGCGTGAAGACATCGCGCCGCCGGTATGGAATTTCGGCCAGCCGATCGATGACGTCACGCGCCAATGGGCGGGCGGCGCGCAGTATCAGTTGGCCGTGCGCGGCGTCGGAGCCATTACGCTTGGCGGCCAGAAGGTCGAGTACAAGAAAACCATCACGCCGCCCGTCGCCGCAGCGACCGTCACGGAAGACGATCCGTTCTTCACCAACGGCGCGCTGGCGCTGAATTTCTCCAAGCGCCTAATCGGCTATGCGAGCTTCACGCAAGGGCTGGAGGAGGCGCCGGTTGCGCCAGAAAATGCGGTGAACGCACAGGAAGCGCCGCCCGCGATCCACACCGAGCAATACGATATGGGCCTGCGTTACAGCCTAACGCCGCAACTGCGGCTCATCGTCGGCTATTTCAACGTCCAGAAGCCGTACTTCAACCTCGATCCTGCGCGGCTCTATCGCGAACTTGGCGTGGAGCATCACAAGGGCTTCGAGATTTCGCTCGCCGGCCCGCTGACGGAGCGGCTGAACGTGGTGGCCGGCGCGGTCTTGCAAAAGCCTGAGGTGACAGGAGAAGGCGTGCAGAGCGGCCTTATCGGGGAGAAGCCCGTGAGCCAGCCGGAGACGACGCTGCGCCTCAATCTCGATTACCGCACGCCCTGGATGTCGGGCCTCTCCGTCGACGGGACGTTGCTTTATGTGGGCGAGCGCGCCGCGACGACGCGCGAATTCGCAGCGCTCGGCGGGCGCCAACTGGACGCGGACGCGTACGCCACGCTCGATCTCGGCATGCGCTACCGTTTCAAGATCAACGGCCGCGCTTCCACATTCCGGGCGCTGGCCTCCAACGTGTTCAACGAGAACACCTGGAAAATTTTTCCGTCCGGCGCGTTCTACCTGAGCAACCCGCGCAATTTCCAGGTGAGCCTGGCGACGGATTTTTAGGCTGCTCTGTGCATGAAATTCCTGGGGACGACCAGGGCCGAAAACGGCCAGCGGCGCGGGCGCGCGCCGCCTAAACTGAACCACACATGATGGGCGCGCAGGCGCGCTTGAACGGGCGAGGACAAGGGATGCGGGGGCGTTATATCGCGCTGCTGATGGCGGCGGCGTGCTTCAATGGAACGGCGTGGGCGCAGCGCGCGGCGGAGAACGCCACGCGCACGGCGGATGATGCGTTCGGCGTCACCATCGGCAACGAAACGATCGGGCTTTACGCCGACCGTGACACGCGCGGCTTCAGTCCGCTGGCGGCCGGCAATCTGCGCATCGAAGGCCTCTATTTCGATATGCGCGCGCTGATGCCGTCGCGCGTGCTGGCGAACACCACGATCCGCGTCGGCCTTTCGGCGCAGAATTATCCGTTCCCGGCGCCCACCGGCATCGTCGATTACACGCTGCGCTCGGTGTCCGACCGCAATGCGTTCTCCACCGTGCTGCGCTACGGGCCGAACAACGGCTATTTCGTCGAGATGGACGGCGAACGCACGCTCGTGCCAGGTAAGCTCGGCGTATCGGCGGGCTTTCTCGCCGGCACGGGCTACGCCATCAAGGATCTGGAGGCTTCGCCCCGCGCGATCGGCTTCGTGGCGCGCTGGCGGCCTACGCCCGGAACCGAGATCACGCCTTTCTACAGCTTCGCGCGTGCGGCGCGGAACAAAGCCAATCCGCTGGTCTTCTCCTCCGGGCCGTTCACGCCGCCTAAGGTGAAGATGGAATTCTTCGGTCAGGATTGGACCGCCGTCGACACCGATTACCAAACCTACGGCGTGCGCGTGCGCCAGCCGTTGAGCACGCATTGGGAGTTGAACAGCGGCCTGTTCCGCCACACGCTCGACACCGTGGGCGCCAACGCCGATCTCTATCTCAACACCGATCAGAACGGGCTCGCCGCCACGCATCTGATCACCGATGAGCAGGCCCAGCACCAGCCGATCACCACCGGCGAAACGCGCCTCACCGGTGTGTTCACGGGCGAGCGCTTCCGCCAGACGATCCATCTCTCCGTGCGCGGGCGCCATTCGCAGCGCAAATTCGGCGGCACCGCGCAAACTTCCTTCGGGCCGCTGGCGATCGGCGAGATCGCCTATCTCGACGAGCCGCAATGGACGTACGGTCCGCAATCGAAGGACACCGTCCGTCAATGGGCTGCGGGCCTGCAGTATCAGCTCGCGCTCAAGGGCGTGGGCGAGGCGAGCATCGGCCTGCAGCAAACCGATTACACGAAGACCATCACGCGCCCCACGGGGCTCGTCACCACGACGCAAGACGATCCCTTTTTCGTCAACGCCGCCCTCGCGCTCACGCCCACCCGCAAGCTCGCCTTCTACGGCAGCATCACCGAGGGGCTGGAGGAGGTGGCGGCGGCGCCGGAGAACGCCGTCAACGTCAACGAGGCGCCGCCGGCGATCCACACCAAGCAATATGATTTCGGCCTGCGTTACGCGCTGACGCCGCAATTGCGCGCGGTGCTCGGCTATTTCAACGTCCGCAAGCCCTATTTCAATCTCGACCAAGTCGGTGTGTACCGTTCGCTGGGCGACGAGGTGCACAAGGGCGTGGAATTCTCGCTCGCGGGGCGCATCGGCGAGCGGGTGAACGTCGTCGCCGGCGCGGTGCTGCAAAAGCCGGAAGTTTCCGGCGAAGCAGTGACGAGCGGCCTCGTCGGTTCCAGGCCCGTGAGCCAGGCGGAAACCACGCTGAAGCTGAACCTCGATTACCGCACGCCATGGGTGGAGGGATTGTCCGTGGATGCGCAGGTGATTCACACTGGCAAGCGGGCTGCCACCACGCGCAGCTTCGTGGAGCTCGGCGGCCGTCAGCTCGATGCGGAGGCCTTCACCACGGTCGATCTCGGCATGCGCTACCGTTTCAAGATCGCCGCGCACAGCTCGACGTTTCGTGCGCAGATCCTGAACGTGTTCGACGATTTCGCCTGGCGCGTTTTCCCATCGGGCGCGTTCTATCTCGCCAATCCGCGCGGCTTCCAGATGAGCCTGGCGACGGATTTCTGATATGAGCCAGCACGATGCCTGGACGCGAGAGAAGGATGACGACGGTTCAGATTTCGCCCAGTCGCTCCTTATGCAATGTCAAGACACGCTAGCGCGCATGCCGTGGTGGCGAAGAGTTAGGCTGCGAACGGGGTCGCCATTAGCCGACGCGAGCCCAGCGACGCTCGCCATAGCGTTCATGCTGACCATGGGTTGGGCGGCCATTATGTTGGCTGGCGCTCCGCTTGATCCCACGCTGGCCACGACGCCGCTGTAACCGTGTGTCAGCGTTGCGGCTTGGGCGTCCCGTCTCAGGCGTCTTGCGCAGGCCCACGATGCGCTGCGGGCGCCGCCGCGTGGGGCTCGAAAGACTGCGCGCTGCATTCGAAAAAGGCGTGCCCAACGCTGGGGTCAGCGCAGGCGGACGCTGATCGTTCCAACGCTGGGCACGCATCCCCTCCCGCAAGGCTCCCCACGTGATGATGGGGGGAGGAGAGAGCCAGCGGGGCCTCAAGAAGCTCTCACGCGAGCCTTCGAAGATTTTCAACGTGGGGCTGCATCCTATAACAAACGGTATAGGCAGATGGTAGAAGCGCGGTAACGCTAGACGAGCGTTTCCTGTGGAGGGTGGCGCGCACTCCGACGGCCGAACCTAGTGCTCTTGAAACCCCCCGTCCTGTGAACAAAATACGAGCCGGTTGACCTTCAGACGGTGAGTTTCAGCCATGCCCAGTACCCCAGCCGGTGTTGTGCTGCACCAACTGGTCGAAGTGATCGAAGCAGCCGGACCCTTCCTAAATTCGCAAGGCCACGACCTCAGAGAGCACGACGCGTTCAGCCACGCCAAAATGCTCCTAGAGGGCGCCGGGCTTTCGTCTCCACCAAGCGGGGCGAGTAGCGATCCGACCTCCTAACGAGTCAGGACGCCCTAGAGAGCCGCCGCGAACTCGCTGGCGATGTAGGTCTGAAAGAACTGAACGCACCCCCAGAGGGTGGCGCCAACCGCAATGCAAAATGCGACTGCGCCAAGCCAGTGTAGCTTGTCCCTTGGGCGCATGGCGGCCGTCCCTTCGTCTCGCACCACCACAGGCACTACCAATGTGTGAGACGCGCCGCGGGTCCATCACGGACGCCCGGGCGCGAATGATTTAGAGCAGTGAGTCTTGAATAGGCTTCGCAGGCCTCCCGGCCTTCAGCTCGGGCGCCAATTCCCACTCCCCTTCAGTGGCCTCTGAGGTCCGCAGCAGGGCCTTTGCCTGGGCAGGCGTAGCGTCGCCCTCTCATAGAGGCCGCGATCGAGCGCCGCTGTGCTGGCGACGTTTAACGGACGCTCTTGTGAAGTCCCCTACCTGAGAACTCAATCGCGAACTTGGCGGCCACCAACCAGCAGGCAAGCGCCCATGCCGCTCCGATGCACCAACCGGCAAGTACATCAGTTGGCCAATGGACGCCGAGATAAACACGGCTCGCACCGATGAGCAGCGTTAGTAGAACCGCGGAAGCGGCAATGTAGGCTCTTCCCAATGAATTCGCCTGGGCGCGCGACAATAGCGCACCAAGCGTCAAATAGACGACCGCAGACAGCATGGCGTGACCACTCGGAAAGCTCATCCCAGTGACGCCCACCCCGTGCGCGACGAGATCCGGACGCAGTCGTCCGACTTCAGCCTTCACTGTTTCGCTTATTACCGTGGCGCCCAAAGTGGCCGCGGCGACAAGAATCGCGACCCCCAAATGCTTATGGGCGATCAGATATCCCATCGCCAACAATGTCGTCAGCGCCAGCACTCCGAATCCGCCGAGTGCGGTGATTTCGACGACAGCTCCTTCAAGCCAGGGCGGTCCCAGAGGATTGTCGAGTTGCCCGGGCGTTCGCACCGCGAGCAACAAAAGCTCATCCATGCTCCGCGAACCAGCGTCGCGAAAAGCGTCCAGAAGCCCAATGACCCCAAGCAGAGACAACCCGACGGCCAATACGGCCCCTATAGGCAGGATTTCTCTTTGAGCCAGAACAGCCAAGGGGCTCTGGGGCGCCGCGTCACGCATCAGGCTTAAAGATGCGGTCGGCCGACATAGGTTCCCTAAGCGACTAGTGCGCCCCACAGCACGATCGCCATTCCCGTCGCAATGAGCGCCCAGCCGAACCACATCGCGTGTCGCGCCGTGGGCCGCTCCACTTCATCGATCGGCGAGAACATTGCAACGCACGCGCCCAGGACTGCGGCGACAACGCCCCAAATCATGAGGCCGATCGCGATGAAGGCTATGGGCGGCCAGCTCACGAGGAGATCTCAGCAGCGAAAAAGCAGTGATAGACCAAATACGCGCGAGAGACGCGCTGTAGCAAGGCGGCGGGCCGCGGGCCGTTCAGTTCGTGCGTTCCGCCTCGGCCAAGTCAGCCGCGACAGTCCGGCTGGCGAGGTAATAATGGACGCCCGCCCACAGATAGATCAGCACGCCGCCTGCCAAGGTCCAGCGGGTGCCGGCCGCCAACACGTCATGACAGGTCTTGGCGACGGCTGCGTCCGCTAAGTGAATCGTCCCCTTGCCGCACACTGCGAAATAGTCGCCGAGACCCTGTCCCTGAAACAGGTGCGTGGTCGCGAAATCGATCACCAGGCCGAAGCACACGGGTCCCATGCCCAAACCGATGAGATTGATGAAGAACATCGCGACCGCCGCGCCGGAAGCCCGCATGCGCCCCGGCAACAGGTTCTGGGTAAGCGCGTAGAACGGCGGCGCGTTGAATCCCAACAGGATCGTCGCCACGCAGAATATCGCCACTTGCGCGCGCCAGTCGGCCTGCAAATAGGACAACACGTAAAGCGGCAGCGCCGCAAACAGAGCGATCGTTGGCAGCAATATGCACCATCTCTTCGAGCGACGGGCCAGCCAGTCGTTTAAATAGCCGCCGACCAGTGTTCCGATGATCGACGCAACGCCGCCTGTGAGGCCTAGAATGAGGCCGACTGTCGTGTAATCCAAACCGAAGCGGCGCACGAAATAAGCGCCGTAGAAGGCGTTCCCCGACGATGCGAAATTGCACATGACCATGGCGACGCACGCATGCCGATACGTCGCCGTTGAGAATTGCTTGCGCACCACCTCCCAAAGCGGCGGCGTCTTCGCTGGCGCAACGCCCGCAAGGCGCCCGGCGTCCCAATTTCCGCGCGGCGGCTCCTTGACGGTGAATTTGAGTAGGGGCGCCAATATGAATCCGGGAATGCTGACGATGAGGAACGCCTCACGCCAACCGTAATTCTGCGCGATATAGCCCCCTGCGATGGACCCGATCAGAGAGCCGACAGGCACGCCAATGAAAAACAGGGAGATCGCCGTCGTGCGCTTCGCCGGCGAAACATAATCCGAGATCAGCGAATGCGCTGGTGCGGCTAAACCGGACTCGCCGACGCCAACGCCAAATCTGAACAACGTGAGCTGGACATAACTCGCTGCAGTACCGCACAGAGCGGTCATCCCGGACCAAAAGAGCGCGCACACGGTGATGACGTTGACGCGGCCCACGCGACCCGCGAGATGCGCGATCGGATAGCCAAACAATGCATAGAAGGCCGCGAACGCCAGTCCGGTCAGCAAGCCCAATTGCGTGTCGGTGATGTCGAGCTCGACCTTGATCGGTTGCGCAAGAATTCCGAGGATCGAGCGGTCGCAGAAATTGTTGGCGTAGATGGCCGCGAGCAGCAAAAGCATCCAGCCTGTGCGGCCATTGCCGTAAACCACTGGATCGGCAGGCTTCGCCAATGCGGCGCCCGCCAGATCGGAAG
>JBFWWB010000013.1:0-36105 GCA_050246435.1 Hyphomonadaceae bacterium
GCACATCGTCGACAGCAGCGCGAAGAACAGGAACGGCTGCACCCGCTTATCGAGCCAGATGGAAGGGCGTTTCTCGCCTTGTTGTTCGGCATGCCGCCGCGGCGCGCCGAAGGGGTCGCGCAACACTTCGCGCACCTCAACCGGGAAGCGCTTTTCCGGCAGCCAGATGCGCGTCGCGATCATCACGAACAGGCCGAACAGGCAAAAGGCGTAAAGCGGCCCGGCCAGTCCAAAAAATGGCGTGACGAACAGCGGCGCGAGCATCGGCCCGAAAATCGTGCCGAAGCCGTTGGCGCCGGCATTGGTGGAGATGGCGCGCACGCGCCCGCGCCCTTCGGTGTGATCGGCGATGTAAGCCTGCATCGCGGGGCCGGTGGCCGCGCCCAGAATGCCATTGAGCGAGCGGCCGAGAGCAAAGAGCGCAAAGCACAGGATCGGCCCGATGACGTGGGCGAGGCCGAGCGACACCGCGACGCCGGAGAGGCCCATCGCCAAGGTCAAACCCAAGGAGCCCACCACCATGAGCGGCTTGCGCCCGATCATGTCCGAAAGGTGAGCCCAATAGGCCGAGGTCAGCACGTAGAAGGTCGACGAGATCACGAACACGCTGGCGATCAGCATGTCCGGGATGCCGATCCGGCGGCCGATCGCGGGCAGCACCGATTGCAGGCCGGCGTTGGCGAAGGCGATGGCGATCGACAGGAGCACCATGATCCCCATCGACACGCGCGGAAGGCCGCCGACGGCGGCCGTTGCGGAGGCGGGCGTAGCGCTTACCGACATAAGGTTCTCAAGCAGACAAGGGGCTTCGGCGCAGGCGCGCCGCGGCAAGGGGATGGTTTTTGCGCACCGCTCACGAGGCGATGCGCGTCGCTTGGTAATGCGTGAGCCGCCAGGCGCCGGCCTCTTTGGCCCATACGCAGGTGATTCGCGTATCGAGGGCGGCGGTCTCCTGCTTGGCGGTGACTACCTCGACATGCATGCTGCCGCTGACGATGGCGGCACCGTCATGAATGGCGATGGTTTGATCCAGCGCGTTCATCACGCTGTAGCGGAACCCGCCGCCGAGATTGCCGATATAGCGGGCCTTGTCGTCCTTGCGCCCGTCGGTGTGGAAAACCACGAGACTGTCGGAAAGCAGGCGGTTCAGGGCCTCTTTGTCGGCCGCGACCAGCGCCGCGCAGCGCTCTTTCTCCAGCCGGGCGATCGTCTCGGCTTCCTGCGACATCGGCGCCTCCCTAGGTTCATATGTTAAGCGTGAGCAACGCCGCCGGCCAAGCACCAAGGGCGTTTGACAGCGCACTGACGAACGGTCATACCATTTATAGCGACGCTCGGCTTCAAGATAGCGCGGTTCGATCCGTCATACGGGGGCCCGCTCTCGGTCGCGACCAATTTCGCCGGAGGACGAAGATGGAACGATCCACCAACGCACAAGGCCTTATTCTCGACGATAAAGAAGCCGGGATTTTCCGGGTTCACCGGACGGCCTTTGTCGATCCCGACATCATGGCGATGGAGAAGGAGCGGATTTTTGATAAATCCTGGCTCTTCGCCGGCCACCAGTCCGAGTTCCCGAACCCGGGCGATTTCGTCACCCGCACGGTCGCCGGCCGCCCGCTGATCCTCTGCACCGGGGATGACGGCAAGGTCCGCGCGATGCTCAACACTTGCCGCCACCGCGGCAACCTGGTGTGCCGCGAAGCCAGCGGGAAGGGCGCGGAGGTGTTCCGCTGCTTCTACCATGGCTGGATCTTCAACACGCGCGGCGAACTGAAGGGCATCCCTGGCGAGGAAGCCTACAGCGACGCATTCGACCGCGAAGCGCTTGGCCTCGAGCCCGTGCCGGCGATGTACAATTATCGCGGCCTCGTTTTCGTAAGCTTCGATCCGAACATCGAAAGCTTCCACGATTACATGGGCGGCATGATCGAGGTGTTCGACAACACCCTCGACATGGGCGAGGAGATGGAGTTCGTCCACGGGCACTATAAGTACTCGATGCGGGCGAACTGGAAGCTGCTCGTCGAAAACAGCATGGACGGCTATCACGGCCTGTACACGCACGAGCGCTTCTTCACGCACTTCATGAAGGACATGAACCTCCAGCAGCCGCCGCAAAATGGCGCGCCGGGCGAACGCACGAACAATGGCGGCTTCCAGGATCTCCGCGCGATGGGCCACGGCCACGTCGTGCCGGGCTTCCCCTCGCCGAACCGCCCCGAGGCGATCGATACGGTCTATCTGAAGAAATACGCCAAAGACGACTACGCGAAGTTCCGCGAGGACCTCGACAAGCGTCACGGCAAGGAAAAGGCCAAGAAGGTCATCGGCGGGCAGGGCAATTACCTGGTGTTCCCGAACCTGATGGTCGTGTCCGGCTGGTACGTGTTCCGCACGTTCTACCCGACGACGCCGAACTACATGGAAATCAACGGGTGGACGTGCATTCCGAAGAACGAGTCGCCGGAGCTGCATAAGGCGCGCCTTGATTGGTGCATCGGCTTCCAGGGCCCGGGCGGCTTCGCGACGCCGGACGACGTCGAGGGCCTCGAAGGCTGCCAAATGGGCTTCGAGACGCACCGTGAAGTCGAATGGTCCGACATCTCGCGCGGCATGAAGGGCATCGAAGCGCCCTTCTCGGAACTGCAGATGCGCGTGTTCTGGCGCGAGTGGAACGCCCGGATGACGACCGGCAAGTCAGCCGAAAACTACTACGATTAAACCGGGCTAGACCTCGGAGACATGAAGCGGCGGGCGCCCCAGGCGCCCGCCGTTTTCGTTTGCGCCCGTACGTTGCCGCCGCGCGCCGACGGGCCTACGCTTCCCGGATACTTGAAAAATATACCAGGGAGCGTGTGATGAACCTTGCCGCCTACGCCGTCGCCGACCGCATCGCGACAATCAAATTCAATAATCCCCAACGCATGAACGCCTGGAGCCCGGAGATGGATGCCGATCTGCGCGCGGCGTTCGCCGAGGCTGGCCGCGACGACGGCGTGCGCGCGATCGTCTTGACCGGCGAAGGGCGGGCTTTCTGCGCCGGCCGGGAAATGGGCGAGCTGATGAAGACCGCCGACGGAACGCCCATGCCCGCGGCGGCCAATCCCGACAGCGCCTCCCACGACCTCACCATGTTGTTCAAGATCGGCAAGCCGATCATCGCCGCTATCAATGGCGCAACGGCTGGCGTTGGCTTCTGCTACGCGGCCTATTGCGATTTCCGCTATGTCGCGGAAGAGGCGAAGGTCACGACAGCCTGGGCGCGGCGCGGGCTTTCCGCCGAATTCGCCACCGCCTGGCTGCTGCCGCGGCTCGTCGGCGTACGCAACGCGCTCGACATCCTGTTGACGGGGCGCACCATGACGGGCGCGGAGTTGGACCGTCTGGGCTTCGCCACGGCGGTTCCAGGTGTGCAGCTGATGGAAAAGGTCTACGAGGCCGCACGCGATTTCGCCGAGCGCTGCTCTCCGCGTGCGATCCGGATCATGAAGCGGCAAGTTTATGACTCGCTGTTTTTCAGCGCGATGTCGCAAGCGCTGGAAGACGCCCGCCGCGAAGGTTCGCTGGCGTTCGCCTCGGAAGATGCGCGCGAAGGCATCGCGCATTTCATGGAAAAGCGCGCGCCAGCCTTCACCGGACGCTGAAGCTTTCTATTCGTCCGCGAGGAAGCCGATCACCTCGCGGTTGAACTCGTGCGCCTTCTCCCACGGCACCCAAAGACCGGCGCGGCCGAAGATGTGCACCTGCACGTCGGGGATGCGCGCCAGCATGAAAAGCGCGCTGTCATAGCCCTGCACGCGGTTGTCACGCCCCCAGATCACCAACGTCTTCGCTTTGATCCGGTCGAGATCCTTCCAAAGCGGTTCGGCGCTGGGCTGCGGGCCGGCGCGGCCTTCCGGCGCCTTCTTCATGAATTCCGGCTCGATGCTCGCCTCGTAGCGCTCGTCGATCAGCGCGTCGGTGATGAGGCTGTGGTCGTACATCATCATTTCGAGGTAGCGCCGCATCTTCGCGCGGGTGGGGCCTTCGCCGCCATAATAGGAGGAGATCACCTTGATCCCTTCGGTGGGCAGCGGCTGGAACATCGTCACGCCGCCCGCGGAACTGACGAGCACCAGCTTACCGACCCGATCGGGATGATCGAGAGCGAGCTTCATTGCTGCGCCGCCGCCGGTGGCCAGGCCCAGTAGATGCGCCTTTTCGATCTTCAGCGCGTCCAGCATGTCGAGGAAGATTTTGGCGTAGAAGCCGAACTGGCCGCCCTGGATTTCCGGCTTGTCGGATTTGCCGAAACCCGGCAGGTCGACGATCAGCGTGCGGAAATGTTGCGAGAGCGCTTCGAGGTTGCGTCCGAAATTGCCCCAGCCGAACGCGCCGGGCGCGCCGCCGTGAATGGCGATCAGCACCGGGCCCGAGCCCGCCTCGTGGTAATGGATCTTCACCGCGCCCGCCTGCACGAAGCGGCTGGTGTTCTCGGCGGTCAAACCCATCGTTTCCTCCCTAAGGTGCGCGCTTTCTTGGACGGCGGGGTGCGCCCGCGCCGTTGGCGCAGCTTAAGGACGCGCGATGCGCCGGCGCAACCGCTAAAGGATGAAGGCCACGCTGCCCTGCGGGCGCAGGTTCAGCATGTCGATATAGGTGCGCTTGAACGCGATGCGGATCTCGCCGCCGACCATGCGCAGGATGTGGTGGTGGTGGCCGACATAAACATCGGTGTCTTCGTTGCGCGAGCGGCACGTGTGAAAGCCGGAACGCACATGCACGCCTTCCGCATCGACCTTGAAGGGGCGCACATTGGAGATGAGGTGGATCAGCCGCGAATGGGGAAATTCCGCATGCGCGGCGGGGTTCAGCAGGCGCGTGACGCGTTGATGCAAGCGGCGATGATCGTCGGCCAGGTAAAAGAGCTGCTTGCGCGGATCGGCGTCTTCGTTGGAATTGGCCGCCGGCACCTCGTATTTGCCGTCCTCGGTGAAGAGCGCGAACCATGCTTCGAGGCGCCACTCGTCGAGCAATTGGGCTTCGTAGAACAGAAAGTCCTCGCACTGCGCGCGGCTCAGGCCGTTGAACGTCATGTCGGCGGCGGCGCCGCTGCGCGCGGCGGCTTCGAGTTTCTCGGCGGTTTCGCTCATGGTTCTCTCCCTCGCGAAACTGTATCCGCTCGCCCGGCGCTGTCGAGGCGGTTGACCCGCTTGTGAGCGGCGGCGGGTTAGCCCGGGCGCGCGGCGCCGTTGGGCGTGGGCGACGGGGCGGCCGCGATCGGGGCCGCGACGCCGGCGGCGCGCGCGATGGCGTCGCGCTGGGCGGGTGCGGCAAGGCCCAGATCCTGCGTGGTGACGACCACCAATTGGCCCGACCCGGCCAGCGCTTCGGCGATGTTCTGGCGCGTCTGCATTTCGAGGATCGCGAGCAAGGCCTGCGTCGAGCCGGGCTCGCGCCCTTTGAACACATCGGCCAGCAGATCGAGCTGCTGGGGACGCAGCGCCAGCACGCCTTGCGTGCGCGCCGCGAGGCGTATGGCTTGCACCGGCGCTGGCGCTTCCTTGCCCCCGCCGATCGCTGCGGCGGCGGCAGGCGCAGGCGCGGCGGCCGCAGCGGCCATCTCCGCGCTGAATTCGTCCGGCTCGGAATAGGTGAAGCTCGCGCTATGGAAATTCACGCCGAGCGCCATGCCAAGTTCGCCGGCTTCGTCGCCCTCGCGTTCTCCCTGGCGCAGCAATTCTATGACCGCGACCTCCACATCGTGAAGCGAAGCGCGCAGCGTTTCATCCTGGCGCTTGCCGATTTCGGCGCGGAAGGCGCTCTGGATGCGCGTATCGAGGGCCAGACCGAAATCCTCGATCTGATAGACATGGCCCAGCAGATCGCGGTTGAGGCTGAACTGCACCCGCGCTTCGACCAGCATGCGGTGGCTGTCGGCGGTGACGGCGGTGAACGGCAGGGGGACGCAGAATTGCGGGCGCAGATTGATGGCGCCGGTGCGCTCGTCGAGCAGGCGCACCGCTTTGCGCCGGCCGGTTGCGAGATCGAGCGCGACATATTCCACCCGCGGCGCGCCGGCCCCCTTCACGATGCTTTCTTCGAAATCCCACAGCACGCCCTTGCCGGCGAGCGCGCGTTTGAAGCCCCGCTCGTCGTGCGTCATGTAGGTGCGTTCGCTGCGCGCGATGTAGCTGCGCAAAACGGCGTACACGATGAAGCCGGCCAGCAGCGCCAGCGCCACGCCCGCGCCCACGATCGCCGCGCTCAAAGATACCCACGTCATGACGCCCCTCCGCGTCCGCAAGCCGGCGCCATCATAGGCCAAGCATGCGCGCATGACAGGGTGAAAACACGCCCCCGCGCTCAGCCCTGCCAGGATAGCCGTTCGATGAGCGCCGTTTCATCGATTCCACCATCGCCCGCGCCGAATGTCAGGCTGGGCGCCTGCAGCCTGCGGGCGATGAAAGCGTCCGCTGCGGCGGCCGGTCCGCGCGTGACGAGCACGGCGGCGGCGAAGGCCAGCGCCAGACGTTCGGCCGCGTGGCGCGCGCGGCTTTCCGCGACGGGGCCTGCGGCGATGGCTTCCGCTTCCGCCAGCGCGCCGGCGATGCGGCGCTCCGCGTGCGCGGCTTCGCGGATTTCGCCAAGCAATGCGTCGCGCGCTTCCGGCGCGCGGGAGAGCGCGCGCAGCACATCGAGCGCGATCACGTTGCCGCTGCCTTCCCAGATCGCGTTGAGCGGGGATTGGCGGAAAAGCCGCGGCATCGGCCCTTCCTCCACGTAACCCGCGCCGCCATGGGCCTCCATCGCTTCCGCGACCGCATGCGGCGCGCGCTTGCACACGAGATATTTCGCCAACGGCAGCCCGACGCGCGCCAACGCCGCTTCGCGCGGATCGCCGCCGGCGGCGTCCAGAGCTTGAGCGAGGCGGAAGACCAGGGCCGCTGCGGCTTCCGCCTCGATCGCCAAGTCCGCGAGCACGGCGCGCATTGCGGGCTGATCGATCAGCTTTTTCTGAAACGCGCTGCGCCCTGCGGCATGCCACGCTGCAAGACCGCCGGCCTGGCGTATTTGCGCCGCCGCGCCGATCACACAGTCGAACCGCGTCAGCTCCACCATGGCGAGAATGGCGCGCACGCCGCGCCCAGGCGCGCCGATGCGTTGCCCCCACGCCTCACGGTATTCGATCTCGGCGGATGCATTCGAGCGGTCGCCCAGCTTGTCCTTCAGGCGCTGGATTTCGATGGCGTTGCGTTCGCCGTCCGGCCGCCAGCGCGGAACCAGGAAGCAGGTGAGCCCCTCTTCGGCCTGGGCGAGGGTCAGGAAGGCGTCGCTCATTGGCGCCGAGCAGAACCATTTATGGCCGGTCAGCAAATAACCGCCGTCGCCCTGGCGCATCGCGCGCGTCGTGTTGGCGCGCAGGTCGGAGCCGCCCTGTTTCTCCGTCATCGCCATGCCCATCGTGGCCGCGGTCTTTTCCGCGGCGGGGACGACGCGACGGTCGTAACCCTCCGTCGTCACGCGCGGGCGCCAGAAGGCCGCCGCGGCAGGCTCGGCTTCGAGCGCGGGGACGGCCGCATAGGTCATCGACATGGGGCAGCACGCGCCATAATCGGCCTGGCTCATCAGGAACATGAGCGCGGCGTGAAGCGCATGGCCGGCGGCGCCGGCGTTCCAGGCGGCGGCGGAGACGCCGGCCTCCAGCCCCAACGCCATCAGCCGGTGATAAGCGGGATGAAAGGCGACCTCATCGAGCCGCCGGCCGTAGCGGTCGTACGCCTGGAGCTGGGGAGGATTACGGTTCGCCTCGCGCGCCCATTCTTGCGTTTGCGCGGCGCCGGCGCGGGCGCCGAACGCATCGAGGCGCTGTGCGTACGCCCCCGCGCCGGACCAAGCGCACCCGGTGCGCAGGATCGCGTCCGCCGCGTATAGGTTCACATCCTCGAAGGGCGAGGGCTGGTTTTCCACATCGTGGGTGGCGAGGCGGGTGCGGGGATTTCGCGGGGCCATGGCGCTGCGCCCTTGGAAAAAGGACACCCGCATCAGGCGCTTCGGCGATTCGATAGGCAAGGGCGCGCGGCGCCGGCCGCGCCGCGCGGCCCGATCGAGCCAGGCGGCATTGTCTTACAGTGGCTTGCTTGGCCGCAGCGTCGCGTCTAACTTTTTGGCTAGCGCCTATGGCAGACGGCGCGCGAGATAAGGCTGAGATGGGCGTGCATGTCCTCATCGCGGATGATCATGAGTTGTTTAGGCACGGGCTGAAGCTGTTGTTGGAGAGCGCGCTCGCCGCGGAGCATGTCGAAGAGGCCGCTTCGCTGGACGAAGCTCTGGAGAAGATCGCCGCGGCCGCCGCGCCGCCCGACCTTTTGATTCTCGATCTACGGATGCCCGGCGTCTCTGGCGCGGAGGCGTTCAGCGCGCTTCGCGATGCGTTTCCGCGAACGCGCGTCGTGGTGATGTCGGCCTCGGAAGATCCCGCCGACATCCTGGGCGCGCTGTCTGGCGGGGTGCATGGCTATGTGCCGAAATCGCTCCCGACCGCGCAGATCGAGCAGGCGCTGCGCGACGTGCTGAGCGGGCGGATCTATGCGCCGGCGGCGTTGAGCCAGCGCCAGACGATGCCGGCGCCGCGCGCCGAGCCCGCGCCCGACGTCGAAGGCCTCACTGGGCGTCAGCGTGACGTGCTGGGCGAATTGATGCGCGGCCTTTCAAGCAAGGAGATCGCGCGCAATCTCTCCATCGCGGAAGGCACGGTGAAGATCCACTTGGCGGCGATCTACCGCGCCGTGGGGGTGCGCACGCGCGCCGAGGCGATCGCCCGGCTCAGCGCGCGCCGATAAGGCTGCGCCGCGCCGCCGTCTGCGCCGCGGTGGCGATCAATTCCTCTTCATGCACCGGTTTCACGAGCCATCGCCCGTCGGTGGCCTGCAACGCCGTCAGCGTGGCGGCGTCCGTCGCGCCGGTGAGCACGAGCGTGGGGGGAAATTCGTCGCTTCCCCCTTTGGCCTTGGCGAGGATTTCCGGACCTGCGATGGCCAGTTGGAAGCGCGCGCCGCCGCGCAGCGCCTGATCCAGCGCTTCGACATTTTCGAACACGTGCGCACGGGCGCCGGCGTCTTCCAGCGCGCGCGCCATGGCGGCGCGCGAAAAGGGATCGTCGTCGGCGATGGCGATGGCGAACCCGCGCACGCTCGCCATGGCGCGCGCGGGTGCGACTGCCGCGGGCGGATCGGCGCTGCGCGCCAGCGGCGGGGTGACGACGGTGAACACGGCGCCTCGCGTGGCCCCACCTGATCGAGGCGCACGAATTCATCGAACAGCATCGCGATTTTTTCTTCGGGAATGCCTTCGCCCTCGTCATGCACCTCGATGCGCAACCGATCGCCTTGACGGCGGCAGCCCATCAACACCCGCCCGCCGGGGGCGTATTTCAGCGCGTTGGTCAGTAGGTTGCGCAGGATCGAGGCGGTCATGTCGCGGTCGCTGTGCAACACCGCGCTGGTGGGCAGGATTTTCAGGACGACGCGCGCGCGCTCGGCGTCGTCGTGCAATTCCGCGCGCAGCGCGTTGAAGACATCGTTGAGGCGGAACTCGGTGGGGGCGGGCTTCAGCACGCCTGATTCGATGCGCGCCAGATCGAGAAGGCCGGTGAACATCTGCGTGAGCGCGCCTGCGGCCTGCTCCATGCGCGTGAGAATGTCGAGCGCCTGCGCGCCGTCCACCCGGCGTCTCAGCGCCGCCAGATACAACGTGAGCGCATGCAGCGGCTGGCGCATGTCGTGGCTGGCCATCGCCAGGAAGCGCGTCTTGGCGGCGTCGGCCTCCTCGGCGGCGGCGCGCGCTTGCAACAAGGCGGCGTTGGCGCGATTGAGGTGGCGCACGACGCGCAGCAGCACGCCGGTTTCGCGCACGAAGAACGCGATCGACACCGCGATCATGGCGACGAACACCGCACTCAGCGAGATGAGCAGGGCGTTGACGCGCTGGCTGGCGCGTTCGATGCGCGCCGCCGCCGCCAATTGGCGGGTGGCGGTCATCGCGCGCAAATCGGCCACCGCGGCGCCGAGGCGCATCATCCGCCGTCCATCGTCTTCGCGCAGCAAACTGACCACGCGCCGGCGGGCGGGCGCGTCGAGCCGGCCGATGCTGGAGCGGATCGCGGTCAGCGCTTCGGCGCGGCGCTGCGCGATCGCATCGACCTGCGCCTCAAGCACAGGGACCGCGGCCGCCAGCGTCTGAAGGCGCGCCATTGCGGCGTCGGCGTTGGGCAGCGAACGCCGGGCGGATTCCAGATAGAAGGGCGTATCCGTTAGCAGGTAGCCGCGCAGCGACGCTTCCGTCGATACGGTGAGGCGTTGCACCAGCTCCGCCTGGCGGGTGATCTCGCCGTTCTCGGTGGCCAGTGCGCGGGCCTGGTCGGCCGAGCGCTGCGCGGAGGCGATGCCCAGGAAAAGCGCGCCGACCAGAAGGATCAGCGCGGTGAAGGCGGCGGCGGCGAACCAGTAGGCGCGCTTGCCACGCGCTTCCGCGATGGCGGCGCCGCGGGGGGGAGCGGCGTTGGGGGAGGCGTCCTGCGCAGGCGCTGCGCCGTCGTCGGACATCGGGGGTCGCCGGGCTGCGCCCGCCTTTCCCGGCAGGCCTTACGGCTTATACGACCTTAGGGGGCAAGCGAGTCCAGCCAGTTTTCGATGGCTTCGGGACGAACCGGCTTGCTCAGATAGTCGAAACCCGCGGCCTTGGCCTCTACGGCGGCCTTGCCGCGCATCGAGCCCGAGACCACGAGCACCCGCGCTGCGGGATGCTGTGCGATAAGGGTTAAGGCCGCGGCCACGCCGTCCGGCCCCCGGCCAAGGTTGAAATCGGTGACGACGGCGAAGAGGGGCTTCTGCGCGCCCGCAAGCTTGGCTGCGGCGACGGCGGCGTCGGGCGCCGCGAGGGGATCATATCCCCAGTCGGCCAGGAGCAGACCCAGCGCATCGCGCGCGGCGGGGTCGTCCTCCATCAGCATCACGAGCTTTTTCGCGTCAGCCATTGCGCCTTCCGCCGTAAATGTCCGGCCTCGGCCGTGGCGAGACAACGCGCGCCTTTCGGCTAGGCCGTTTCGGTTAGGGCGGCGCGCGCCGGCCGGCTTAGCGCGTGATGTGCAATTTCGTCGGTGTACGGATTGAGTTAGAGCTAGGCTGGCGGGGGCGGCTTGTTCTGCTCCCGATGGAGAAGCGCCAGAATGCGTGTGCTCATCGCCGACGACCACCTCGCCAACCGGCGGCTGCTGGCGCACATCGCCGCCGCCCAGGGCTGGCGCGCAGTCTGCGTGGAGGATGGCGCCGCGGCCGTGCGGGCGTGCCAATCCGATGAGCCGTTCGATGCGATCCTGCTGGATCGGCGCATGCCCCAGGTCACCGGCGAAGACGCAGCCCGCGCCATCCGCGCGATGGGCGGCTGGGCGGAGAAAGCGGCGATCGTCGGGGTGACGGCGGATTTCTCCGGCGACATCCGCGAGGCCTGTATCGCTGCAGGCATGGACGAGTGCCTCGCCAAACCGCTCGATTGCGCGATGCTGGTGAAGGCGGTGCGCCGCTTCGCGCCGATCGCGCCGCTGTCGCGCGCCGTCGCTTAACCCGCCGGCCAGCGCACGCGCGCGGCGAAGCCGCCCTCAGCGCGATTGGCCAGTTCCAGCGTCGCGCCCTGGCTGGCGGCGATCGCCTTGGCGATGGCGAGGCCAAGCCCCGCGCCGCCCGTCTCCCGATTGCGCGAGCCTTCAACCCGCACGAAAGCCTCGCTGACGCGCGCCAGCGCCTCGTCGGGCACGCCGGGGCCGTCGTCCTCTACGCTCAGCACCAGGCCCGTCGCGTCGCGCGTGACGGAAACCTCCGCCGCGCCAGCGAATTTCACCGCATTCTCGATCAGATTCCGGATAAGCCTGGCCGTCAGCGAACGCTGGCACTGCACGGGCGCGCGCGGCGACTCGCGGAACGCCACCTCGCCGCCCAGCGCACGGAACTCCTCCACCACCGTGTCCGCCAATGCGCTCAGATCGAGAAGGCGTTTGGGCTCGGAGGAGCGCCCCAGCCGCGCCAACTCCAGAATGTCCTCCAGGATGCGGCCCATATCGTCGAGCGTTTCGACGACGCGCTCGCGCTCCGCGGCGGGCTCCATACTTTCCGCGCGGATGCGCAGGGAAGCCAGCGGCGTGCGCAGATCGTGGCCGATGGCCCCTAGCATCGTGTCCTTTTCCTGCAGCAACGCCGACACGCGCAGCGCCATCGCGTTGAACGCCTCGATTGCGGCGCGCACGTCTGCCGGGCCGCGCGCCGGCAACGGTGCGAACGTCTCCGCGCCGACGGTTTCAGCGGCCTGCGTCAGGATTCGGAACGGGCGCGAGAGCCGGTGAGCGACGAGCAGCGCCGCGCTGAGCACGATGGCGTAGAGGATCGCCGCCGTGGCCGCGAGCCGCCACAGGAAATCACGCGAGGGGCGCGGCATGCGGTAGACGGCGTTCATCCATTGCCCGTCGCTCAGCCGCACGGAAAACGTATAGGCGTCGAGGCGGAGGCGACGAGGCGAGGCGTCTGCGGCGGCGTCGGGCCCGAGCGGCGGCGGCCCCATGATCATTACGTCGGGCGGGCCCTCCGGGTCCCTGCGCGCGCCCGGCCCTCGGTTCGGGCGCACCATCATGAAGCGCATCGGAGGGGCGGCGTTCGCGGCCTCCACGGTCAGCGGCGTGCCGGCGCGCGAAAGCGCGCGCGCGATGCGCTGCTCCAGCCCGGCGTCGCGCGGGAGCGCGAACCGCGTCACGGCGCTCTGATCGGCGAGGGCGTAGCGCCGGTCGAACCGGCGCATGGAGGCGAGGCGCGCCTGGCGCGCGGCGGGATCGAGCGCGTCCATCTCCTGGGCCATGTCGGCGAAACGCGCGATCGCTGGTCCGACATTCTCCAGCAGGCTGGCGCGCTGGCGCTCGTTCACCAGCAGGAAGAAACCGACGAGCTGTGCGATGGCCAGGGCGGCGGCCATGAGCAGGGCGGTCTGCCCAAAGGTGCTGGCGGGAAGGAAGCGGCGCTTCACAATTTGCGCACTTCCATCGCGAAGGAATAGCCCCCGCCCCACACCGTCTTGATGTAGCGCGGGGCGCGCGCATCCGGCTCGATCTTCTTACGAAGGCGGCTCACCTGATTGTCGATGCTGCGGTCGAACAGCGCCGCATCGCGGCCTTGCGTAAGATCGAGCAATTGCTCGCGCGTCAGCACGATGCGCGGACGCGTGACCAGGGCGAGCAGAAGATTGTACTCTCCGGAAGAAAGCGGCGTGGCCACGCCATCGGCGCCGATCAGCTCACGCTCGCCGGTCTTGAGCACCCAATCGCCAAAGGCGTAGGCTTCCGCATCCGGCGGGCGCTGGCGGTTCGGCAAGGCGCGCGCGCGGCGAATGATGACCTTCACGCGCGCCAGCAATTCGCGCGGATTGAACGGCTTCACGACGTAATCGTCGGCCCCGATCTCTAGGCCGACGATGCGGTCGGCGTCTTCGGTCTTCGCGGTGAGCAGGATCACCGGCGCATCGATGGTTTCGCGGATGTGGCGGCAGAGGCTCAAGCCGTCCTCGCCGGGCATCATGATGTCGAGGATGATGAGATCGAACGCGTGCGCCGCGATCAGCTTGCGCGCCTCGCCGGCGTCGCGCGCCTGCGTGACGCGGCATTCATTGCGCGTGAGATATTGCGCCAGCGGCTCGCGGATCGCGCGCTCGTCCTCCACGACAAGCAGATGCGGGCCGGCGGCGGCGTTCACGGGCCGCGCCGGCGCATCATCGGACGCTCCATACCCGCGGGCCCTTCGCCGCCTTGGCGCATCGTGGGCCCAGTGCGGACGAATTCCGCGCGCGTGAGCACGCCGTTCTTGTCCTTGTCGAGCGTGTCGAACCGCTTGGCGAGCGCCGCAATGAATTCATCGCGATTGATGCGCCCGTCATAATTGGTGTCGAAGCCGATCGGACCGAAATCGAAATTCTCACCGCCGAGTTCAGCGGACACCCAATCCTGCAGGTCGATGTGCCCGATGCTGTCCTGGCCCTTGGCGAGCGCCGCCCACGCGGCCGCCACGCCCTGGTCGAACTCGGCGCGGGTGATCTGGCGATCGCGGTTGGCGTCGAAATCGAGAAACACCAGCGCGTCGGGCGCGATCAGATGGGAGAACGCGGGCGCCCCGCCTGGCGCCATGCCCGGCGCGGTCGGCGGCGGAGGGCGCTGGCGGCCGGCGCATGCCGAGAGGGCCGCGGCCGCGAGCATCACCATTAGGCCGTGCTTGAACATGAGCTTTCCTCTTTCCGCGCTGTGTCTGCGATATGTCAGGCTGCGCTGGATTTGTCGCGAGTTGTGACGGAACGGAGGCGGGCGGGCGCGGGCGCGATAGTTTGCGACAAAAGAGGACCGCTTCCGGGACAGCCCGGACACTTGCGGCGGCTTTGCTGGCCAGGCCATCGCAGCGGATGGCGATCAAGGTGCCTATCCCAATGAAGAAGTCCCTCCTCGCCGCCGCGGCGGCCTTCACACTGGCTGCATCCGCCGCCTGGGCGCAGCAGCCCGCGCCGCCTCCTGGCCCACCGCCGATGCGCGGCGAGCGCATGTTCGACGCCCTCGACGCCAACAAGGACGGCGCGGTCACGCGCGCGGAATTCGACGCCAGCCGCCAGGCGATGTTCAAACGTATGGACGTGAACGGCGACGGCGTGGTCAACCGCGCCGATTGGCAGGCGCGCCGCGCCGACGGTCCCCCGCCGCCCGGCGAAGGCATGATGCGCGGCGGCCATCGCGGGATGGGTCCGGGCGGGCCGATGCGCTGCAGCCCGGATGTGAACAAGGACGGCAAGGTCACGCGTGATGAATTCCTCGCCCGTCCTGAGGCCGCGTTCGACAAGCGCGACAAGAACAAGGACGGCGTACTGAGCGGCGATGAATTGCCTGGCCGCAAAATGGGCGAAGCCGCCGGCCCCCGCGGCGACAAGGGCATGACGCTGGCCGATTTCACCAAGCGCGGCGGCGACATGTTCGCCAAGCTCGACGCCAACAAGGACGGCAAGATCACGAAACAGGAAATGGACGCCGCGCGCGCCCAGCGCTGTTGATCCCTGGCGCTTCTCTCCCCCAGCGCCTCTTTAAGCCGCCGGCCTCCGCCGGCGGCTTTTTCTTTTCCCGTCAGCCCAGCACTTTGCCGGGATTGAGGAGGTTCTTGGGATCGAGCGCGTTTTTGAGCGTGCGCATCAACGCCAGCTCCGCGGGCGAACGCGAATAGGCGAGATAGGCGCGCTTTTGCAGGCCGATGCCGTGTTCGGCGGAAACCGAACCGCCGATGCGCTTTAGCGGCGCATAGACGATCTCCTCGATCTGCGGCTTCAGCGCTTTATCGCCGAGACTCGCGCACACATGCAGATTGCCGTCTCCCATGTGGCCGAACACGACGACGCGCGCCGCCGCGGATTTGGCCAGCAGATTGGCGCGGATTTCGCCGACATAGGCCTCCATTTCGCCGATGCGCAGGCTCACGTCGAACACCGCCATCGCGGGATCGCTGATAAGCTGCAGCACGTCGTCGCGCAGCGCCCACATGCGCTGGCGCTCTTCCCCGGATTTGGCGACGACGGCGTCCGCCGCGATCGCATCCTCCAGGCACGCGCCAAGCACGTCCTCGAAATGCCGCGCATCCTTCTCTTGATCGGAGCCCAGCGCTTCGATGAGCACGTAATACGGATGGCCTTGCGCCACGATGGGCCGCCCGCGCGCCGGTGGGCTCGTCACCATCGTGTAGAATTCGGGCCACAGCACCTCGAACGCCGAAAGCTGGCCGCCGAGATCGCGCTCGGCGCGGCGCAGCAGGCGCGGCAGATCCTCGAAGCGATCGACCGCGAGGAAGGCGGTGTTCTGGCTCAGCGCCTTCGGCCGCAGCCGCAGCACTGCGCGCGTGACGACGCCGAGGGTGCCTTCCGAGCCGATGAAGAGCTGCTTCAGGTCGTAGCCGGTATTGTTCTTGATGAGATCGTTCATTGCGGAAACGATCGTGCCGTCCGCAAGCACGGCTTCGAGGCCCAGCACCATGTCGCGCATCATGCCGTAGCGGATCACGCGGTTGCCCCCGGCATTGGTGGACATGACGCCCCCGATCGTGGCCGAACCGCGCGCGCCGAGATCGAGCGGCAGCAGCAGGCCATGCGCATCCGCGGCCTCACATGCGGCCTGGAGCACGCAACCCGCTTGCACCCGCATCGTCGCCGATTGCGCATCGACCTCCTCGATCGCGTTCATCCGCGTGAAGGAAAGAGCGATCGCGCCATCGGCGCGGACGCCGTCGACCAGGCCGGTGTGTCCGCCCCAGGCGACGACCGGAACGCCGGCGGCGTGCGCGGCCTTGAGCACTGCGGAGACCTCCTGGGTGCTGCGCGGGCGGGCGATGGCCAGCGGCTCGCCCGGCGCCGCCCAGGGATTGGCGCTGGCGCGCGCTTCGGCGCCGGGCGCGAGCCCGCCGGGCCCAAGCAGGGTGGAAAGTTCGTCAAGCAGGCGGTCCATCGTGCGCGCTCCTTCCCCGCACCATGCGCCCGCGGGGCGCGCGCGTCGACTGCGGGCGCGATGCCGCAAACGTGTGCGCTGCGCGCTTTCAGCGTCCCGCGCCCAGCGATAAGACGCGCGCCCGCGGGCGGCGCAGGAGAACGCCATGGTTTATGTCGACGGATTCATCGTCCCAGTCCCCACCGGCAAGATCGACGCCTACAAGAAGATCGCTCAGAAGGCTGGCAAGATATGGATGGAGTACGGCGCGCTCGGCTATTTCGAATGCGTCGCCGATGACGTGCAGCCCGGCAAGACGACGTCCTTTCCCCAGAGCGTGAAGCTCAAGCCGGGCGAGACGGTGATATTCTCGTGGATCGTCTACAAATCGCGTGCGCAGCGCGACAAGATCAACGCCAAGGTGATGGCCGATCCGCGCCTGCACATGGACCAGCAAGCGATGCCGTTCGACATGAAGCGCATGATCTACGGCGGTTTCAAAGGCCTGGTGGAGATGAACGCCGGCGGCTAGCGGCCGTTCAAGCGCTCGTGAACACGCCGACCGATTCTCGCCTTGATTGACCTGGAAGCTCGCCCGCGAGGGCGCGCGGAACGCCGCCATGCGGCGGCGGGAGTGAAACAGGGTATGACATTCAGAGTTTGGGCGCTCGCCGCCGCGCTGGCGGTGTGCCAGGTCGCGGCCGCCGCGCCTGCCCATGCGTGGCCTTCGGGGGCGGAAATCGTGCGCCTATGGGACAAAAACCGCGACGGCTTCGTCAGCAAGGCGGAGTGGCTGAAGGCGGGCCGGCCGCTGGAGCATTTGCGCTTCGTCGACGGCAACCGTGACGGCAAGGCGGACGCCGCCGAAATCGACGCCGCGATCGAACGCCTGCTCGCGATTCGCGCGGGAACCGGCGGCGCGATGCGTGGCGCCAAATAAGGGAAAGCTTGGCGCGCGCACGCGTGGCGCGCTATCAGAACGCGATACAGCGGAGGGGCGAAGAACATGGCGAACGGTAAGCGCAGCATGAGGGTGTGGGCGGCGGCCGCTTTGGTTCTGGGCGTCGCTCAGGTCGGGCAGGCTTCGGCGCAATCGGCTGTTCCGGCGTCGCCGGCCACGGAAGCGGTGAAGGCCCGCCAGGCGAACTTCAAGGCGATGGGCGGCGCGTTCAAAACCCTGAATGATGAACTCAAGGCCGCCAACCCCGATGCGGCCAAGCTCAAGGCCGCGGCGGCGACCGTGAAGCAATATGCAGCGGCGTTGCCAAATTGGTTTCCCGCTGGCAGCGGCCCTTCCTCCGGCGTGAAGACGGCCGCGAAAGCGGAGATCTGGTCGGACGCGAAGGGTTGCGCGGCCGCGGCCGCAAATTTCCAGGCCGCCGCCAACAAGCTCTCCACCACGGCCGATAAGGGCGATGTGGCGGCGATCGCGGCGGATGCGATGGCGACGGGCAAAACCTGCGGCGGCTGCCACACGCCCTACCGCGTCAAGAACTAGATGGCCGAACTCGGCGCCACGCAGCCCCAGCGCCTGTGGGACGCGCCGACGCGGCTGTTCCACTGGTTGCTTGTATTGCTCGTGGCGTTCTCCTGGTGGAGTGCGGAGAACCACCGCCTCGATTGGCACCGCCTGAGCGGCTATGCGGTGATCGCGCTGCTGGCGTTCCGGCTGTATTGGGGCTTCTTCGGCGCATCTACGGCGCGCTTCGCCTCTTTCGTGCGCGGCCCAAAAGCGGCGCTGGCGCATGTCGGCGATCTGCGTGCGCCGAGCGCGGGGCACAATGCGTTGGGCGGCTGGAGCGTGCTGGCGATCCTTGCCGCACTGATTGCGCAGGTTTCGCTCGGCCTCTTCGCGGTGGACGTGGACGGCCTGGAATCCGGGCCGCTGTCGCATCTGGTGGATTTCGACGCCGGGCGCGCCGCGGCAGAAGCGCATGAGATCGTTTTCAACGTGCTGTTGGGGCTGATCGCGCTGCATGTGGCGGCGATCGCGTTCTATCTGCTCTACGCCAAGCGCAATCTCACCGGCGCGATGATCACCGGCCGCGCGGCGCTGCCTGCGGGCGCACGCGCGCGCTTCGCGCCGGCGTGGCGGATCCTACCGGGCCTGGCGATCGCCGTGCTGCTCGCCTGGGCGATCTCCAAAGGGTTCAAATTCTAGCGTGGCGCGTCACGCCAGCAGATCGCGCCCTGCGCGGCGGATGTCGGTGCAGCCGGTCATCGCCATCGCAAAGGAAAGTTCGTCGCGGATGATCTGAAGCAGGCGCGTGACGCCGGCCTCGCCTTGCGCCGCGAGCGCATAGGCCCAGGCGCGGCCCAGCAGCACGCCCTGCGCGCCGTGCGCCATCGCGCGCAGCACGTCTAGCCCGGAGCGCACGCCCCCATCCATCAGGATGGGCAACGCCCCGCCGAGGGCATCGGCGATCGCGGGCAGCGCGCGGATGGAAGAAAGCGCGCCGTCCAGCTGACGCCCGCCATGGTTGGAGACGATGATTCCATCCGCGCCGGCAGCGAGCGCCTGCTTCGCATCCGCCGGGTCGAGCACGCCCTTGAGCACGATCGGGCCTTTCCAGCGCGCGCGCACCCACTCGATGTCTTTCCAGGAGACGGTGGCGTCGAGGTTGGCGTTCACCCACGCCTGGAATTGGCCAGCGCCTTTCGCGTCGGGCACCGCCTTCGCCAGGTTGCCGAAAATGTGCGGCCCGCCGGTGATCTGCACGTCCCACAACCAGGCGGGATGACTCACGCCCTGCCAGGCTTGGCGCAGAAAGCCCAGCGCGCCAGAGCCCGACATGCCGGAATGAGTGTCGCGGTAGCGCGCGCCCACCGCGGGCAGATCGGCGGTGAAGACCAGCACGGGCGAACGCGCCGCCGCAATCCGCTGCAGGAAATCCGCCATGAAGGCGCGGTCGCGGATCATGTAGAATTGCTGCCAAACCGGCGCGCCGGAATTCTCGGTGATTTCCTCGATGCCGCAGATGCCGAGCGTGGAGACGCAGGCGGGCACGTTGAATTTGTGCGCGGCGCGTGCGGCCTGCACTTCGCCGCGATGGCGGAACATGCCGGTGAACCCGACAGGGCCCAATCCCACCGGCATCGCGATTTTGCGGCCGAACCATTCCGCCTCCAAGGCGCGATGGGAGACATCCACCATCACCCGCTGGCGCAACGCGACGGCTTCAAGATCGGAAACGTTCTGGCGCAGCGTGCGCTCGCCATAGGAGCCGCCGTCCAGATAGTCGAAGAACAGGCGCGGCAGGCGCTTTTGCGCAGCTTTGCGGAAGTCCGCGGTGTTGGCGATGGGCATGCGGGGTTTCCAGAAGCGCCAAGGGGCGCACGCGCGTGGAAAACCTCGCCGTCTCCCCCGCGATGCGCGGCGCCAGCATGCGCTATACCGGCTGGCCTCTTCAAGCGCGGCGAAGCGCGCGCCCGGAAGAGCGCGCGCCTGCTGATTGCGATGGGGTGACGTTAGGGTGTGGTGTTCGCGGCGCGGTCGGTCGCGCTTTCGATGCGATCGCCGGTGTCCTTCGCGACATCTCCGGCGTCTTCCGCCGCGGCGTTGACCGCGCTCTCCGCCTGCGCGACGCGCTGATCGACTGCCGCGCCGGCAGCCGAATAGGAGCCGCGTTCGTGTGCGAAATAGGCATAACCGCCCGCAAGCAACGCCGCGCCGACGATGGCCCCGCCGAGCCATACGCCGAAGCCTGGCTTCTTCTTGATGATCACGGGCTGTTTGACGATCCGTTCAACGCCGGGTTCGACATAGCGTTCGGTGATGATGCGCTCGCCCGTTTGAGGATCGTACCGGACTTCCTTGTCCGTATTCATGACTCTACTCCAAGAAAGCCTCGCCTGCTCGCAAGGACTACGCGGCGCCGGCGCGGGCTGTTCCCCGTCGCCGCTTCCGGCGCGCTTGAAGCGCGGGGGCCGCTGCGCTAAGCGCAGCGTTTTACGCAAGCGATTTTCACGATGACTGATGCGCCGACTTTAAGCCAATTGCTGAGCCTCGAACGCGCCGGGGTGGATGTGTTTCAAGGCGTCACGCCGCCTGGCGCCATCGTCGGCAAGAGCCTCTATGGCGGGCAAGTGATCGGGCAGGCGCTGACCGCGGCGTATCAGACGGTAGAGGATCGGCTCTGCCATTCGCTGCACGCCTATTTCCTGCGCCGCGGCGATCCGGCGGTCCCGGTGACCTATGCGGTGGAGCGCGCGCGCGACGGGCGCTCCGTTGCGTCACGCCGCGTCACCGCAAGCCAGAATGGCGCGCAGATATTTAATCTCGCCGCTTCGTTCCAGGCGGAAGAAGAAGGCGTTTCGCACCAAGTGGAGCGTCCTGAAGCGCCCGCGCCGGAAAGCCTGCCGGAAAATGAATATTTGAAACGCTGGCCGGTGGAGATGCGCTGGGTGGAGGAGCCGTTCAAGGCGCCCCCGCCGCAGCCGCCGGTGCAGCGCGTATGGTTTCGCGCCCGCGCGCCCATCGTTGGAATCGCCGATACGCACGCCGCGCTCGGCTATGTTTCGGATTTTTCGCTGCTGGGTGCGGCGATGCGCCCGCACGGCCTCACCTGGGCCACCAGCGTCGCGGCCACCATCGATCAATCCGTATGGATCCATCGCCGCAGCGACCTCAGCGATTGGCACTTGTTCACGCAGGAAAGCCCGGTTTCCGGCGGCGGGCGCGCCTTCGTGCGGGGAACGATCCATCACATCGGCGGCGCGCTGATCGCCTCCGTTGCGCAGGAAGGCGTGCTACGCGCGCTCAAGCCCGCGGGCTGAGAGCGAATACGCGCGCGTAAGACAAGTGCGAAAAGCACTGCAATCGCAGGCAACCGTTCCATCCGCTTGCGCTTTTATCAACAGCGGCGCTGGGGAACGGAGGACTCGAGAATGCGAAACATCCTGATGGCGGCGGCGAGCATCGCCGTGCTTGTAGCGGCGCCGAGCGCGTTCGCCGACAAGGCTAAGAAAGACGTGAACGCAGCGGCCGCTGCGCCCGCAGCGGCTGATTCCATGCCGGCGGCGCCCGCCGCGTCTGGCGCGATGACGTCCGCCACGGTCAACATCAACACGCTGACGCCGAAGCAATTGCCCGCAGGCGCAGCGATCGTCGCGCAGGACAACGTCCCGCTCGGCGCGTTGACATCCGTTTATGTCGACCAAGGCGGCAAGGTGAGCTCCGTGCTGATCACGCCAGCGGGCGCCACGGCGGGCAAGAAGATCCCCGCGTCGCAAGTGACGTTGGCGGATGGAAAGCTGGTCGTCGCGATGTCGAAGGCCGCTTTTGACGCCTTGCCGGCCGCATCCTGACGCGCGGCGGAACAACCAGCGAAACGAAGCGTAGAGGCCGCGGGCGGTGCGCGCGGCCTCGCGCCGGCGTTGGATAATGAGGAGGAATTCATGAAAGTCTGGAAAGTCAGCGTGGCCGTTGCGGCCTTCATGGCACTGTCTTCGCCCGCCTTCGCGCAGATTGGCGTCGGCGTGGGCGGCGGCGCGAGCGCGCCGATCGGATCGGTCGGCGGCAATCTCGGCGCCACGGGCGATCTCACGGGCGGCCAGGCCGGCGTCGGCGTTGGCGCGTCCGGTTCCGGCATGGGCGCAGGCGCAGGCTTCGGCGCATCGGGCGCGGCCGACGCGAGCGGCGCGGTGAACGCCGCCAAGGGCGCCGGCGCGCGTACGAAATCCACGGCGTCGAAGACGGCGAAGGCCGCCAGGAACGCAGCGAAGAACACCGCCTCGGGCGCTGCGTCCGCCGCGGGCGATGCTGCGGCCGGTGCGGATGTGAACGCCTCCGCCGCGGCGAGCGGCGGCGCCCGCGTCAACTGAGCGCAAACGCCGGGCCATCTTCAGGGCTGCGCTCGTGAGGGCGCGGCCCTTCGCATGTGCGCTTGCCCACCTCGCCCGCTTGGTTGAATCATCACCGCGAAGGCGGAGGCGAAACCATGCAAGGCAAAGTCGTTGCGATCACTGGCGGGTTCGGCGCGCTGGGTGCGGCCGTAGGCGCACGGCTGAAGGCGCAGGGCTACGCCGTCGCACTGATCGATCGCGCAGCCGCGCGCCCGGCGGACGACGGGTTCTTCCGGCTGGGCGATGTCGATATCTCGACAGCCGCTGGCGCGCAGGCGGCTGTGCGCGGCGTCGTCGATCAGTTCGCGAGGTTGGATGCGTTGATCAACATTGCGGGTTCTTTCCGGTGGGAGAAGTTCGCCGAGGGCGATCTTGCGACGTGGGACTTCCTCTACGCGGTCAATCTCAAGACGGCGGCGGCGATGTCGCATGCGGCGCTGCCGCACCTGCTGGCGCAGGGCGGCGGGCGGATCGTCAATATCGCGGCGGCGGCGGCCTTGAAGGCGGGCGAGGGGATGGGGCCGTATGCGGCGTCGAAGGCCGGCGTCATCAAGCTGACGGAGGCGCTCGCGGCGGAACTGAAGGACGCGTTCGTCACCGTCAACGCCATCGCGCCCTCGGTGCTCGACACGCCCGCCAACCGGCGCGACATGCCGGACGCCGACTTCTCCCGCTGGGTGGCCTTGGAGGACGTGGCGGCGCTGATCGCATTTCTGTTATCGCCGGAGGCGCGCGCCGTGACGGGCGCGTTGATCCCGATCACCGGGCGGGTCTAGCGCGCTGCTGCGGTGCGCGGCGGCGCATGCACGCCGCTATGCCTTGAAATCGAAGGCGTTCGCCGCCACGCCGGCGAAATAAGGCGAAATCGTGATTGGCGGGCGCGCATCGCGCGGCGCCGCCTTCACGGGCGCCGCAGCGGCGGTTTGGCGCGGCGTTCGGCTGTTGCGCTGCAGCGCGGCGTTTGTCACCCCTACGCCGCTGACTTGTCCTTCGAATCCGGGAACGGAGAAACAGCGCGCCCGTGCGGCTGTTCGGCGGCGGGCGGCGGGACGAGGGACGATCGCGTGAGCCTGGATGAAGCCGCCGCTGCGCCGGCGGAAAGCGTGCGTGCGCTTCGCTACGAGGCGAGCCATCGCGCGGATTTGCCGGAATCCGCGCCGCTGGTGATGCGCGCGCAAGATCTCAGGCATTGGCGCGGCCGCACGGAAAAACCGGAAACCTCGCCGCGCCGCATCGCGGCGCGCCGCGCGCTGTTGTTCGCGCTGAGTGCGGGCCTTGCTGCGCTGGCGGGCGCCGCGACTTTGCAGGTTTTCCGGCACGACGGCTTGGCGGCGTTCGAAATCGTCAGCCTCATCTTGTTCGCGCCGCTCGCGTTCGGGCTGGCCTTCTGGTTTTGCAACGCCGCCATCGGGCTGGCGCTGCTGGCGCGCGACGTCGACGATCCGCTGGGACTGACCGGCGCCCCTGCGCCCTTGCGCACGCGCTGCGCGCTGCTCGCGCCGATCTACAACGAGGATTGCGCCACGGTGTTCGCGCGCTTCGCGGCGATGGCGCGTGCGCTCGAGCGCGAGAACGCAGAGGCCGCGTTCGATCTGTTCATCCTCAGCGATACGGGCAATCCCGCGATCGCCAACGCCGAACGGCGCGCCTTCGAAACGCTGCGCGCGCAGACGCGCGTCAACGTTTATTACCGCCGGCGTCTACAGAACACGGACAACAAGGCCGGCAACGTCGCCGATTGGGTGCGCCGCTTCGGCGCCGCCTACGAGACGATGATCGTGCTCGACGCCGACAGCCTGATGAGCGCAGAGGTGATGCGCCGCCTGGTTTCGGCGATGGAGCGCCATCGCGGCGTCGGCCTCATCCAGACGATGCCCACGATCGTGCAGGCGCGCACGCTGCTCGGCCGGTATCTGCAATTCGGCGCCAATCTGTTCAGTCCTGCGGCGTGGAGCGGGTTGGCGTGGTGGACGGGCGCGGAAGGCTCCTATTGGGGTCACAACGCCATTGTGCGCGTGCGCGCGTTCGCGGCCCATGCCGGCCTGCCGCATCTCGACGGGCCGCGCCCGTTCGGCGGCTCGGTGCTGAGCCACGACGTCGTCGAGGCGGCGCTGATCCGGCGCGGCGGCTGGGCGGTGCATATGGCGCCGCCGCTGGCCGGCAGCTTTGAAGAGGCCCCGCCGACGCTTGCGGAATTCGTCAAGCGCGACCGGCGCTGGTGCCAGGGCAATCTGCAGCACGTGTCGATCATCGCCGCGCCGGGGCTGCATTGGATCAGCCGCTTCCAACTGGCGGTGGGCATCGTGGGCTATCTCACGGCGCCGATCTTCGTGGCGTTCCTGTTGATCGGGCTGGCGGCGGCCGCCGCTGCAGCGATCGCCAGCGGGTACGGGCCGCGCCTCGTCGAGATCGGACCGGAATGGGCGGACGCCGCACGCGCGGGTGGGCTGGTCGCGGCGATGATCTTCGGGCCGAAGCTGATCGGCTGCGTGCGGGCGCTCTGCGATCCGGCGTTGCGGCGCAGCTATGGCGGGGCGCGGGCGCTGCTGGCCGGCGTCGCCGCCGAGATGGCGCTTTCCGTGCTGTTGGCGCCGCTGCTGATCGCGACGCAAACGAAGGCGGTCGCGGAAATCCTTTCTGGCCGCGACGCGGGTTGGCGCGCGCAGCAGCGCTCCGTCGGCGGTGAGGGCGCGGAAAATGAAGCGCCCTTCGAATGGCTGACGATCGCAGGCTTTCTCACCGCATGGGCCGCGCAATTCACCGGCGCCTTCCTCGCGATGGCGCCGATCCTGACCGGGCTGATCGCCGCCGGTCCGCTCGCGCGCGCGCTGGCGCGGGAGGATGTGGGCGAGGTCCTGCGCGCGCGCGGCGTGCTGCTGACGCCGGAAGAACGCGCGCCCCCGGCCATCTTGCGCGGCGTGGCGCGCGCGGCGGCGCGGCCCGCCAGCCTGCGCGCCGGGGAAGGGGCGTTGCCGCACGTCGCCTAGGGCGTCCGGGCGTGCTAATCGCGCCGGAGATCAAGGCGGCCCATGCGCATCCTCTGCACCAACGACGACGGAATTCATGCGCCCGGCCTCGCCGTGCTCGAGCGCATCGCGCGGCGTTTTTCCGACGACGTCTGGGTCGTCGCCCCCGAGAGCGAGCAATCGGGCGCCTCGCGCGCGCTGACGCTCACCGCTCCCATCCGCGTGCGCGAGGCCGGCGAGAGGCGCTTCGCCGTCACCGGCACGCCGACAGACTGCGTGCTGCTCGGCGTGCAGGAACTCATGGAGGGCGGCCGGCCCGATCTGGTGCTCTCGGGCGTCAACCGGGGTCAAAACATCGCCGAGGACGTGACGTTCTCGGGCACGATCGCTGGCGCGATGCAGGGCATGCAGCTGGGCGTGCCGTCAGTCGCGTTCAGCTTGGCGCGCGGCTTTCGCGGCGCGGATGCGCCGATGGCGTGGGAGACCGCCGAAGCCTACGGCCCGGGCGTGCTTTCAAAGCTGCTCGAAACGGGCTGGCCCGACGGCGTCGTGATGAACGTCAACTTTCCCGATCGCGCGCCGGAGGATGTGCGCGAGGTGGAGGTGACGACGCAGGGCTTCCGCGACCAGCACATCGCCTACGCCGATCGGCGCACCGATCTGCGCGGGCAGGCGTATTATTGGCTGGGATTCCGCGGCCAGCGTTCGCAGCCGGCCGACGGCACGGACTTGAAGGCGATTTATGAGGGGCGCATCTCGGTGACGCCGCTGCACATCGATTTGACGCATATGCCGGGCGTGGCGGCCCTCAAGAAAGTGCTGGGCGGGGCGCCGCCGAAGCACGTCGCCCCGCCGAAGGGGAAACCCTAGCGCGGGCGCGGACCCGGTTTGGTGGACACTGGAAACGAATCGGCGCGTGATTTGCTCAGTGGGCGTGTCCATCCCGGCGGCGAAGGAAAACCGGCCGTTTCACGGGAAGGCGGTTTGGCAAATCCCGCGGAGCGCTTGCGTGCAGTTCAGTTTCTCGTCCTCGCCCAAATTGGATATCGCGCGCCTGTCGTCGGCGCTTGGCGACCGCAACCGCCGGCGGATCACGCAATTCGCGGCTCAGGTGCTGACGCCGCTGGCGGTCGCCGCGCTCACCATTCTCGCGTACAAGTTCTGGGCCTGAGGGCCGCAGCGCCCGCCGCAGGCGGAGCGTTGGGATGATCGCCAGCGACGCACAACGCATGCGTCTCATTCTGGGATTGCGCCAAATCGGCGTCACCAACGCGCGCCTGCTTTCCGCGATCGAACGCACGCCGCGCGCCCAATTCGTCGCGCCCCACCTGGCAGGTCTGGCGTGGGAGGATGAGCCGCTGCCCATCGAGGGCGGCCGGCAAACGCCCAAGCCGAGTGAGGCGGCGCGCGTGCTGGCGGCGCTCGCGCCCGGCCAGGACGACAGCGTGCTGGAAATCGGGACCGGCTCAGGCTGGCAGACGGCGGTGCTCGCGCGCCTCTCGCGCCGGGTGGTGAGCCTAGAGCGCCGCCGCGGCTTGGCCGATGCTGCACGCGACCGTCTTGGCGGCATGGGATTCACTGCGGTGCGCGTGCATTGGGCCGATGGCGGCGTGGGCTGGGCCGAAGAGGCGCCGTACGACCGCATTGTCGTGAACGCAGCGATCCATATTCCGCGCCCCGCCGCGCTGATCGAGCAATTGCGCCCCGGCGGCGTGCTGGCCGCGGCCGTGACCGATGGGCCGCGGCAAATTCTCACGCGCGTGCGCCTCTCCGACGACGGCGAAACCGAAGTGACGACGCACGGGCCAGTGCGCTTTCCCGAAATCGAGGCCGGCGTCGAATACTGAGGCGCAAGCCTCAGAATTCCACCGGCCTGTCGAGTTCGGCAGCCAGCGCCAGAATGAATTGCCACGCCGTGCGCCCGGAACGCGCGCCGCGCTGGCGGCTCCAGGCCAGCGCGCGCGCATCCAGATCCGGCGCAACAAGGCCGAAACGCTGCGCGTACGCGTTCACGATTGCGAGATAGAGATCCTGATCGGTCGCGTGAAAGCCCAACCACAGCCCGAAGCGGTCGGCTAGGGAGAGGCGTTCTTCGGCGGTGTCCGCCCAAAGCAGATCGTCCGGCGCGTTCTCGCGCGGATCGCGCGCGACGAGATGGCGGCGGTTCGACGTGGCGTAGACGAGCGCGTTGACAGGCCTGCCGGCGACGCCGCCCTCCAGCACCGGCTTGAGCGCGCGCAGGCCGTCGTCGTCCTTCTCGAAAGTCAGATCGTCGATGAACAGGATCACACGCGCGGGCTGATCCTCAATGCGCGCCATGAGATCGCCGAGACGGCCCAGATCGTCACGCGAAAGCTCGATCAGCTTCAGCAGCGGATGGCGTTTGGCGACGTCGGCATGCACGGCCTTCACCAGCGCGCTCTTGCCAGTCCCGCGCGATCCCCACAGCAGCGCGTTGTTCGCCGGCGCGCCCGTTGCGAAGCGCAGCGTGTTGGCGAGCAGCGCATCGCGCTGGCGATCGGCGCCGAGGATCAGATCGAGCGGAATCCGCGAGGGATGGGCGACAGGCCTCGCCGCGCCTTCGCCGGCGCGCGCGCCAGCGCGCCACACAAATGCCTCAGCGCCCGTGAGATCGAGGGGCGGCGGCGGCTTGGGCGCGATGGCCTCCAGGGCGGCGGCGATCCGGGCGAGCAAGGCGGCGTGTTGATCCATGCGGGATGCGGTTTCCGGGCGGATTGCAAAGGCGAGCGCCAGCCCTATAGTCCGCGCCGCCGCGCCCGGCCAAGCGCCTTCGCGAGGGATGGAAAGGCGCAGAGGAGGGGTGATGTCTCGGTTGATCGGTGCGTTCGGCGTTCGGCTTTCGGCTGGCCTTCTGGCCGCGGCGGCGTTTGCGCCGGCGGCGTGGGCGCAAGCCGCGCCGGGCGGACCGGGCGGCATGGAAGCCATCATTCAAACGATCCTGCCGCTCGTTCTGCTGCTGCCGATCTTCTATTTCCTGCTGATCCGGCCCCAGCAGCGCCGCATGAAGCAGCACCAAGACATGATCGGCGCGCTGCGCAAAGGCGATACGATCGTCACCACCGGCGGACTGATCGGTAAGGTCAAGACCGTAGCGGACGACGAGCTGCGGCTTGAACTCGCGCCCAACGTGGAGGTGCGGTTGCGCCGGGGGGATGTCTCGGAAGTGCGCAACAAGGGTGAACCTACGCCCGCCAACGATTCCAAGCCGCCGAAGGCCGCGACCTAAGCCATGCTGCACTTTCCGCGCTGGCGGGTGGTGCTGGTCATCATCGCCAGCCTCTGGTCGATTATCTATACCCTGCCCAATCTCCTGACAGGCGAAATACGCGATCGCCTGCCGGGCTGGGTTCCCAAGCAGACGGTTAATCTCGGCCTCGATTTGCGCGGCGGCTCGTATCTGCTGCTCGAAGTCGATACGCGCGCGCTGCTGAAAGAGCGCCTGGAGGCCGAGGCCGACAACATGGCCAAGGCGCTGCAGGATGCGAAGCCGCGCATCGCCTACACCGGCCGCGGCGTGGCCGGCGACGCCGCCCGTCTGCGCCTCGTCGATCCCGCCGACACGCAGCGCGCGCTGGGCGTGCTGCGCAAGCTCTATGCGCCTTCGGCGGCGGCCGCCCTCACCGGGGGCTCGAGCGAGCCGGATTTCGCCCTCGCGCAAAGCGAGGAAGGGTATCTTGAGGCGCGGATGACGAAGGCCGGCCTGGAAAAGCAGGCGCGCGACGCGGTGACCCGCTCCATCGAAGTCATCCGCCGCCGCATCGACGCCATGGGCACGAGCGAAGTGTCGATCGTGCGCCAGGGGGCGGACCGCATCAACGTGCAAGCACCGGGCGTTTCCGATCCCGAAGCGCTCAAGCGCTCGATCGGCACCACGGCGAAGATGACGTTCCATCTCGTCGATGAAAGCGTAACCCCTTCCGACATCATGGCGGGGCGCGCCCCGCCCGGATCGGAAATCCTGCCGGCCGACAAGCCCAACGAGGCGCCCACCGCGATCCGCACGCGCATGCTGCTTTCCGGGGACGATCTGTCCGACGCGCAGCCCGCCTTCGATCAGCAGACGCAAACCCCGATCGTCACCTTCCACTTCACACAGCGCGGCGCGCGCGTGTTCTGCCAGATTACGTCGCAGAATGTCGGCAAGCGCTTCGCCACCGTGCTCGACGGCAAGGTTATCACCGCGCCGGTGATCCGCTCGTCGATCTGCGGCGGCACGGGCCAGATCGAGGGCGGCTTCACGGTGGAAAGCGCCAACGAATTGGCGGTGCTGCTGCGCGCCGGCGCGCTGCCTGCGCCGCTGGCGGTCGTCGAACAGCGCACGGTCGGCGCGGAATTGGGCCAGGACGCCATCGTCTCGGGCGCGATGGCCGGCATCGTGGCGAGCGGTGCGGTCGTCGTCTTCATGGTGCTCGCCTACGGTCTGTTCGGCGTGCTCGCCTGCCTCGCGCTGGTGATCAACATCGCGATGATCATCGCGGCGATGTCGATCGGGGGGGCGACCTTGAGCCTGCCCGGCATCGCCGGCCTCATCCTCACCATCGGCATGGCGGTGGACGCCAACGTGCTCGTCTATGAACGCATGCGGGAGGAACAGGCCGCCGGGCGCGGGCCCGCGATGGCCATCAATGCGGGCTTCTCGCGCGCGCTGGTGACGATCATCGACAGCCACGTGACGCAAATCGGCGCAGCACTCATCCTCTTCCAGTTCGGACACGGCCCGGTGCGCGGCTTCGCCTGGACGCTGTCGATCGGGGTGCTCACTTCGGTATTCACCGCCACCATGGTGACGCAGTTGTTCATCGCCATGTGGTTCCGGGCGGCCCAGCCCAAGAAGCTGCCGATCTGAAGGAGCGCGCGGTGCCCTGGCCTCTCATCAAACTGCTGCCGAAGAAGACGAATTTCAAATTCGTGCGCTTCGCTTATTTCGCGGCGTTTCTTTCGGTGTTCGCCATCATCGGCTCGTTCGTGTCGATGTTCACGGGCGGATTTCGTGAAAACCCGATCGCGGTCTATCAGCAGGCCGAAGGCGGCCCCTTCAACAGGATCGGCGTAATCCTGAGCCACGGCTTCAATCTCGGCATCGATTTCCGCGGCGGCACGCTGCTGGAGGTTTCCGCACCCGATCCGATCGAACTCGCCACCGTGCGCGCCGCCTTGGCCGAACTCGACATGGGCGACGTGCAAGTGCAAGCGTTTGGCGATCCCCACCACGTGCTGGTGCGGTTCCATTCGGTGACCGAAAGCGCAGAATCGGCGCTCGCGCATGTGCGTGAGAAGCTGGATGCGGCGGTGCCGCAAATCCGATACGTGCGCACCGAGGTCGTCGGCCCGAAGGTGTCCGGCGAGCTTTTCGCCTCGGGGCTCATCGCGCTCGGCCTCGCGATGCTGCTGATGCTCGTTTACATCTGGTTCCGGTTCGAACTGCAGTTCGGCTTCGGCGCGGTGCTGTCGCTGTTCCACGACACGATCCTTACGCTGGGCCTGTTCTCGGTGATGCGGATCGATTTCACGCTGACGATCATCGCCGCCGTGCTCACCATCATCGGCTACTCGATGAACGACACCGTCGTCGTGTTCGACCGGCTGCGTGAAAATCTGCGGAAGTATCGGAAGATGCCGGTGGCCGACGTCATCGATCTCTCCACCAACGAAACCCTCTCGCGCACGATGGTGACATCGGTCACGGCGCTGCTGGCGGCGGTGGCGCTGTGGGTCTATGGCGGGGAAACGCTGCGCGGTTTCGCCATCGCCATGGTCTTCGGCATCGTGATGGGCACCTATTCCTCGATCTACGTGGCCGCGCCCTCGATCCTGCTGCTGGGCATACGCCGCGGCGAGAAATTCGGGGCCGGCGAGGCCGTCGAGAGCGAAAAAGCCGGCAAGACGGCGGCCCCAAAGCCCAAGCCGGGCTGACCGCGGCAAAAAAGCAGAGTATATCCAGCGATATAACGAATCGCTGGAGGGCGCTCGATGCTAGGCAAATTCTTACCCAATATCCGGGCCGTCTCGTGGACGGCCCTCGCGGTCGGTGCGGCTTTCGTAGCCTATTGGGGCTTCGCCGTCGTCCACACCGACCAGACCACGTTCTGGCAGGTCGTTTTCCGCTGGCTGCACGTGCTGTCGGGCATCATGTGGATCGGCCACCTCTATTATTTCAATTTCACGCAAGTGCCGAACGCGCCGAAAATCCCGGCCGAACACCGCGGCCCGGCGATCGCCAAGGTAATCGCGCCGGCGGCCCTCTTCTGGTTCCGCTGGGGCGCGGTGGCGACACTCGTGACGGGGTTAATCCTGGCGCAGATCAACGGCTATCTGGTGCAAGCGCTTGCGCTGGGGGCTACGGAAGAGTTCAGCGTCCCGAAGAACATCCTGATCGGCATCGGCATGTGGCTGGCGATCATCATGTTCATCAACGTTTGGGCGGTGATCTGGCCGAACCAGCAGAAGGCGCTTGGCATCGGCGAAGAGAACGCCAAGCTGCCCCAAGAGGCGAAGGACAAGGCGGCGCGAACGGCGATGCTGTTCTCCCGCACGAATACTTTCCTCTCGGTCCCGATGCTGGTTGCGATGACAGGAGCGCAAACCTTCGGGTGAGGCGGAATGAACGAGGCGGACACGGACCTGGCCGCGACATCGGGCGAACAATCGCCCGAACCTGAAGTGGGCGCGCCGGCGGAAACGCCGGCCGCCGACGCTGGCGAACCTGCGCCGGAAGCGCTGACCGCCGTGCCGCCGGTCACCCCGATCCCGCCCCGTAAAAGGCCGTTCGACGCTCTGCGCGCGCTGGATGCGCCGGTCAGGGCGAGCGATGAAGACCGCTGGCTGGCGAGCCGCTTCGCGCCGAAACGGGCGCGCGGGCGGCTCGTCGGGCTTTATGCGCTGAACAGCGAGATCGCGGCGATCCCCGCCAAGGTGCGTGAGCCGCGCCTAGGCGACATCCGCCTGCAATGGTGGCGCGATGCGCTGGAAGGCGTGTTCGACCGCGGCGAGACGGCGGGCCATCCCGTGCTGGAGGCGATCGCCGAGGCCATCACGGCGCGGGCGCTGCCGCGTGAAGCGTTTGATGCGCTGCTGGCTGCACGGGTGTGCGATCTGGCGTCAGCGCCATTTGAAACTTGGACGGATCTGGAATCCTATCTCGACGCCACGGCGGGGTGCGTGATGCGCCTGGCGGCGCAAATCTGCGTCGAGCCTGCGCATTTCACGCCCGCCTTTGATCAGGCGCTGCACCATGCCGCGCGCGCGTGGGGCTATATGGGATTGCTGCGTGCGGCGCCCGCCTGGGCCGCGCAAGGGCGCACCTTCTATCCGGGAACGCTGCGGGAGAATCTGGGGCTGGGCGTGACGCTCACCGGCGCGGAGGTGGAGATTTCGGCGGTGAGCTTCGCCGCGCATGCCGTGCTCGACCGCGCGATCGGCGCGCAGAACCAGATTGCGCGCTTCCGCCACGCGATCCCGAAGGAAGCGTTCCCAGCGATCGGATACGCCACGCTGACGCCGCTTTACGTCCGCGCGTTCGAGCAGACAGAATTGGGCCGCCAGCAGATGGCGCCGCCCTCGCTGCTGCGCCGGCAATGGCGGCTGGTGACGGCGGGGGCGCTCGGCGCGCTGTAATTATTCCGCCGCGGCGCGCGCAGCGCCGCCCAGCCACTCCGCCAGATCGGCGCGGGCCCGCGCCGCAATCGCGGCCTTGCGCAACCGTGCGCGATCTTTGCCGCGCGCCTGGGGCTGCTCGATTGGCGGGAAGAGGCCGAAATTGATGTTCATCGGCTGAAACGAACCTCCCTCGAGGTGCCCGCCCGTGACATGCGCCAGCAGCGCGCCGAGCGCCGTGGTTTGGGGCGGTGCGCTGGGCGTCAACCCCAGGGCCTCCGCCGCGGCGAAACGCCCGGCCAGCAGCCCGCTCGCGGCGCTTTCCACATAGCCCTCTACGCCCGTCACCTGGCCGGCGAAGCGCACGTTCGGCTTGGCCTTCAGCCGCAACGTAGCGTCCAGCACGCGCGGCGCATTGAGGAAGGTGTTGCGGTGCACGCCCCCCAGGCGCGCGAACACGGCGTTTTCGAGCCCCGGGATCGTGCGGAAGATTTCCGCCTGCGCGCCGTGCTTCAACTTCGTCTGGAAGCCGACGAGATTGTAGAGCGTGCCCAGCGCATTATCCTGGCGCAGCTGAACGACGGCGTAGGGCCGCTTGCCGGTGCGCGGATCGCGCAAGCCCACCGGCTTCATCGGCCCGAAGCGCAGCGTTTCTTGTCCGCGTTCGGCCATCACCTCGATCGGCAGGCATCCTTCGAAATAAGGCGTGTCGCGTTCCCAGTCGCGGAACTCGGCCTTTTCCCCGGCAAGCAGCGCCGCGACGAACGCCTCATACTGCGCCTTGTCGAGCGGGCAGTTGATGTAAGCCGCCGCATCGCCGCCGGGGCCTTCCTTGTCGTAGCGCGACTGCCGCCAGGCCTGCGCCATGTCGATCGTTTCGGCATGCACGATGGGCGCGATCGCATCGAAGAAAGCCAGCGCGCCCTCGCCGGTCACACTGGCGATAGAGGCGGCGAGCGCCGGCGCGGTGAGCGGGCCGGTGGCGATGATGGCGGGGCCAGCGAGGGCGGAAACATCCTCGACCGTTCCGCGTGCGATCTCGATCAGCGGATGGCGCTCCAGCTCGGCGCTGACGCGTGCGGAAAACGCGTCGCGGTCCACCGCAAGGGCGGAGCCGGCGGGCACGCGTGCGGCGTCCCCCGCGGCCATGACCAGCGAGCCGGCGGCGCGCAGTTCGGCGTGCAGCAGGCCCACGGCGTTGGCCTCGGCATCGTCGCTGCGGAAGGAGTTGGAGCATACGAGCTCGGCGAAGCCGCCGGTCTTGTGCGCCGGCGTCATCGCGTGCGGCCGCATCTCGACAAGGCGCACGCGCACGCCCGCATTGGCGAGCGCCCAAGCCGCCTCCGAGCCCGCAAGCCCGCCGCCTACCACCAGAACCGGTTGCATGGGCGCGACCTTAGCTCCCGCGTGCGCCGGCGCAATGGGCGGTGTAAGCAGGGCGATCGAGGCTGGAGGCGGCGGAACAGATGGCGGCGTTTTCAACGAGCGACGCGGCGTTCGAGGGATTCCGCGTCATCAGCAGCAAGCCGAAAGCGTATCTGGCCTGGGCGGGACTGTTTTTCGTGGTGAGCGCGCTCGCCGCTGCAGCGTTCGTGCATGTCGCAGGCGACGACTTCATGACCTTGCAGGCGATCTCCGCCGAGGAAGAGCCCGATCTGGCCCGCCACGCCGCACTGTTCGAACGCATGGCGCCGGTTCTGGTCGTGATGATGGCGGCGGGGATGGCGGCCTACGCCGTCATCGCAACAGCGATTTTACGCGCGACGCTGCGCCCTGCTGAGCGCGAGCCGTTTCATCTGGCGCTGGGCGCCACGGAGCTGCGCCAGTTCGGCGTGACGGCGTTGCTCAATTTCGCGCTCTTCCTCGTTGTGTTCGCCACGGTGGTCGTTTCTTCCGCGCTGGCTACCGCGAATGTGATGCTGGGTTTGGCCGCGCAGCTCGCCGGCGTTGGGTTCGTCGGTTACGTGATGGCGCGGCTTTCGTTGGCGCTGCCGGCATCGTTCTCCGCGGGGCGCATTGTGGGGCTGTTCAGCGCCTGGAGGCTCTCGTCGAAGGCGGGTTGGTCCTTGTTTGGAGCGTATGTGCTTGCCGGCGCGCTGACGGTGGTGATTGCGATCGTTGCGCTGATCGCCGTGATGGCGGCGTTTGCCGGCGGGCTCGATCCGGAAACGTTGCGCGGCCTGATGGAGCCCGACACCAGCGGTTTGGCGACGTATTTCACACCCTACCGTTGGGTGGTGCAGGCGGTTTCCGCCCTGCTGTGGTCATTCGCTTACGTCATGATCGTAGGCGCGAGCGCTCACGCTTACAGGGCCATCGCGCTGGAGCGTGGGGAGCATCCTTGAAGGGGGGCTGCGGCGCTGTTAGGGGAAAACCATGCTGACAGTCCAGGCCCGCCTCTCCATCGTCGACCTCGCGGGCCTCGAAGGCGCTGCGGCGACGAGCGATCCGTTCCCGCTGTTTCACGGCCAGGGCGCCGTGCGCCCGGAAATGGTCGCGCGCCTGCATGCGGAATTCCCCCATCTCGATGTCGTCGGATTCCTGACGGTGAAGGCCGATGAGCTGACGGGCGTCTATCGCCAGCTGCTGGAAGAGCTGGAGAGCCCGGAAGTCACCGAGGCGGTTTCGCGCAAGCTCGGCAAGGATCTGCATCCCTATCCGCGCCTGACGCAGATCATGAAGCACAGCCATAAGCGCTACGGCCGCATCCACACCGATGGCGAGGCCAAGATCGCCACGATGCTGCTGTATCTGAACGAGGCTTGGCCGAAGGACGGCGAGGGGCAGATCCGCGCGTTCCGCTCGAACAAGGGGTTCAGCGATTACGCGGTCGAAGTTCCCCCGCTCATGGGCAACGTGTTCGGCTTCCTGCGCGGGGAGAAATCCTGGCACGGTCACACCCCCTTCGAGGGCGAGCGCCGCGCCATCCAGCTCACCTGGGTGCAGAGCGAACACGACGTCGAGCGCAAGCACGACCGAAACCGCACCGCCCAATTCCTCAAACGCATCTTCGAGCGGCGCAAGGCGGACTGAAATGCTCCGGCTACGGACGATGATCGCCGCGGCGGCGCTCGCGGCCTGCAGCCCGCCGCCTCAGGCGCCGTCCTCCGCGCCGCCCGCGCCCGAGGCGGGCGTGAAGATGCCCGCCCCCGCGACGGACGCCTG
>JBFWWB010000014.1:0-35813 GCA_050246435.1 Hyphomonadaceae bacterium
GTGCCGGGGCACGAGACGATCACGGCGGGGAACGCGAGCCAGATCAGCGATGGGGCGGCGGCGGGCGCTAGGCGCGCGTCAGCGCCGGCCGAAATGCGCGCTTTGCGGACGCATGATCGCAAAGAGCGCGACCGCGATGCCGGTGGACAGCGTGATCACCAGCGCCATCGGCCGCGGACTCCCGTCCAGGAACGCGCTCGCTGCGAACGAGCACATCGTGCCCACCGCCAGCTGCCCCGAAACCACCAGCGAAGCCGCCGCTCCCGCCCGGTGCGGATCTTCCGCCATCGCCCCGGCCAGCGAGTTTGGCTGATTGAACCCCATGCTGGTGATCAGCAGGAACAGCGGCGCGAGCACGCCCCACATGCCGCCAAAGCCGGTCACGGCGTTGATCAGCATGATGATCGCCAGGCCGAACGAAATGCGGTTGGCGACCTTGAGCACGAGATCGGGCGGATAATAGCGCCCGATGAAGCCGTTGATCTGGCTGCCCCCGATAAGTCCCGCACCGTTGATGCCGAAGAACCAACCAAACATCTCCGGCGAAACGTGATAGCCCCCGATCATCACCGAGGGAGACGAGGAAACGTACGTCGGCATCGAGGCGCCGGCAAAAGCCCCGATCAGCACGAAGCCCATCACGTTGCTGTTCGTCATCAGCGTGCGATAGCTGATCAATGGATTTTCCGAGCGCGCCAGGGTTTCCGTTTCGCTCGAGCGCGATTCCGGCACCCAGAAGTACACCATCGCCAGGATCATCGCGCCGAAGGCGGTGAGGATCCAGAAGATCGTGCGCCAATCGGCGACGAGCAGAACCCAGCCGCCGAACAGCGGCGCAAGGATGGGCGACACCCCGAAGATCAACATCAAGGTTGAGAATATTTGCACCGTCTCGCGCGGCGAGAAGCGGTCGCGCACCACGGCGCGCGCGATGATCACGCCCGCGCACGCGCCCAACGCCTGCAAAAAGCGCATGATGGTGAGGAATTCCATCGACGTGGCCAACGCGCAGCCGGCGCTCGCCGCCACATAGAGCGCGAGACCCGCGAACAGCGGCAGGCGGCGGCCGAAACGATCCGAGATAGGTCCGTAAAAAAGTCCGCCCAGGGCCATGCCGAAGAAGAACACCGCGACTGTACGTTGCGCGGCGCCGGCGTCGGAATGCAAATCGCGCGCAATAGCCGGCAGGCCGGGCAGATAGAAATCGATCGACAACGGGCCGCACGCGCTCAGCACGCCGAGCACGAAAACGACAAAGGCGCTCGTGCGCGGGGGCGCGGGGGCTGTTTCGGATTGTGCGGGAAGAACGGTCACGCTGGGGCGGTCGTTTACAGCCGCTGGCGCGCCCTGGCTACAGCCAATCGCCGCGCGCGGGCGCTACGGCCTTGGCGCGCAAGCTTTCTGCGCAGCGCGTGCGTCAACATGGCGCTCCGATGGCGCGCCCTTGCCCATTATTGCGCCGGAATCATCGTGAGAACTACAGCCCGGCAAGGCGGAGCGCGCTGGGCGCTCGCGTTGCGCGGCGAAATTTTTGCTCATGCGAAATGGCGCAAGCGGCCCGGTGTTCTGGGATCCCACGGCGCGGCGCGCGCGCATCGTGCGCTTCGCCGCCGGCGCGCTCGCGGTCGCGGCGCTGCTGCTGCTCGGGTCCTTCCTGTTCAGCATCGCCGAGGGACCGAGCCTCGGCGGCCAAATCTGGGCCGGCAAGCCGCCTGCCGAACGCGCGCCCGCCCCGCATGACCGCCGCTTCCTCGCCGCCCGCCGCACGCTCCTGCGGCGCATCGCGCTCGACGCGAAGGCCCGTCCGCGCACGTCGCCGCATGCGGGCCAAGCCGCCATCGCCGGGGCCTACTTCGCACCCTGGCAGGACGGCGCGCTCGCCGATTTCAGCGCCCACGCCCGCGCGCTCACTCATGTCTATCCGGCCTGGCTGCAGCTCGGCGGCGATGGGCGCTCGATCGACAATTCCGCCTGGCGCGTGCAGGCCACCACCGGGCCGCTGACGCGCATCGCCCGCGCCGATGGCGTCAAGATCGCGCCCACCGTGTCCAACGCCAGCCACGCCCGGTTCGACGGCGCGCGTGTGGCGCGCATGCTGCAATCGCCGCAGAACGCCCGCGCGGTGCGCGATCAGCTGCTGGCCCTCGTCGATGCGCAGCATTTCGACGGGCTGCAGATCGACATCGAGATGTTCGATCCCCGCCTCGCCGGCGCCTACCGCGCCTGGCTGCATGATCTGGCGGCAGGCCTGCATGCGCGCGGCAAGGAAATCTCCGCCACGGTGCAAGCCCAACAAAGCGCCGCGCTCATCCATGCGATAGCGGCGGAAGTCGATTACGTCGTGCCCATGGCGTATGACGAGAACGGCGATGCGGGATCTCCCGGACCGGTGGCCTCGATCAGATTCGTCCGCGATACGCTGGCGCGCTTCGCAGCGCTTGTGCCGCCGGAAAAACTGGTGCTCGGCGTCGGCGCCTATGGCTACGACTGGCGGCGCGCCGGCGGCGAGCCGGAAACAGTCACTTATGGCGAGGCCATCGCCCTTGCGCTCGGCTACCATCCGCAATCCGACGTGCGCGGCGTGATCGATTACGACGACGCCGCACTCGAACCCACCTTCACCTATGCCGACGAAGACGGCGCCAGCCACGAAGTCTGGTTTCTCGACGGCGTCACCGTGGCCAACGCGATGACCTTGGCGCGCGATTTCCATGTCCGCGGCGCCACGCTTTGGGCGCTGGGCATGGAGGATCAGACCGTCTGGCGCGCTTTCGGCCGCGCAGCGACGCCCAGTCCCGATCTGCACGCCCTGCCGCCGCCGGCGAGCCCCGGCTTCGTCGGCCACGGCGAATTGCTGCACGTGGTGCAATTGCCCAGCGCCGGCGCCCGCGAATACGAGGCCGATCCCGCCACGCGCCTCATCACCGACGAGGCTTACCTCAAAATTCCCACCAATTGGCTCATCGCGCGCGCCGGCGCCGTCGAGCACAAAATCGCCTTCACATTCGACGACGGCCCCGATCCGAATTGGACGCCGCAAATCCTCGACATCCTGAAGGCCGCACACATTCATGCGACCTTCTTCATGATCGGTGAAAACGCCGTGGCCGAGCCCGATATCGTGCGCCGGGTGTTCCGCGAAGGCCACGAGATCGGCAACCATTCCTTCACGCACCCGAACATGGCCCATGTCGGCGAGGAGCGCGTGCGCCTCGAGCTCACCGCCTGCCAGCGCGCGCTCGAAGCGATCATCGGGCGCTCGGTGCGGCTTTTCCGTCCTCCGTACAACGCCGACGCCGATCCCAGCTCTTACGGCGAAATCTTCCCGGTCTCGGTGGCGGACAAGGCCGGCTACGTCACGGCCGGCGAATCCATCGATCCGGAGGACTGGGATTTGAGCGTGCGCGGAGCGGACGGCGCGTCCCACCGGCTCACCGCCGAGGATGTGCGCGATTCCGTGCTCGCCCAGCTCGATCGCGGCCACGCCATCCTTTTCCATGACGGCGGCGGCGACCGCTCCGCCACGGTTGGCGCGCTGCGCGAGTTGATCCCGATCCTGCGCGCACGCGGCTACCAATTCGTCACCATGGGCGCGCTGGGCGGCATGAACGAAGCCGCCACCATGCCGCCGCTCACCGCCCGCGACCGGCGCATCGTGGCGATCGACGATGCGATCTTCACGTTCCAGCGCGTCGCCGGCGCGACTTTGTTCGTCGCCTTCTCCGCCTCCATCGCGCTGGGTTTGCTGCGCATCGCGCTGATGCTGGGGCTGGCTTCGCGCCGCCGCGAAAGGCCGCCGCCGCTTGCGGAAGTTCCGCGCGTCGATGTGGTGATCGCCGCCTACAACGAAGAGCCGGTGATCGCCGCCACCATCGCCTCCGTGCTGCAAAGCCAGGGGCGCCGACTTCCGGGTCATCGTCGTGAACGACGGATCGAGCGACCGCACCGGCGAGATCGTCGCCGCGATCGCCGCGCGCGAGCCGCGCTTGACGCTCCTCTCCAAGCCCAACGGCGGCAAGGCCTCCGCCCTCAACGCTGCGCTGGAAGCAGTGACGGCGCCGGTGATGATCGGCATCGACGGCGACACCCACATCGATCCGGGCGCGCTTAGCGCGCTGGCGGCATGGTTTGCAGACGATTCCATCGCCGCCGTCGCCGGCAATGTGCAGGTCGGCAATCCGGAAAACATCGTCACCAAATGGCAGGCGATCGAATACGTCACCTCGCAGAACGTCGATCGCCGCGCCTTGGCGCATCTGAACGCGATCACCGTGGTGCCCGGCGCCATCGGCGCGTGGCGCGTGGCGGCGGTGCGCGGCGTCGGGGGCTATCTCTCCGACACGCTCGCCGAAGACATGGAATTGACCTGGCGGCTGCGCCGCGCGGGCTGGCGCATCGCCAACGAACCGCGCGCGCGCGCCTACACCGAAGCGCCCGCCAGCCTGTCCGCACTGCTGAAGCAGCGCTTCCGCTGGACGTACGGCACGCTGCAATGCCTGTTCAAGCATGGCGATGCGCTGTTCCGTTACGGCTGGTTCGGCTGCCTCGCGCTGCCGACGTTGTGGCTGTTCCAGATTCTGGCGCAGGTGCTGGCGCCCTTCGTCGACATCCAGCTCGCCGCTGCGCTCGTCAGCCACGGGCTCAACTGGTTTGAATCGACCCAGCACGCCGACGTCACCGTTTCCGACGCCGGCACGCTCTGGCTGATCGTGGCGATCTATGTCGCGTTCCTCGCGCTCGAATTCGCCGCCGGCTGGGTGGCGTTCCAGCTCGACCGCTCCAATCCGCGCATGCTGTGGCTGCAGCCGCTGCAGCGCTTCGTCTATCGCCAGGTGATGTATTGGGTGGCGTGGCGCGCCATCCTGCGCGCACTCGCCGGCGCCGGCCATGCCTGGGGCAAGCTGCGGCGCACCGGCGCGGTGCAGCGCTTCGGCCCCACGCCGCCATCCGCGGCCATCGCGCCTTCCTTGCAGGAGAGCGTGCGCTGACGCTCAGCGTCACGCACGCGCGTCTGGCGGCCGCCGCGAGCGCCGCCGTCGGCTTCGCCGCCACAGGCTGGGCCTATTATCCAGGGCTCTTTACCTACGACAGCCTCGATCAATTCCGCCAGGCGCGCACCGGCGTTTTCAACGATTGGCATCCCCCCGCAATGGCCGCGCTGTGGCGCGCGCTGAACGCGGCGCATGAGGGGCCGGAATTGCTCTTCCTGCTGCACGCAGCGCTGTTCTGGTGCGGGCTCGCTTGCTTCGCCATGAGCATTGCGGCGCGCCGCCCGCGTCTGGCGATGGCGGCGCCGCTCGTCGGCCTCTTGCCCTTCGTGTTCAATTATCTGGGCTTGCTCTGGAAAGACGTGGCGCTCGTCGCGGCATGGACGTTCGCCGCCGGCATCGTCGCGCTGCGGCGCGCGCAAGGCGGAAGGCTCGGCGCGGCCTGGGGCGCGGCGGCATGGGCCGCCCTTGCCTATGGCGCGCTCGTGCGTGTGAACACCTTGTTCGCCGCGGCGCCGCTCGCGCTGTGGCTGTTCGGGCGGGATGCATCCGCCCGTCCGTATTGGCGCGCCGCCGCAGCACTGGCGCTCACCACCGCGCTTATCCTCGCTGCTCACGCCGCAGTCGCCACCGCCGTGCGCGCGGAGCGCCAGCATCCGATGGCCTCGCTCATCGTGTTCGATCTCGTCGGCGCCTCGCCCCGGGAAAGCGCTGCGCTGCTGCCCGGTGCATTCAACGCCGCGCAACGTGCGGCGGCGGCGCGCTGCTACACGCCAGCGCGCTGGGACAGCCTGGGTGAAGGCGCCTGCGCCTTCCTGCCCGATGCGCTCGACGCGCAAGGGCTGTGGGGCGGGCCAGCGCTCACGCGCGCCTGGCTCGCAGGGATCGCCGCCCATCCGGGCGCCTATCTCGGCCATCGCCTGGCCTATATGAACGCGCTGCTGCGCTGGCGCGCGCCCGCGGCCGCCGATTGGTTCATGCTGTCGGAGATGCGCGATGCGCACTTCGCGCATCGTCCTAACGCGCTGTTCGCTTTCTATCGCGCGCTTTGCGAGCGCCTCGGCCGCTCGCCGCTGTTTCGGCCATATGTCTGGCTGCTTCTCGATCTGGCCGCCGCGGCGATGGCCATGGCGGCGCAGCCAGAGCCGCAGCGCGCCGCGGCCGCAGCCCTTTCACTTTCCGGCGCGCTCTATCTGCTCACCTACGCCGTCGTCGGCGTCGGCTCGGATTTCCGTTACGCCTATTGGAGCATTGTCGCCGCTCTGCTCGCATGGACGGCGCTCGCCGCCGCGCGCTGGTCACAACCGCGCATGGCGCAGCGCATCGCGCTCGGCGGCCTTGTCGTGCTGGCCGCAGCCGTGGCTACGAGTGTTTGGCGTTGAGGATCAGCGCGGCTATCCGCGCGCCGTCGCCGTGCAGCGTGTGCCCGCCGGGCAGGATCACCGTACGCACCCCGCTTGCGCCCGCGGGGCACGCGGCGTGGCGGTCGCGCGCGCCGGCGACGCAGATCACGGCGGCGCCCTTCACCGACAGGATCGCCTGCGCCACACTGTGATCGGGCCCGCGGCCCAGCCAACTGGCCAGCCCCACCCGGTCGGCGGCGCGCACAGAGGGCGACAGGAACACCGCCGCGCGCAGCCTGCGTGCGACGTCGGGGCTCAATCGGGCCGCCGCCGCCGGCCCCCGATCGGCGCCGAACGAATAGCCCACCAACACGAACTGCGCGCGCGACCAGCGCGCCGAATAAGTCCGCACGATCTCGTCAAGGGCGCGGGCGGTTTCTTCGCCGTTTCGGGCGCGCCAGAAATACAATAGCGAATTCACGCCGACCGTCGGCACGCCCTGCTCGCCCGCGCGCGCCGCAACCTCCCGCTCCAGCGCGCTCCAGCCGCCGTCGCCGGAGAGCCAAACGATGAAGCAATCGCCCTGCCCTTGCGCTTCGAGAGGCAAGATCGGCAAACGCGACACCGCCGATGGCAAGTCCCGCGCCGGGCTGCGTGCGAAGAACGCCGTCGCCGATGCGGGCGTCGCACTGCAATACAGCAGCACGCAAAGCAAAAGAGCGAACCGGCGCACGCCTTTGATATGCGTGCGCCGCCGCTTTAACGGAAGAGGCCCGGCCTGCGCTTGGGCTGCGCCGCTTTCATCATCAGCGCCGCCGCGACGCCCGCGCCAAGCGCCAGCGCCGTGGTGCGCAGCGGGCGTTCACGCGCTTGCTCGCGGATGAAACCCGGCGCGTGAGCGAGGATTTTCTTGCTCTTTTCCACCACCGCAGCGGTTGCGTGATCCATCGCGGCGCGCGCTTCGCCGGCCGCATCTTTCGCCGTGTCCGTATTGTCCATGATCGTCGCTCCTCGCCGGGCGTTCAGCCCAGCGCCGCAGAATACGCCTCGTTTCACGGCGTGTTCCGGCGTACGCGCGATCTTCACAGCAACTTTAGACGGCGACGCCCACCAGCCGGCCGATCCCCGCCGTCGCCGCCATCGCCACGGCGCCCCAGAACGTGACGCGGAGCACCGCGCGCAGCATCGGAGCCTCGCCCAGTTTCGCGCCCAGCGCGCCGAGGCCGGCGAGGAAGATCAACGTCGAAGCCGCCGCCGTCCAACCCATCGCCGCCGGCGCCGCCGCGCCTGCAGCGATCAGCGGCGCGATCGCACCAACGGAAAACGCCAGCGCCGAAGCCATCCCCGCCTGGATCGGGCGCGGTCGCGATGCTTCGGTGATGCCCAATTCGTCACGCGCATGCGCACCTAGCGCATCCTTCGCCATGAGCTGGCGCGCCACCTTCTGGGCTAGACCGCTCTCCACGCCGCGCTGCTCGTAGATGCCGGCGAGTTCGTTCAATTCGCCCTCCGCATCCTCGCGCAATTCGCGCCGCTCCACAGCAAGCTCCGCCTTCTCGGCGTCCGCCTGCGAACTGACGGAGACATATTCCCCCGCCGCCATCGACATCGCGCCCGCCACCAGGCCGGCGGCTCCCGCCAGCAGCACGGCGCTTTTGTCCGGGGCTGCGGCGGCGACGCCGACGATCAGGCTCGCCGTCGAAACCAAGCCGTCATTCGCGCCCAGTACGGCGGCGCGCAGCCAGCCGTGACGCATGATGCGATGGCGCTCGCGATGCCAGGATGGCGCGCGGGGCATCAGGCGCCGACCCCGCCGAGGCAGAGGTATTTGATCTCCAGATAATCCTCGATTCCATATTTCGAGCCTTCACGGCCCAAGCCGGATTGCTTCACACCGCCGAACGGCGCCACTTCGGTCGAAATCAACCCCTCGTTGACGCCGACGATGCCCGCCTCGATCCCTTCCGCCACGCGGAAGACGCGCCCGATGTCGCGGCTGTAGAAATAGGCGGCGAGGCCGAAGGCGCTGTCGTTCGCCATCTCGATGGCCTCTTCCTCCGTCTTGAACCGGAAGATCGCCGCCACCGGGCCGAACGTCTCCTCACGGAAGATGCGCGCGCTGCGCGGCGCATCGGCGATCACCGTGGGTTCGTAGAACGTGCCGCCGAGCGCATGGCGTTTGCCCCCGATGAGCACGCGCCCGCCGCGCGCGGTGACATCCGCCACATGCGCCTCAACTTTTCCAAGCGCCGCCGCGTTGATCAGCGGGCCCTGCGCGACGCCCTCCTCCGCGCCGTCTCCAACGCGCAGGGCGGCCGCCGCCGCCGCCAGCTTCGCCGCGAAAACGTCATGCACGCCGTCCTGCACGAGGAAGCGGTTCGCGCACACGCATGTCTGCCCGCTGTTGCGGTATTTCGAGGCGACGGCGCCCTTCACCGCCTCTTCGATGTCAGCGTCGTCGAACACCAGGAAGGGCGCGTTGCCGCCCAGCTCCATGCTGGTCTTCTTGATCGTCGGCGCGCATTGCGCCAACAGCAGCGCGCCCGTGCGCGTGCTGCCGGTGAAGGAAAGCTTGCGCACCAGCGGGCTCGCGCAGAATTCCGCGCCAATGGGCGCCGGCGGCCCGGTGATCACGTTGCACACGCCGGGCGGAAAGCCTGCACGCTCGGCCAGAACCGCCAGCGCCAGCGCCGAGAACGGCGTCTCGCTCGCCGGACGGATCACGCCGGCGCAGCCCGCCGCCCAGCCCGGCCCCGCCTTGCGCGTGATCATCGCGGCGGGAAAATTCCACGGCGTGATCGCGGCGAACACGCCGATTGGCTCCTTCTGCACCACGATGCGCCGGCCCGCGACATTCTGCGGGATCGTGTCGCCATAGACGCGCTTGGCCTCCTCGCCGAACCATTCGATGAAGCTGGCGGCGTAGGCGATCTCGCCGCGCGCTTCCGCCAACGGCTTGCCTTGTTCGGCCGTCATGATGCGCGCCAGATCTTCCTGGTTCGCCATCATCAGCTCAAAGAGTTTGCGCAGCAGCGCCGCACGCTCCTTGCCGGTTTTTCCACGCCAGGCTTTCTGCGCGCCGTGTGCGGCTTCGATCGCGCCGCGCGCGTCTTCCGCGTCCATCGCGGGAACATGGCCGATCATCGCGCCGCTGGCGGGGTTGCGCACGGCCAGCGTCTCCCCTCGCGCGGCGGCGATCCAGCGCCCGCCGACATAATTGGCTTCGCGCAGGAGGGTTTCATCCTGCAGCAACAATTTCTCGGCCATCGGAACTCCCAGCCGGCGCATTGACCGCCGCCGATGCGCTTTCTAAAGGATAGCGCACACGCGTGCGCGCGAAAAACGGCGTTCCCACCGCCGGCCCGCACCCGCAGCGCCAGCCCATCATCACGCCACGCTCGCAGGAGCCGTCACATGAAATACGCCAATCTCGGCCGCACGGGCCTGAAGGTTTCGCGCCTCTGCATCGGATGCATGAGCTTCGGCGACCCCAAGCGGGGCAACCACGAATGGACGCTCCCGGAAGAACAGAGCCGGCCGATCATCAAGGCCGCAGTCGAAGCCGGCATCAATTTCTTCGATACCGCCAACGTCTATTCCGACGGCAGCTCCGAAGAGATCACAGGCAAGGCGCTGGCCGATTATGCGCGCCGCGATGAGATCGTGGTCGCCACCAAGGTCAACGGCCCAACCGGGCCTGGCGGCAATGAACGCGGTCTTTCGCGCAAGCATATCATGAGCGCGATCGATGCGAGCCTTACGCGCCTCGGCATGGATTATGTCGATCTCTATCAGGTGCACCGCTGGGATCCGGCCACCCCGATCGAGGAGACCATGGAAGCCCTGCATGATGTCGTGAAGGCGGGCAAGGCGCGCTATATCGGCGCCTCGAACATGCACGCGTTTCAGTTCGCGAAAGCGCTGCACGTGGCCGAGCGCAATGGCTGGACGCGCTTTGTGACGATGCAGGACCACCTGAATCTGCTCTATCGCGAGGAAGAGCGCGAAATGCTGCCGCTGTGCCGCGAGGAAGGCGTCGGCGTCATCCCGTGGAGCCCGCTGGCGCGCGGGCGGCTCACGCGCGGCTGGGCGGAATCCACCAATCGCCTCGAGACGGACGTATTCGGCCGCACGCTCTACAAGGAAGACGAAGGCGACCAGCGCGTCGTCGAGGCGGTGGGCAAGGTTGCGGCGGGCCGCAACGCCTCACGCGCGCAGGTGGCGCTCGCCTGGGTGCTGGGCACGCCGGGCGTATCCGCGCCGATCGTCGGCGCCACGAAGCTGAGCCATCTGGAGGAAGCGATTTCCGCGCTGGAGGTCGAGCTTTCGTCCGCCGAACGCGCAGCCCTCGAGGTGGAATACACGCCGCGCAGGGCGCAGAGCTATCTCTAGGGCGCACTGCGCAAACCGCTTTGACCGAAACCAGCGGCTGCGCTCTAACGCACGCCGACGGGAGGAAACACCATGAAGAAGTTACTGCTCGCCGCCGCATGCGCCGGCGCGCTCGCCGCGTGCTCGCCGCCCGCGCCCACGCAAAGCGTTGCGCCTTCCGCCGCAGGCCCGATCCAGCCGGTGACGACGGAAGCGCCCGCCGGCGCCTACACGCTGGATAAGGCGCATGCGAGCCTCATCTTCCGCGTCAACCATCTGGGCTTTTCCGAATACACGGCGCGATTCACGAAATTCGGCGTGAACCTCCAATTCGATCCCGCCAATCCCGCCGCCATGCGCGTGGAGGCGAAGATCGATCCGCGCTCTTTGGCGCTTGAGAATCCGCCGCCCGGCTTTCTCGATCAGCTGCGCGGGCCCAATTGGCTCGATACCGCGAAACATCCGGAAATGACGTTCCGCTCCACAGCGGTGGAGCTCGTGGCCCCAAACGCCGCGCGCGTCACCGGTGATTTCACGCTGCGCGGCGTCACGAAGCCCGTCGTCCTCGATGTCACGTTCAATGGCGGTTACGCCGGCCACCCGATGGATCCCCACGCGCGCATCGGCTTTTCCGCGAAGGGCGTTTTCAAGCGCTCGGATTTCGGCATGGCTTATGGCGTGCCCGCACCGGGAAGCACGATGGGCGTGGGAGACGACGTGAACGTCGCGATCGAAGCGGAGATGAACGGCCCGCCGCTGGCGAAGCCCGCCTCCACTAGTCCGTGAAATCGGCCGCGCGTTTCTCCACGCCGGCCCTCACCGCCTCGATCTGATTGGCGGAGCCGACAAGCATACGCTGCGCATCGGATTCCGCGCGCAGCGTTTCGTGCAGATCGCCCCGCTGAGCCACGGCGAGCAGGCGTTTTGCGGCGCGAACTGCATCCGGCGAAAGCCGTGCGATCTCCTGAGCCAGCGCTATCGCCTCCGCGTGCGGCGTTGCGGAAAGTCGGGTGACGAGGCCGAGGCGGTGCGCCTCCGTCCCGTCGAAGAGGCGCGCTGTGAACACCAGTTCACGCGCGGCGTCGTCGCGCACCAGGCGCGGCAGCAGCGCCATACCGCCCATGTCGGGAACGAGGCCCCACTTCGCCTCCATCACCGAAAACTGCGCTTCCGGCGCGGCGACGCGGATATCGGCGCCCAGCGCCAACTGAAGTCCGCCGCCAAAGGCCACGCCATGGATCGCCGCGATCACCGGCGCGGGCTGCTCACGCCACACCATCACCGCGTGCTGGGCGCCATTGGCGCCGCCGGGCCGGCGGCCATGACCGAAAAGCGCGTCCAATCGCGCTTTACCGCCGCCCGAAGCCATGGCCGCGAAATCGCCGAGATCGAGCCCGGCGCAGAAGGCGCGCCCTTCTCCGGAGAGCACGATGGCGCGCACGCCGCGTGCGGCCTTCAACTGTTCGCCAACATCGCGCAGCGCGGCGAACATCGCATCGTCGAGCGCGTTCATCTTTTCCGGGCGCGCCAAGCGCACATCGGCGACATGGCCCTGCATCGCCACCGTCACACGCGCTTCCATCAAGAATGCTCCGTCATGACCTTCAGCCGCCCGCCGGGGGATCGGGCGGCAGCGGGATGAATTCCTGATCGTCGAGATCGGGCAGCTTCATCCGCCCCGCGCGCCAATCGGCCTTCGCCGCCTCGATGCGCCCCTTGGAGGAAGAAACGAAATTCCATTCGATGAAGCGCTCGCCCACCGGCTCGCCGCCCAGCAGCATCACCGTGGCCGCCTGCAGCGCCGTGAACACCACGGGCGCGCCCGCCGCGAACACCAGCAACTGCCCCGCGCCATAGGCGCGCCCGCCGATCTCCACTTCGCCTGCCACGATGAAAGCCGCGCGCTCGGAATATTCCGCCTTCAGCTCCGCCTTCGCGCCGGTCTGTAGTTCCCAATGCACATAAAAGATCGGCGAATGGGTGCGCACCTTCGCCTTGGCGCCGAATGCTTCGCCGACGATCAGCCGCGCCCACAGCCCGCCGCCTTCGTACGTGGGCAAATCCTCGGCGCCATGATGGAAGAAGGCCGGCTCTGTTTCCTCATGCTCTTTCGGCAGCGCCACCCAGGCCTGCACGCCATGCAGAACATCGCCCTGCGCACGCGCCTTCTCGAACCGCTCCGAATGCGTGATGCCGCGCCCCGCGGTCATCCAGTTGACCTCGCCGGGGCGGATCGCCTCGGCGCTGCCGACGCTGTCGCGATGCATGATCTCGCCGTCGAACAGATAGGTGACGGTGGAGAGCCCGATGTGCGGGTGGGGCCGCACGTCCGCGCTGCGCGGCAGGCCGGCGGCGAACTGCGCGGGACCCATGTGATCGAGGAAGATGAACGGCCCCACCATGCGCCGCTGCGTGAAGGGCAAGAGCCTGCCCACTTCGAAGCCGCCCAGATCGCGCCGGCGTTGCGGAACGACGAGTTCAACCGCCATGATCTCTCCCTTTCGCGCCCAATCTTATAGCCGGCTCGGCCCGGCGTGTCCTGCGGGAGGACGCGCCTGGCAAAACCCGCTAAGCAGTCGCCCGCATCGAGGGAAGCCGCCCATGTCCGACGTCGCGCCGCTGAAGGCGCCGCCGCAGCCGGCCACGCGCATCGGCCCGCGCCAGGCGTGGTTCCTGCTGCTCTGCTTCCTGATGATGACGAGCAATTTCATCGACCGCACGATCGTTGCGATCCTCGCGGCGCCGCTGAAGGCGGAATTCGCGCTGAGCGATCTGGAGGTGGGCCTTCTCGGCGGCTTCGCGTTCGCGATGTTCTACGTCACCCTCGGGGTGCCGATCGCACGCCTGGCCGAGCGCGCGAACCGCGTGCGCATCGTGAGCGGCGCGATTGCGCTCTGGTCTGTTACGACGGCGCTGTGCGGATTGGCTGCATCGTACGGGCAATTGCTCGCGCTGCGCGTGGGCGTCAGTGTCGGCGAAGCCGGCGCCTCGCCGCCCTCGCTGTCGTTGATCTCGGATTATTTTCCGCCTGCGCGGCGCGGATTCGCCACGGCGATGCATGCGCTGGGCATGCCGGCGGGCACGTTTCTGGGCGCCATCATCGGCGGCGCCGCCGCAGAAGCCTGGGGATGGCGCAGCGCCTTCTTCGTCGTCGGCGCGCCGGGCCTGCTGCTGGCGGCGCTCTTCCTGCTCACCGTGCGCGAGCCCGCGCGCGGCGCGCTCGATCCCCCGGCGGTCGCCGCAGCGGCCGATGCGCCGCCCCCGCCGCTGCTGGAGGCCACGCGCACATTATTTCGCCGGCGCAGCTACACCCACATCCTCGTCGCCACCACACTCGCCAACGTGGTGTTGCAGTCGGTTTCGGCGTTTCAGGCGCTCTACTTTCTGCGCCGCTTCGATCTGAGCCTGTCGCAGGCGGGGTTGATCGTCGGCCTGGTCGGGGGCGCTGCGGCGGTTATCGGCACGGTCGCCGGCGGCGCATTGAGCGATTGGGGCGCGCGCGCGGATCGGCGCTGGCCGCTTTGGATTTCCGCCGCCGGCGTGCTCGCCGCCGCCCCCCTGCTGCCGCTCGCTTTAGCCCAGGGCGAATGGCGCGCGGCCGCCGCGATCCTCGCGCCGGCGACGGCGGCGGCGCTCTTGTTCCTCGCGCCATCGGTCGCCAGCGTGCAGAACCTGGCGGAGCCGCGCCTGCGCGCCACGGCGGCGGCCTACTCCGCCTTCGTCACAGCGATCGTCGGCATGGGCGCGGGGCCGGCCTTCACCGGCTGGCTCAGCGATCTCTTCGCCGCGCGGGCCTTCGCCGGCGGCGAAGCGTACCTGACGGCCTGCGCCAGCGGCGGCGCGCTCGCGCCAGGGTGCGCCGCGGCCGGCGTCGCGGGGCTGCAGCAGGCGCTCGGCGTGCTGGCGATCTTCCTCATCTGGTCGGCGCTGCATTTTCTGCGCGCCGCGCAGTTTCACCGCGCCGACCTCGACGCCGTCGGCGCCGTCACCGACCGGTGAAGTTGGGTTTCCGCTTCTCCACGAAAGCGGCCATGCCTTCCTTCTGATCCTCGAATGCGAACAGCGAATGAAAGACCCGGCGCTCGTAGAGCACACCGCGCGACAGCGGCGTTTCGAAGGCCGCGTTGACCATGTCCTTCGTGGCGCGCGCCGCGTTCGGCGAAAGGCTCGCGATCTTCTTCGCCGCCTCCATCGCGACGTTCATCAACTCCGCCAGCGGCACGACGCGGCTCACCAGCCCGCAGCGCTCGGCTTCCGCGGCATCCATCATCCGCCCGGTCAGCACCATGTCCATCGCTTTGGCCTTGCCGATGAATCGCGGCAGGCGCTGGGTGCCGCCGGCGCCCGGCGAAACGCCAAGATTGATTTCGGGCTGGCCGAATTTCGCATTCTCCGCCGCGATGATGAAATCGCACATCATCGCCACCTCGCAGCCCCCGCCCAGCGCAAAGCCGGCCACGGCGGCGATCACCGGCTTGCGGCAACGTGTGATGCTTTCCCAATTGCGGGTGATGAAATCCTCGCGATGCACGTCGGCATAGGATTTTGACGCCATCTCCTTGATGTCCGCGCCGGCGGCGAACGCGCGCTCCGAGCCGGTGACCACGATGCAGCCCACATCGTCGTCGGCGTCCGCCGCTTCGATTGCGGCGGTCATCTCATCCATCAATTCGTTGTTCAGCGCGTTCAGCGCTTCGGGCCGGTTGAGCCGGATCAGCGTGACGCGGTCGGCCGTTTCGACGAGCAGAGTTTTGTACGCCATGGGATCACCTCGCTCCACAGCGCTAGCACGCGGTTCCGCCCTTGTTTAGGGCCTAGCGGCGCGCCCTTAAGCGGCCTTTGGAAACGCGAACCCGTCGCCTCGCCCGCGCGCGGCGGCCAATTGGCTCTCCGCGAATTCCCAGTCGATCAGCGTGTCGAAAAACGCCGCGAGGTATTTCGCCCGTTCGTTCTTGTGATCGAGATAATAAGCGTGCTCCCACAGGTCGCAGCCCAGTATCGGCGCAGCGCCCGAGGCGGCGGGCGTTTCCGCATCATGGCCTTCCGTTAGGGCAAGTTTGCCGTTCTTCGCCACCAGCCACAGATAGCCCGAACCGAAATGGCCTTCGCCACGCTTCAGGAACTGCGCGCGAAACGCGTCGAAGCCGCCGAACGCTTCATCGATCGCCGCCACGAAATCGGGGGACGGCTTTTTCGGCTTCGGACGCATCGAGCGCCAGAAGAACGCGTGGTTCCACGCCTGTGCCGCCTGATTGAAGAGAAAACCGTCGCCCTCCTTGCGGGCTCGCGCGATCACATCTTCCAGGCGCTCGGCTTTCCAGGCGAGCTTTTCCAGCGCTTCGTTCGTTTTCCGCACGTAAGCGGCGTGATGCTTCGTGTAATGCGTATGCACGGTGTCGCCGCTCATCGCGGGCGCAAGCGCATCTTCGGCGTAAGGCAGCGGCGGCAAGGTGAACATCGCGGGGACCCTAATCTTGCGCCGGCGTTGCGCGCTGCAGCACGTTGAGCGCGGCCACGACTTCCTCCAGCCGTGAAGGCTCTCCGCCAGCCATGTTCTCATCCGTCGCGGTTTGCAGCTGCATCGCGTCTTCCTTCCAGTGCTCGAGAATTTCGCGTTTCTGGTCGAGCGAGCACCCTTCGGCGTGCAGCACGTCGCGCGGCGCGCCAAAGGCGCCGGCGGGATTGGCCAGCACTTCCTTATAGGTGAGACGCTTGTGCTTCATGACGGGGGTCATGGGGAGTGCTCCTTTGCCTGCCCGATTAACGCCGCATCGAGGCTCGCGTTCCCGCAAGCGCTGCGCATGGAACCTGGCGCGCGGCCTCACGTTGATGGGGCACGCCATTCCACGCCGCAGGCGGCGCCTCTGCGCGGAATTCAGCGAAACGAGCGGAGTAGAACGATGCACGCCAAACTGATCTCCTCGCTACTGGTGACCGCCGCGATGGCCGCCGCTGTGGCGCTGTCCGCCTGCAACACCGTGCAGGGCGCAGGCGAAGATGTGAAAGCCGCTGGCCAAGCCGTCAGCAGCAGCGCCGAAGAAACCAAGCAAGACATGCAGAAATAACCGTGCGCGGGCGCGGCTTGCAGAGCCGCGCCCGCGCCGCATTTAGGAGCATCGCATGGCCATCCAGCGCGACGAGCCGGAAGAGCGCATCGAGGAAACCCCGACAGAGGCGCGCCAAGGCGTCAGCGTCGGCTGGCAGATGCGCGTTTTTCTGATCTCGACCGCGGCCGCCGCCGGCGGGCTGCTCTATTACTTTCTGATCTACGCGCGCCCGCCTGTGTGAGCCGCGCCGCGCGCCCTATTCACCTTTGAACGCGGGCGCGCGCTTCTCTAGCAGCGCGCGCACGCCTTCCTCGTGATCGGCGGTGTGATGCATCACCGCTTGCGCGGCGGCGGAAAGCTCCATCATCTGGTCGTAACTGGCGCTCTGCCCCTGGCGCAGAAGCACCTTTGCGGCGCGCAGCGCCTGCGGGGGCTGTTCGGCGATGCGCAGCGCCAGCGCGCGCGCCGCGGCCATCAATTCGGCGCCGGGAACGACGGAGGAAACCAGCCCCCATGCGCGCGCGGTCTCCGCGTCGATCAGATCGCCGGTGAACAGCAGCTCGCTGGCGCGGCTCATTCCGATCACGCGCGGCAGCAGCCACGCCCCGCCATCGCCCGGGATCAGCCCCAGCTTCAGGAACGTCACGCCGAAGCGCGCCGTATCGGAAGCGATGCGGATGTCGGCCATACACGCGACGTCGCAACCGAGGCCCACAGCCGGCCCGTTCACCGCCGCGATCACGGGCGTATCGAGCCCATAGATCGCGCGCACGATGCGGTGAATGTTCTGGCGATAGCCTTCGCGCACCGCCGCCGCCGAGCCCGCAAACGGCCCCGTGCGGTCACGCATCGCCTTCACGTCGCCGCCGGCGGAAAAGGCCGTGCCGGCGCCGGTTAGGATCGTGCAGCGCACGCCGCCATCGCGCGCGATCTCCCCGCATGCGGCCTCGAACGCGAGCCCGTCGCCTTCCAGACCCAGCGCGTTGCGGCTGTCGGGCCGATCCAGAGTGATGATCGCGAGCGGACCTTCCCGCTCGACGCGAAACGGCGTGCTCATGCCTGCGCCTCCATGGTCCCGCGCGCTAACACGCGGAACGCAAGGCGCCTAGGCTTCAGGATTAGGGCGCTAGGCCGCCAATTCGCGCTCGCCCTTCTCCAGCGCCAGCAGGAAGCGCTTGCGCTCCACGCCGCCGGCGAAGCCCGTCAGCGCGCCACTGGCGCCGATGACGCGATGGCACGGCACGATGATGGCGATCGGGTTGCGCCCGTTGGCGCCGCCCACCGCGCGCACCGCCTTCGGCGCCCCGATGGTCGCAGCGATATCGGCGTAGGAGCGCGTCACGCCATAGGGGATCGCGCTCAGCGCCGCCCACACGCGCTTCTGGAACGGCGTGCCTTCCGGCGCGAGCGCCACGTCGAAACGCGTGAGTTCGCCGGCGAAATATAGATCGAGCTGACGGCGCACGCGGTCGATCACGCTGTCGCCGCCTGTCTTCGCCGCATCGAGCGCGCGGATCGGCTTGCGTTGCTCGAACGCCAGCGCCACCAGCGCCTCGCCGTTGGAAACGAGGCTGATCGGCCCCACGGGACTGTCGTGCGTCGCCAGTTTCATGCCGCTTTCCTTTCATCTTTGGCGTGCCGCCGCCAGAGGCGGGCGGCCGCATAGCCGCGCCACGGCCGCCACGCTTCGCACGCGGCGCCGAGATTGGCGTCGCCGAACGCCGAGCGCAGCGCGGAATCGCCCAGCGGAAACGCGTCGGGATCGCCCAGGCCGCGCAACGCCACATATTCCAAAGTCCACGGGCCGACGCCGGGCAGTTCTTCCAGCCCCGCGCGTCCCGCCGCGATCGCGCCGCGCGCCAGGCGAAGCTTGCCTTCCATTGCCGCCGCCGCGAGCGCCTGGATCGTCTCGCCGCGCTTGCGCGGCATGCCGATGATCGAAATCTCGTCGGCGCGCGCATTGGCCAGCTTCTCCGCGCTCGGGAACAGCCGGTTGAGCCCGGGAATCGGCGTTTCGATGACGGCGCCGAATTTCTCCGTCAGCCGCCCGCCCAGCACGCGCCCCGCCTCCAGCGTCACCTGTTGGCCCAACACCGCGCGCACCGCCGTTTCGAACGGATCGAGCGAACCCGGCAGCCGCACGGCGGCATCTTCGGACGGGAACGCCGGATGACGCGCCAGCGCCGCATGGATTGCGTCGATATCGGTGTCCAGATCGAACGCCGCGCGCACCGCGGATGTCACCTGGCGCACCGCGGGCAGCAGCCCTTCAGATAATTCCAACTCGACGCCGCCTTCGTTGAACCGCAAGGTGAGCCATCCCGTGTGGGAGCCCACCGCCCAGGTCCGCGCCCAGCCGGCGACGCCCACGGGCGCCTCCATCCCGTCGATCCCGCGCCGCGCCATGTCGGCGAAGGCGGTCGCCGCGTCGAGCCGTCCGCGCGCGTCGAGGCGCAGGCGCAGGCTCTGCTGGCGCGCCCGCCCGCCGCGCTTACGTACGCGCGACGGCGCCAGACCGTAGCGTTCGAGGAACAGCGCGTTGAACCGGCGCAGGCTTTTGAAGCCGCTGGCGAAGGCCACGTCCGTCATCGACAGGTCGGTGTCGGCCAGCAGCCGCTTGGCGGTGAGCAGGCGGTGGGTCTGGGCGATGTCGATCGGGGCTGCCCCGAACGTCTCCATCATCACCCGCCGCAAATGCCGGCTGGTGACGCCCAATTCGTCGGCTATGTCCTCCAGGCCCAGCTCCTCCAGCGCACCCGCCTCGATGCGCTTCAGCGCGCCATGCGCCAGCCTCTCGGCCGCATCGATCGGGGCCAGCCCCGGGGCCAGCTCCGGCCGGCAGATGAGGCACGGGCGAAAGCCAGCCCGTTCCGCCGCCGCCGCGGTGGAGAAGATTTTGCGGTTTTCCCGCTTGGCGGTGCGCGCCGGGCAGACGCAGCGGCAATAGATCCGCGTGCTGGTGACGCCGGCGAAAAACAGCCCGTCGAAGCGCCTGTCGCGGGCTTCACAGGCGGCGTGGGCGGTTTCTTCATCGATACGCATGGGCGTACTATGGCGCGAAGCCAGTCGTTCGTCTCGCCGGATTCGGACCTATGTGCGGGCGATTGGTTAAGGGCGGTATAGGCTTTGCAGGAGGCTGGTCATGCTGGCCGCTGGAACGCTCGCCTTGGCCGACCGCACCGCCTTCCGACACGATTGGCGGCGGAGCGATGGGGCGCGGCCCCGGCGCGCAGCCGGGCAGGCGCGCCCGTCGATGCCCTTCCTCGCCCACGTCGTCGCCCAAGTGGAGCCCCGCGCGCACGAGGCGCCGGGCGCTGCGGCCTACCGCCAGGCGCTCACCCCGCGCCTGCGCTGCGGCGTCTGCGCGGACATGCGCATATGAACCTGGCGCGCGCCTTCGATTTCGCCTGCGCGCTCGCGCTCGGCTTCTTCTGCCTGTGAGCGTGCGCGCGAACCTGCGCCTGCCCGCCGTGTTCTCCGGCAAGGCCGGCGCCTTCGGACCCGCGCGCGCGGGCGGCGCGCCTCAGTTCTTGTCGAATTCCACGTCGCGCCGCGCCGAGACGATCGTCACGATCACGCCGGCCAGCACGTCCAGCAGCGACATCACCATGATGAAAAAGAAGGTGCTCGTCGCGAACGCCGCGTGCAGCAGGAATTCCACCAGGCAGACGATGAAAACCAGCATCGAAAGCGCGTGATTGAAGATCGCCGAAGCGCCCGTGCTCGTCGATTTCAGCAATTCCACGAACAACAAGATCAGCGACAGCAGCACCAGCACATCGCCCCACGACATGATCCATTGCACGTTCATGCCGGCTTCGGTGGACGCCATCGGCACTTTCAGCGCCTGGCCCATCATGTGTTCGCGCACCTTCGAGGCGTGGCCCCCGATCGACACGGTGAACGCGATTAGATTGTAGATCAGCACTGGGATGAGAATGAGCGGGAAGACCCCGAATACCGCCCCCATGACGTCGCCCCCTTTTTGAGCCTGCCCCCTTCGCGCGTCGCTCGCGATCCGCTTCAGCGCGAACGCCTCATGCAGCCGCAGCCCTCCATCTCTCGCCATCCGCCCCCTCGCATCCATGCGCCGGCCCCGCCGGCGAGGTTCAGAGTTCGTCCGCGGCGCCTGGATCGCGCGCCCTGCCTGTGAGCCACACCACGCCCAGCAGATCGCTGGCTGCGGCCAGCAGACGCCCCAGATTGGTGTAGTTCGATCGCCCCGCCTGCCGGGGCCGGTGGTTCACCTCGAGAAACTCCACCGCATAGCCTTCGCGCCGCATCAGCGCCGGCATGTAGCGGTGCATATGATCAAAATACGGGAGTCGAAGGAAGGCGTCTCGCCGGAACGCCTTCACGCCGCAGCCCGAATCCTCCGCGCCGTCATGCAGCACGGCCTGGCGCACGGCGTTGGCCAGGCGCGAGGCGATGCGCTTCTGGGAGCTGTCCTGGCGCTGGCGGCGCACGCCCTGCACCATGCCCAGCCGCTCGGGCGCATCCGCGCGCGTCAGCCGCGCCACTAGGCGGGGAATGTCGGCGGGATCGTTCTGGCCGTCGCCGTCCAGAGTGGCGACCACCGCCGCGCGGGCGGCCAGCACGCCGGAGCGGATCGCCCGGCTCTGCCCGGCGTTCTTGCGGTGCCCCAGGATGCGCAGGTTCGGGATTTCAACGCGCGCCGCGGCAAGCTCCGCGCGCGTGGCGTCGCGGCTGGCGTCGTCCACCAGCACGATCTCGTAGGAGCGCCCCTCCAGCACGCGCGCGATTTCGCGCGCCAAGGCGGCCGCGTTGCCGGCCTCGTTGTGCATCGGGGCCACAACGCTCAGCTCTATGCTTTCCGCCACCCGCGTCCGCCTTTCACGAGCGCCTCATAAAGCACGCCGGCGGCGCGCGCAAAAATCCCCGTCGCGCAAAGGCCAGAGGCGCGGCCTTGCGCAGCAAGACAGGGCCGCGCGCCGCCTCTATGGTTCCTGCGCATGCGCCCGGCCGCCTTCTCGCCCGAACGCCTCCTGGATCGCTGGTGCGCGGGTCTGCGCGGCTACGCGCTGATCGCGCTCATCGCGCTGGCGGCGGCGCTGCCGGGCGTGTTCCGCGTTCCACCGCTGGATCGCGATGAGGCGCGCTTCGCACAGGCTACCGTGCAGATGCTGGAGACGGGCGATTTCCTCCGCATCGCCGTGCAGGACGCGCCGCGCAACAAGAAGCCGATCGGAATCCATTGGCTGCAGGCCGCGAGCGTGGCGGCGCTGTCTTCGCCGGAGGCGCGCGAGGTCTGGGCTTACCGGCTGGTTTCCGCAGCCGGCGCGCTGCTGGCCGCGCTCGCCTGCCTGTGGGGCGGCACGGTGCTGGTCGGGCGCAAAGCGGCTTTCCTGGGCGCGGCGCTGTACGCAGCGACCCTGCTGGCCGCCACCGAAGCGATGATCGCGAAGACGGATTCTGTGCTGTGCGGGCTCACCACGTTGGCGCTGGCGGCGCTGGCGCGGCTGCGCTTCGCGCCCGCGCGCCCGCGCGCGCTGGCGCTCGTCTTCTGGGCCGCCTTGGGCCTGGGCGTGCTGATCAAGGGGCCGGTGACGCCGCTTGCGGCAGGGCTCTGCCTCGCCGCGCTGTTCTTCTGGGAGCGCCAGCCCGGCTGGATGCGCCCATTGCTGTGGCCGGCCGGCCCGGCGCTGGCCGCGGCGATCGCCGCGCCCTGGTTCATCGCCATCGGCATGGCCACCAAGGGCGCGTTCTTCGCGGAAGCCGTCGGCGGCGACATCGGCGGCAAGCTCACTGGCGGCGACGAAGGCCACGGCGGCCCGCCCGGCTATCATCTGCTGCTGGCGCCGCTGCTGTTGTTTCCAGCGATCATCGCGGCCCCTGCCGCCGTGCGCCTCGCCGCGGTCCGCCTGCGCGCGGGCGGCGCGCAGGCGGCGCCCTTGCGCTTCCTGATCGCATGGGCCGCCCCGCTCTGGGCGGTGTTCGAGATCATGCCGACGAAGCTGCCGCATTATGTGCTGCCGGCCTATCCGGCGTTGGCGCTGCTGTGCGGCGCAGGCCTCATCGCCGCCTATGAGCAGAACTGGCGCAAGACCCGCCTCTCCGGCGCGCTGTTCTTTCTGTTCGCTGTAGCCGGCATGGCGGCGGCGTGCGCCTTTCTTTCAACCTTGGCGCCGGGCGACGTCGCCGCCGGTGCGCGGCGCGCGCTGCAATGCGTGATCCTGCTCGCCGCAATCTTCCTTGCGCTGCTCGTGGCTTTCATCGCCGCGCGCGGACCTGGCGTCGCCGCCGCCAGCGCGGTGGCCGCAGCGCTCGTGTTCGCCTTCACCGCGCGCGAGCGCATCCTGCCGGAGGCGCGCGCCTGGCTGGTCAGCGCCGAGACGAACGACGCGCTCATCCGCGCGGGCCTGCATCCGCGGCTTTCCCCGCACGCCGGCGCGCTCATCTCCAGCGGCTTCAACGAGCCGAGCTTCATCTTTCTCACCCGTACCGACACCCGCCTGCTGCCCGGCCAGGCCGCGGGCGATGTCGCCCAGCCGGGCGAGACGATCGTGGTGGAGGCGCGCCAGCGCGCCGCGCTCGCCCAGGCGCTGCGTGCGCGGGGGCTCGCGTTCGAAGCCGTGGGCGGCGACGTGGAGGGGTTCAATTATGCCGGCGGCGATCCGGTGAAGATCGCCATCGGGCGCGTCAGGGCGGCGGGCGATGCGCCCGAAACGGCGCGGTCACCACCGCCTTGAGGGCGGCGGCGCCGATGAACACCGGGGCCAGCACCAGCACGAAGGCGCGCTCGATCGGCGAGGCGGCGAATTTGCGCGCATAGCGCGCCGCGCCGGTGACGCGCGCCACGGCGTCGGCGACGCGGCTTTTCTGGCGCACGCCCTCGAATTCCACGCCTTCCGCCGCCGGCTGCAGCCACACCGAGCCGCCCCCGGCCCGCGCGCGCCGGCACAGATCGCGGGTTTCGCCATGGCCGCGATAGGTCTCGTCGAACCCGCCCAATGCCACGAATTCCGCGCGCGGGATCAGCAGGAAGCCGCCGTCGACACGCTCCGCCGGCGCCGGCCTGCGGCCCAGCCGCGTCCGCGCCGTCACGCCGCGCTGGCGTCCGCGCGGATCGGAAAGCGCGCCGCCCACGATCCATGGGCTGCGTGCGAGCCGGCCGGCTTTCACCAGCCGCTCCGCTGCGCCGCGCCGGATCACGATGTCCGGATCGAGAAACAGCACCCATTTTCCAGCCGCGCGCGCGGCGCCGACATTGCGCGCCTTCGCCAGCGTCGCGCCGCCGGTTTCCACGAAGCGCACATCGCGCCGATCGGCCTGCAGCGCGCGCATGCGGCTTGCTTCTTCTCCGTTCACGCCCGCGTCGACGATCACTAATTCGTCGATCCACGGCTCGTTCAGGATTGCGCGCAAACACGCCTCCAGCGACGGCGCATGTTCGCCCACGGCGATGACGGCCGAAACCCGCAGGCCGGCCTGCGCGGCGACCACTCTGGGTTTGGAAGTGTCGGGCGTCATGGGGCCATTCAAACGGCCAAGCGTGATGAGATCAAGGCGCCGTTCGCGTCGCACGTACGAGGGCGGCGGCCATGGCCAACCCGCCCCACAGCCACAGCGCCCAAACGTCACCGTCAAGCATGGCGATCATGAAAGCGGCGCCGGTGGCGCCGGCGGCGGCGGCGGCGGCCCAGCGGTCCTGCGCCAACGCCGCGCCGGCGCGCCGCCCGAACGCCGCCAGCGCGCCCGAGAACAGCAACGCGCCGATCAGCCCCGTCTCCAGCCAGATCTGCATCGCCGCGTTGCTGGGATGGCCGGCGACATACGGCACGGTGAAGCCCTGCAGCACATGGGTTTCGCTGAAATGCCCGGACGCGCCGAATCCCCAGCCCAGGATCGGGCGCTCGCTGATGCGCGCGCTCACGAAGGACCACGTGTCCACCCGCGCCAGCCATTGAAACGGCGGCTCGACATGCAGCAGCGCGCGATAGGCCTGCCCCGCGAGCGTGGCCGCCGTCGGCAGCACGCTGGGCGCCACCGTGAAGCAGAACGCCGCCGTCATCGCGGTGATCGAAACTGCGCCGCGCGGCCAGCGCAGCGCCAGCAGCGCCGGAACCGCACCGGCCGCGAGCGCCGCCAGTGCTTCGGCGTCGGGCATGCGCGCGCCGAGCCACACAAGCCCTGCGACCGCCACCGCCGTCAGCGCCCAGCCGGGCCAGCGCCACGCCGTCAACATCGCCGCCACGCCCCAAATCCAAAATGCGCCCAGGGTCAGCGCGCGGCGCGCGTGCTCCAGCGCGAGGCTGGGATCGGCCCCAGGCGTGAGCTGACGGCCGATCGGAAAATCGAATGCGGTTTCGATCGCCAGCAGCGCCACGAGCGCGCCAAGACCCGCAGCGCCGGCGCGCCGCGCCATCGCCTGATCCACCGCCCGCACCAGGCCAGCGCCCAGCACCAGCAGCAGCAGCCCCAGCGCCGCCGCGGCCAGCCCCGCCGCCTGCGCTAACGGGCGGCCGGGCGCCCACAGTGCGCTTGCCGCCGCCCACACGAGGAACGCCGCCGCCAGCGCCAGCGGCAGCCCGCCCCCGCCCAGCGCGCGCGGCAAGCGTTGCCAGCGCACCGCGAGCAGGCCCGCAAGACCGCCGCCCGCCGCCAGCGCCGCCGCTCCGCCCAGCGCCACGAAGGGCGCCGCACCGAACAGCACAGCCAGCGCCCCGCCGGAGCGCGAGAAATGCTCGTCCTCCAGCGCGTCGAGCCGCTTACCGCGCGTCATGCTCACCCCGCCTTCGCCGCCCGCCGCGCCAGATCGGGCGCCAGCGCTTCGCGCGTCAACGCGCCAACGGCTTCCTGCAGCGTCATCAGTTGCTGCGCGTCGCCGCCGAGGCGGCGCAGCGCCACGCTGCGGCTCTCCGCCTCCTTGCGCCCGACGACGGCGATCACCGGCGTCTTCGCCAGCGAATGCTCGCGAACCTTGTAGTTGATCTTTTCGTTGCGCACGTCGAGTTCGGCGCGCAGACCCGCCGCCTTGAACGCCGCGACCGCTTCGCGCGCATATTCATCCGCATCCGATGTGATTGTCGCCACCACCACCTGCGTCGGCGCCAGCCACAGCGGGAACGCGCCGGCGTAGTGTTCGATCAGCACCGCGATGAAGCGCTCCATCGAGCCGCAAATCGCGCGGTGCAGCATCACCGGGCGATGCTTCTGACCATCCTCGCCGATATAGGCGGCGTCGAGCCGTTCCGGCAGCACGTAATCAAGCTGCAACGTGCCGCATTGCCAGGTGCGCCCGATTGCATCGCGCAGATGGAATTCGAGCTTCGGCCCGTAAAAGGCGCCCTCGTCGGGCAGCAGCTCCACCTGCACGCCCGCCGCGTTCGCCGCGCGCTCGAGCTTTTCTTCCGCCGCGTCCCACACCTGGTTCGAGCCGAAGCGCAATTGCGGGCGCAGCGCCAGCTTCACCGAATGCAGTTCGACGCCCAGGTCCTCATACACGGAGCTAAGCAGCTCGACGAAGGATCGCGCCTCCTCCACGATCTGGTCTTCCGTGCAGAAGATATGTGCGTCGTCCTGCGCCATCTGGCGCACGCGCATCGCGCCGTGCAGCGAGCCCGAGCTTTCGCAGCGGTGCAGCCCCTCGAATTCCGCCATGCGGATCGGCAGGTCGCGGTAGCTCTTCTGCCCGTGATTGAAAATCTGGATGTGGCCGGGGCAATTCATCGGCTTCAGCGCCAGCGTCTCGCCATCCGCCGTTTCGCTGACGAACATGTTCTCGTGGAATTTCTCCCAATGGCCCGAGCGCTCCCACAAGGAGCGGTCCATCAGCTGCGGCGTTTTCACCTCGACATAATCGGCAGCCTCGATGCGCCGGCGCATATAGGCCAGCAACGTCCGGTAAATCGCCCAGCCTTTCGGGTGCCAGAACAGCATCCCGCGCGCCTCTTCCTGAAAATGAAAGAGGTCCATCTGCTGGCCGAGGCGGCGGTGATCGCGCTTCTCGGCTTCCTCGATCTGCTTCAGGTAGGCTGCAAGCTCGGCCTCCGTGCGCCACGCCGTGCCGTAGATGCGCTGCAGCATCGGATTGCGGTGATCGCCGCGCCAATAGGCGCCGGCGAGCTTTGTCAGCTTGAACGCCTTGCCGAGCTTGCCCGTGCTCTGCAGATGCGGACCGAGGCACAGGTCCATCCACTGATTGCCGTGTTTGTACACCGAGATCGGCGCATCGGCGGGCAGATCGGCGATGATCTCGGCCTTGTAGTGCTCGCCGATCGATTTGAAATACGCGATCGCTTCGTCGCGCGGCCACACCTCGCGCGCGATCGGCAGATCGCGGTCCACGATCTCGGCCATCTTCGCTTCGATTTTCGGCAGGTCTTCCAAGCTGAACGGCTCGGCGCGCGCGAAATCGTAATAAAAGCCGTCCTCGATCACCGGGCCGATCGTCACCTGCGTGCCGGGAAATAACTCCTGCACCGCCTGCGCCAGCACGTGGGCGGCGTCGTGGCGGATGAGGTCCAGCGCGTCGGCGTCGTCGCGCGTCAGGATCGCGATCGCCGCGTCGGCTTCGATCGGGCGCGTCAGATCGTAGAGCTTGCCGTCGACCTTCGCGGCGATGGCGCGCTTGGCCAGCGATTTGGAGATGGACTCGGCCACCTCCAGCGCCGTGGCGCCGTCGGGATAGTCGCGGGCCTGCCCGTCGGGGAATTTAAGCTGAAGCATGATGCGAGTTCTCGGATTGCGGCGCCGGGCGATAGCCCGTGCGCCAATCGCCATAAGTCCAGGGCCGCCACCAGCGCGCGGCGGCCGGCTTGGCGGCCGGAACAGGGTCCCAGCCGGACGAGCCCCAAGGCCTGCAGCGCAGGATGCGCGCGAGCCCCATCCACCCCCCGGCCCACAGCCCGTGCGCGCCGATCGCCCCCGCCGCGTAGTGCGAGCACGTCGGCAAATGCCTGCAGCCGCGCCCGACGAACGGAGACAGCGTCCACTGATAGGCCCGGATCGCGGCGATCGCCGCGGCGGCCGGAAGGCGCGCGAAACGCATGGGCGGTTCCTCGGAAGCGTCGCTTCTAAAGCCAACGCGCGGCGCGCGCCAACGCCCGGCGGGCGCGCTCAGGGCGACAAAGTGTAAGGGTCGACCGGGATGCGCGCGGCCGCTGCGGCGCGCCCGATCCCGCGCCGCCGGCCTCAGCCAGTGGTCGTGGACGTGGTCAAGCGGATCGGCGCGCTATGCATGCGTGCACGATAGGCGCTTGCGGCGGCCCGCGCTAGACGGCGACGGCCCCGGCGCGCGCCTGTTCGATCGCGGCGCAGGCGGCCTCGAACGCCAGCATGGTCGAGGTGTGGCGCGGCGGGTAATGGCGCACGCCCTCCAGATGGCGCAGCTCCCAGAAGCGCCCTTCCGGCGGGGCGGCGCCTTCCTTCAGCATCGCGCGCAACGCGTCGCGCGCGGCGAAAATCTCGTCCGTCGAGGCCCCGATGGCATGTTTCGCCAGGATTGCGGCAGCGGCCTGGCCCAACGCGCACGCCTCCACTTCCATGCCTAGCGTGCGCACCGCTTCGCCATCCAGATCGAGATCGACGCTCACCACTGAGCCGCAGATGCGGCTCACCTTCGTCGAAGACCCCATCGGCGCCGGCAGTCGGCCGATATGAGAAATCTCCGCCGCCAGTTCGAGAACGCGGGGGTGGTACAGGTCCATGCCCATTAGATAAGGATTTTCGGCGCAGCCTGCGATATTGAATATGCGCGGCTCCCCGCAGAGAGCGACGATCCGGGTTGGGCTTATGGCCACGGGGCCGATCCGCAGCGCACGGGGCCCGCCTTAGCCGCCCAGCAATTCTTCCTTGCCGCAGGTCTTGTCGTAGAGGCCGCGGGCGCGCTCGACCACGTCCTTCTCCGCGCCGCCGGCGAACAGATGCACCTGCCAGGTATTGGTGCAGTCGTCGGCCTTGATCACGCGTCGGCACACCTGCGCCGGCGGCTCGCCGCCCTTCTGGATGGAGGCGGCGCAGTCGAACTTGTTGGCCGCGAGGTCTTTCAGCGCGGCGGCCAGCGGTTCGCCCTTGGCGAAGCGCGCGCTCGCGGTCTTGGCGAACGCAGCCAGCACATCGGCTTCCACCCCCTTCGCGTAATCGCCCAGTTCTATCGCCGGCGCTTCCCCGGCCGGCGTCTTGCTGCGCAGCGCTGCGCAGCCGCTTGCCGCCAGGACCGCCAGCGCGGCCAGGAGCGCGCCGACGGCGCGCGCATGCATGGTCATTCTTTTTCTTGTGGCCTCCCGCAGAGGGGCATACGCGCCCAGACGCCGGCCCGGCAAGCCGGTGCCCCCGCCGCGCGCGTTGCGGCGGCAGTCCACGCTGATGCGCTTAAGGATTTAGGTTGGCTGGGGCGCTAGGATTCGAACCTAGGAATGGCGGTACCAAAAACCGCTGCCTTACCACTTGGCGACGCCCCAAAGCGCCTCCCTCCGGCCCCGTCTTGAACCGGGCGCGGCGGCGAGCGGGCCTGTTTAGGCGCGCCCCCCCGCCGATGCAACAGCCCACCGGGGGGCGCCGCATGCCCGGGAACCGGCGTTGCGCTCGCCGCCGGCCTTGCGATATAAGCCCGCCTCCTCGGAGTATAGCTCAGCCTGGTAGAGCACCACGTTCGGGACGTGGGGGTCGTAAGTTCGAATCTTGCTACTCCGACCATTCCTCCCGCCAAGCCCGCCGTCTCCTGCGTCCGCCCGCGGGCGGGCGGCTGGTAAAGGGCGCATTTAGGCTTCCTTAGCGGCGCGCGCTTACGCTCGATAAAAAAGAGCGCGAGGACGCATGCATCCCCCTCGTATCCTGCCGGACGAAGCCGCCCGCTTGGCGGCGCTTGCGGAGTACAATTTCACCGACGAACCGGGCGAGGCCTCCCTCGATCCGATCGTCGAGCTCGCGCGGCGCATGTTCAACGTGCCGATGGCGGTGGTGAACCTGATCGACCGCGAGCATGTGTTCTTCGCCGCCAGCGCCGGCATCGGCGAGGTCGAGCCGCGCCTGGCCGGCCGCGACGTCTCCTTCTGCGCGCACGCGATTACGCAGGATGACGTGCTCGTCGTCGAGGACGCCACCCTCGATCCGCGCTTCCACGACAATCCCCTCGTCGTCGGGGATTCGCATTTCCGCTTCTACGCCGGCGTGCCGCTCACCTCGCCTAGCGGCCACGGCCTCGGCGCCTTCTGCATCATCGACACCCGTGCGCGCGCCATGATGTGCGACGCCGAGCTGACGCAGCTGAAACATCTGGCGAGCCTCGCGCTTGACCGACTGGAGCTGCGCCGCCTCGACGTCGCCCGCCGCGCCAGCCAGGCGCGCTTCGAGCAGATCGTCGCCACCTCGCCCGATGCGGTGATCTGCTCGTCCGCCGATGGCCAGGTCTCAGTGTGGAACGACGCAGCCAGCCGTGTCTTCGGCTATTCGGCGGAAGAAATGCTTGGCCGCAACATCGACCGCATCGTGCCATCCGCCTTCCGGCACACCTTGCACGAAAGCCGCGCGGCCGCCGCCGAGACCGGCTATCTGCCGTTCGGCGATAAATCGCGCGAGCTCGTCGGCCTGCGCAAATCAGGCGATGAATTCCCGATCGAGCTTTCCTTGTCGATGTGGCGCGAGGACGGCGTCGCCACGTTCGGCGCCATCATCCGCGACATCACCGAACGCAGCCGCTACGAGCGCGACCTTTTCCAGCTCGCCCATTTCGACGCGTTGACCGGGTTGCCGAACCGCCAGGTGCTGCATCGCCGCCTTGAAGAAGAAATCGCCGTGCAACAACCGATGGCGATCCTCAGCGTCGACATCGACGGCTTCAAGGTCATCAACGACACGCTGGGCCATCGCGTCGGCGATCTGCTGCTGCGCCACGCCGCCAGCCGGCTGAAGGATTGCCTGCGCCCGATCGACACCGTCAGCCGTTTGGGCGGCGATGAATTCGCCATCCTCCTGCCCGGCGTCGGCGATCCGCTGCGCGCCGCGATGATCGCGGAAGCCGCGATCGCGGCGCTCTCCCATCCGTTGACGATCGGCGGTCACGACGTGCAGGTCAGCGCGTGCGCAGGCATCGCCATCTATCCGGGCCACAGCCTCAAGGCTGAGGAATTGCTCGGCAACGCCGATTTGGCGCTGCATCACGCCAAGCGTGACGGCAAGGGCGTGCGTCGGCTGTTCACGCCGGCCATGCGCCACGCCGCCGTCGCGCGCAGGCAGAACGATGTCGAGGTGCGCCGCGCGCTCGATAACCGCGAGTTCCGCGTGTTCTATCAGCCGCAGGTGCGCCTGGCCGATAATGCGATCGTCGGCGCGGAGGCGCTGTTGCGTTGGCGCCATCCCGAGCGCGGTCTGCTCTCGCCCGGCGCGTTCCTGCCGATGATCGAGAACGGCCTGCTCTCCGCCACGATCGGGCAATGGGTGCTGGAGGAGGCGTGCGCGCAAGCCGCCGCTTGGCGCCAGGCCGGCGCTGCGGATTTCCGCATCGGGGTGAACCTGTTCGGCGCGCAATTCCACACCGGCGACCTGGTCGAGCACACGATGAACGCGCTGGCGGGGGCCGCACTGCCACCCTGCGCACTCGAACTCGAAATCACCGAGAACATCATCCTCAATCAGGACGACGCCATCGTGCCGCCGTTGACGCGCCTGCGCGCGTACGGCGTCGGCGTCGCGTTCGACGATTACGGCACCGGCTTTGCCTCGCTCAGCATGCTGAAACGCTTCCCGATCAGCCGCCTCAAGATCGACCAGACCTTCGTGCGCGATATGTGCTCGGACGCGGCCGACGCCGCCGTCGTGCGCGCGATCCTGTTCCTCGGCGAAAGCTTCGGCATGGAGGTCATCGCCGAAGGCGTCGAAACGGCCGAGCAGCATCAGCGCCTCGTGGCGCTGACCTGCGTGGAAGGCCAGGGCTACCTGTTCGGAAAGCCGCTCGATGCGCCGGATTTCGCCGACACGCTGATCGCGCCCGCACGCCGCGTCACGGCCTAGCGCTTCAGCCCTTCGCCATGATCGCGCGCATCTGCGCGTAGGTTTCCTGCGGCGCCGCGCGCATCACGCTGCCGTTGGTGTTGCTGCGCACCCACAGCCACGAACCGGCGATATTGTCGTAGAGCTGCATCGAGTGGCTCATCGGATGAACGACCTCGCGCTCATCGCCGCGGATGATCAGGGTCGGCGCGGCGACCTTTTTGGAGGGCGCGCGCAGATCGAGATGATCCTGCAGATCCTGCCGGTTGCGGATCGCCATGTAATTGGCCAGCACCGTGCGCCATTCAGGCCCGTGCTGCGCCTCGCGGGCCTGCTGATCGGCCAGCGGAAGATCGTCGAACGAGCCGATCCGCGCATTGAGCGAAGCGCTGCCCGCGGCGTCGATCGCGATGATCGGCAATTCCATGATCAGCGTGCGCACGCGCTGGGGATGATCGATCGCTACGCGCAGCGCGATGCGGGCGCCGAGGCTGACGCCGAACACATGCGCTTTCGCGATCCCGAGATGATCGAGCAGCGCTACGGCGTCGTCGGTCCAGCCCGAGGGCGGCGTGATCTGATCGACATGCGCGCTCTGCCCCATGCCGCGCAGATCGGGCACGATGACGCGATGGGTGGCCGCGAGCTCCTTTGCGTAGGGCAGCAGCGTCACGCTCGACCCCGCCGCGCCATGAAACATGATCAACGGGTCGCCCTGGCCGAATTCTTCCCAATGATGCTTGTGCCCGTTGAGCGTGGTCGACGGCATCTTTTCCTCCCTGGCGCGGCGCCCGGCCGCAGCCTTTTGATCTCTTCGCCCTATTCGCACCCTCGCCCGCCGCTTTGACAAGCCCGGCTGTCATGCGCCCGCTGCGCAAATATTTTCGCCCCGATCTGCTCCGAAAATGCAGTGAGAGTATTTGCGGATCGGCCCTGCCTCAGGCGCTGCGGCGATCGCGGCCGCGCGGCCGCGCCGGCGGCGAATCGCCCTGCGCGGCGGGCGGAATTCGCCCAAACGCCGCGGCCCGGCGCGCGCCGGCGCCGCGCAAACGCGCAGAACGCCCTGCTCGCGCCCAGCGAACGCGCCATTGCAGCGATGGTCACAGTGCGGCGATCGCGCGCATGGATCATCGCGCGCCCTGCATTGGTTATCCTCGCCGGGAACTTATGTGAACGGCGGCGGTCTGCGAAGGACGAGCGGAGCGGACGTTTGGAAGACTTCGATCCCGTGCGGCAATGGATGGAGCACGATCCGCGCGCGTTGCGCGCGCGCGATCGCGCCGAGGATATGCGCTATGGCCGCGCGCCCGGCGCGCGGGGATTTGCAGCGCTCGTCCACAACGCCTGCCTAGAAGCGCTCGCGCTGACGCCGTGGTGGCGCAAAGCGTGGACACGCCTCAGCACCGAGATCGACGTGCCCTCATCCCTCGCTGTGGCGGCGGTTTTCCTGCTCAGCACGGCGTGCCTGGCGGCGCTTTTCGGCGGCGCGGCGGTCGATCCCGCCATCGGCTACGACATGCCGCCGCTGCTGTAGGCGCTGGAGGTTCAGCGCCCGCCGTTGCGCTTCGGGCACGTCGATGCGGCGGGCTCCCCCGCGAAGCGCGCGCGCGTCCAGGCGATGAGATCGCCGGTCAGGGGCGAGTCCGGCGCCAACAGGCTCATGTGATCGCGTCCGGCATAGACCCGGTAGTCGAGCTTCTGGCCTTCGGCGCATTGCGCATCGGCATAGGTCGTCTGGATCGCCGCCGGCACGAGATCATCGCGGTCGCCCTGCGCGATCAGCAGCGGAGCCGCGATCGGCAGGCGCGGCGTGTTCTCCGCCAGCCGCGCGCCGAACGGCCCTTCCGACGGCGCCCGCCAGAAGATGCCTTCGCGCGGCAGCAGCATCGTCTCCGCCGCGGAAAACAGCGTCTCCCGGCCGATCGTGCAGCGCCCGGCGATGTCGCGCACGAGCCATCGCGCCGCCGGCTCGACATAGGAAAAGGCCCGCGTTTCCGGATAGGCCGCCTCATAAGCGTGTGCGAGATAGGCCGAAACGATCTTGCCGAACACCGTGCCGGCGCCCGCGTCGAACAACGCCGGCAGATCGCTCGCTGGCGCCAGCGCCGCGACGCCGACGACGTTCACATCCGGCGCATAAGACGGCGCGAGCACGCCGGTCCACAACGCCGCGCCGCCGCCCTGCGAATGTCCCCAGACGACGGTTTGTTCCGCCGCGGCGAGGCCCTTGATCTGGCGCGCGGCGCGCACCGCATCGAGCACCGCGTGGCCGGCGTCCGCGCCGACGAGATAGGCGTGACCAGCGCCGCCGACGCCGAGCCCGATATAATCGGCGCCGACATACACCCAATGTTCGGAGACGATCGCCGCCGCCGCGGCGGCGCTCCGGTAGGGGTCCGCCGCCATCGATGGCGCGCAACCGGGTGCGACGCCGGTTGTGCCGTGCGCCCAGGCGATGACCGGGCGCGGCGCCTGCGCGCCGCCTTCGGCGGTCATCACCACGGCGCTGGCGACTGCCGGCGCGCCGTCTCCGGCGGTGGTGGCGTAGAGGATGCGCCAGGCCTTGGCGCCGGGCGGGGTACCGCGCCCCAACGGCTCGCTGCGCAGCAGCACGCCGGCGCCGCGCGGCGGCGCGACAGGCGGCGTGTAGAAGGCGTCAGGTTTCGCGGGACGCGCCAGCATCCATGCCGCCGCGACGACAAATACAAGAACGGCGGCGCTCGCCGCGGCGGCGCGCGCGATCCAGGCGCCCCAGCGCATGCATGCCTCCCCTAACGCCTTACGCTAGACGTCGGCTGAGGGACATGTCCGCAGGATAGCCGACGCCTTGGCCATCACAATGTTGTTGGCCATCTCGGCGCTCCGCCCTGTCGCGGCGGTCTTCGCACAATCTTAACCCCTACGCGCAACTCTTCTCGCGCCCGCTCTGGCGCTGCTTGCGTCCGCCTGCGCGGGAACCTCCGGCTTCTCAGCCGCCGACATCGCCTCCGCCCGCGCGCCTGGCGACGAAACGCCCGCGTCGCCGCCGCTCTCCGGCCCATCGCCCACGCCTGATCCCAGCGGGGATCCCACGCCGCCTGACGTTCCTGTCGATGATCCCAGCGCCGCTCCGGGGCTGCTGGCGGCGCTCGCCGCCGGCGCGTCGGGGGCTGGGGGCGGCTGGGTGTCCGGCCTCGGCGAAACGGTCGGTGCGCTCGGCGACCAGGTCGCCGCGTTCTCGCTGCTGCCTTCCCCGGCGGACGATCTCTTTGTCACTGCAGGCGGTGTTTTGAGCCGCCTGGGCGATGTCACGCAGGCGGCCGGCGCGCACACCGCGCAGGGCCCCGGCGGCGTTCCGCTGGCGGGCTCGGCGTTGGCCGGCGCCATCGGTGCGGCGGACAACAAGATCGCCTCCGCGGCCGCGGTGAATGTGGGCGGCGTGACGAGCGGATCGGCAGGCGCTCCGTTGGGCGTGAGCCTGCTCGCCCCTGTCCCCGCCTCTGGCGCAGCCGTCAATGTGGCGCTGGCCTCTGGCGGAAGTCTGTTGACGGCAGGCGTCTCCGCGCCCGGCGGGGCCCCGATCGCCGCCGTCAATCTCGGCCAGGGTCTCGCGGGCGTCAGCGTCCCGCCGGCGCCCGCAGTGCAAACCACGCTCGGCGCGGTGAGCCAAACCGTCGGGGGCGTGACCGGCGCTCTGGGCGGTTTGCTCGGGCGCTGAGGATGCAAAGCGCTGCCGCCGCGCGCGCCCTGGGCCTGGCCTATGGCGCGTGTGTGTTGGCGGCGGCGCCCGCCGCCTTGGCGCAGGACGGTTTGTTCGTCGACCGCAACCGGCTCGACACTGCGCCGCCCGGTGCGCAGCCCGCTCCGCCGCCGCGCGGTCCGGCCGCCTCCGCCCCCGCGCAGGCCGCGCCGGAGATGACGCTCGCCGGCGTATCGATCGCCGGTGAAAGCGACCCCGCAGCGCTGGACGCGATCGCGGCGCGCGCCGCGCCCTTGCGCGGGCGCCCGCTCACCCGCGAAACGCTGCAAGCCCTGCTCGACGCGGTCGCCGCGCACTACGCGGCGCAAGACATTGCGTTCTCCCGCGCGTTCGCGCCGCCGCAGGATTTCGCGGAAGGGCGCGTGCGGCTCGTCGT